>NZ_LOPV01000001.1 GCF_001469865.1 Haloferax profundi
ATGTAACCGTGCCATTCGAAGTAATGTGAAGAAGCGCACGGGGGTACTCCCCCCGAAGGCTTCGTCCGAACGCCCACCGACCCACGGTCGTCTGGCGCTCACCGGGATGACACACCTTCCCGGGGCTGCCACGAGACGACGACCTTAAGTGGTCCAAGGCATTTCGGAAGAATGCGAACGACACACCGCGATTGCGGGGCGATTCAACGCGTCCCGCCTCACCGGATTCGGTCGAGCGAGGTTCGACGGGTTTATACCCACGAACCACCTCGATTCAAATCCGAAGGAAATGAGGATTCCGCCCCTGCGGTACGCCGCAAGACGGTATCTGATGTTAGCCCTAGTAGTTCGGTGATATCCGAACGGATATCATTCGAACTCGGACCTTTGAACGGTGATTTGACAGCATTACGCTGCCATTCACCCGCCAACACCCCGCGACCAGGTTTAAATGGTCGCGACCCATTCCGGTTGATCCTGCCGGAGGTCATTGCTATTGGGGTCCGATTTAGCCATGCTAGTTGTACGAGCTTAGACTCGTTGCGGAAAGCTCAGTAACACGTGGACAAACTACCCTACGGAGAACGATAACCTCGGGAAACTGAGGCTAATAGTTCATAGGAGAGTCACGCTTGAATGCCGACTCTCCCAAACGCTCCGGCGCCGTAGGATGTGTCTGCGGCCGATTAGGTAGACGGTGGGGTAACGGCCCACCGTGCCGATAATCGGTACGGGTTGTGAGAGCAAGAGCCCGGAGACGGAATCTGAGACAAGATTCCGGGCCCTACGGGGCGCAGCAGGCGCGAAACCTTTACACTGTACGCAAGTGCGATAAGGGGACCCCAAGTGCGAGGGCATATAGTCCTCGCTTTTCCCGACTGTAAGGCGGTCGGGGAATAAGGGCTGGGCAAGACCGGTGCCAGCCGCCGCGGTAATACCGGCAGCCCAAGTGATGACCGATATTATTGGGCCTAAAGCGTCCGTAGCCGGCCACGAAGGTCCATCGGGAAATCCGCCAGCTTAACTGGCGGGCGTCCGGTGGAAACCACGTGGCTTGGGACCGGAAGGCTCGAGGGGTACGTCCGGGGTAGGAGTGAAATCCCGTAATCCTGGACGGACCACCGATGGCGAAAGCACCTCGAGAAGACGGATCCGACGGTGAGGGACGAAAGCTAGGGTCTCGAACCGGATTAGATACCCGGGTAGTCCTAGCTGTAAACGATGCTCGCTAGGTGTGGCACAGGCTACGAGCCTGTGCTGTGCCGTAGGGAAGCCGAGAAGCGAGCCGCCTGGGAAGTACGTCCGCAAGGATGAAACTTAAAGGAATTGGCGGGGGAGCACTACAACCGGAGGAGCCTGCGGTTTAATTGGACTCAACGCCGGACATCTCACCAGCTCCGACTATAGTAATGACGGTCAGGTTGATGACCTTGCCACGATGCTATAGAGAGGAGGTGCATGGCCGCCGTCAGCTCGTACCGTGAGGCGTCCTGTTAAGTCAGGCAACGAGCGAGACCCGCACTTCTAATTGCCAGCAGCAGTTTCGACTGGCTGGGTACATTAGAAGGACTGCCGCTGCTAAAGCGGAGGAAGGAACGGGCAACGGTAGGTCAGTATGCCCCGAATGAGCTGGGCTACACGCGGGCTACAATGGTCGAGACAATGGGTTGCTATCTCGAAAGAGAACGCTAATCTCCTAAACTCGATCGTAGTTCGGATTGAGGGCTGAAACTCGCCCTCATGAAGCTGGATTCGGTAGTAATCGCATTTCACAAGAGTGCGGTGAATACGTCCCTGCTCCTTGCACACACCGCCCGTCAAAGCACCCGAGTGAGGTCCGGATGAGGCTGTCACACGACAGTCGAATCTGGGCTTCGCAAGGGGGCTTAAGTCGTAACAAGGTAGCCGTAGGGGAATCTGCGGCTGGATCACCTCCTAACGACCGAGACCACCCCGACGGGGTGGCTCACACGCGATCTTCCGAGTTCGAACACCATCCGTTCGGACACCTTAGAACTACTAGGGCTGACATGGGGCCCATAGCTCAGTGGTAGAGTGCCTCCTTTGCAAGGAGGATGCCCAGGGTTCGAATCCCTGTGGGTCCATGGTAAGCAATGTTCAACCCTCGTTGAATCGTGCCCCTTAAGTGTGGGACGACGATACGAAGGAATGAGCATTGACGACTGATGCACCAACCCGCGCAAGCGTGGTTGGGAAGGGTCGAAAACGCGCCAGAAGACTACTGGGCGTTTGATGAAACCGTGTGTACGTGCAATCCAGGCGTCCACTGGACCCGTTCTCCGGGTCACAGTGACTATATCAACTGGCTACTGTGCCAGCTGGTGGATAGCTCGGCTCGAGAGCCGATGACGGACGTGCCAAGCTGCGATAAGCCTCAGGGACCCGCATGGAGGGAAAGAACTGAGGATCTCCGAATGGGAATCCCCACGCAATTGCCTTGCGCAATGGGGAACGCTCCGAATTGAAACATCTTAGTAGGAGCAGGAAAAGAAAGCAATCCGCGATATCGTGAGTAACGGCGAGTGAAAGCGACACAGTCCAAACCGAAGCCTTCGGGCAATGTGGTGTACGGACTACCCGTAACGGACCTGGATCTTACACGAAGTCTCCTGGAACGGAGCGTGATACAGGGTGAAAACCCCGTAGTGTAAGAAAAAGGTCCCGGGGTTGTTCCAGAATAGCGGGGGTTGGATATCCCTCGTGAATTACGCAGGCATCAACTGCGAAGACTAAACACTCCTCGAGACCGATAGCGAACAAGTAGCGTGAGCGAACGCTGAAAAGCACCCCGAAAAGGGCGGTGCAATAGGGCTTGAAATCAGTTGGCGATAGAGCGACGTGGCATACAAGGTCGTCTGACGAATGAACTGAGAGCGATCTCGTAGTAAGACTCAGACGAAGCCGATGTTACGTCGTACGTTTTGAAAAACGAACCATGGAGTGCATCTGACTGGCGAGTCTAAGGGGTGAACCCCCGGAGGCATAGGGAAACCGATACGGCCGCAGTCTTTGACCAGGGCCACCGTCTTCAAGGGCGGGGAGCCAACCGGATGCGACCCGAAACCAAGTGATCTACGCCGGAGCAGGGTGAAGCGTGGCGAAAGCTGCGTGGAGGCCCGTTAGAGTTGGTGTCCTACAATACCCTCTCGTGACTCTGGTGTAGGGGTGAAAGGCCCATCGAACTTGGCAACAGCTGGTTCCAACCGAAACATGTCGAAGCATGACCTCTGATGAGATAGTTCGTGAGGTAGAGCGACCGATTGGGAATCCGGACTCCGAGAGGAGTTCGCTTCCCTGTCAAACTCCGAACTTACGAACGTCGTAGACTCAGGGAGTCCGGTGTGCGGGGTAAGCTTGTGCACCGTGAGGGAGACAACCCAGAGCTAGGTTAAGGACCCAAAGTATGGATTAAGTGCGATTGAAGATTGTCTCGAGCCCTAAACAGCCGGGAGGTGAGCTTAGAAGCAGCTACCCTCTAAGAATAGCGTAACAGCTTACCGGCCGAGGTTCGAGGCGTCGAAAATGATCGGGGCTCAAATCCATCTCCGAGACCTGGCGGCGTACTCATAGTACGATTCCGTAGGTTGGCATACTGT
>NZ_LOPV01000002.1 GCF_001469865.1 Haloferax profundi
GGAACACCTCAAGTGCGTCCACCTGAACGACTCGAAACACGAGTGCGGCACGAACAAGGACGAACACGCCCTCATCGGCGAGGGACTCATCGGGGAAGAAGGCATGCGCGCGTTCATCAACCACGACGTTATCGTGGACAACGACGTGCCACTCGTCCTGGAGACACCGACGGAAGACGGCAAGGGGTTCGCGTGGAACATCGACCGGGTCCGTCAGTACCGCGCCGACGAGAACTAGACCGGCCGTCTTCTGAGACCGGTCTCACTGCACCGACTGATTTTTGTCTCACGGTGGCCGACGACGAGTGTGCGACGATTCTCTGAATCGTATCTCCAGCGGACGCGACAGGGGATGTGGGACGACTCGCGGGCGGCCCTCGCCGACCTGGAACTCGACAGTCGGACGAACATCCTCGACGTTGGATGCGGGACGGGCGAGTTCACGCGCATCCTCGCCGACGAGTCCGACGCCCGCGTCGTCGGCGTCGACGCCGACACCGACTTGCTCTCGACCACGGCAACCCGACCCGGAATCGAGGCAGTCGCTGGTGACGCGACGCGACTCCCGTTTGCCGACGACAGTTTCGACCTCGTGGTCTGTCAGGCGTTGCTCGTGAATCTCCCAGACCCCATCGCCGCAGTGCGCGAGTTCGCACGCGTCTCGTCTGACCTCGTGGCGACTGTCGAACCGGACAACGCCGCCGTCGGCGTCGATTCGACCGTCGCCGCGGAAGTCCCCCTCGAACGCACAGTCAGAGAGGCGTTCCTCGACGGCGTGCAGACCAACGTCGCACTCGGGGAACGCGTGACAGACGTGTTCGCTGCGGCCGGCCTCTCGCTCGTCGGAACCCGACGATACCACCACCGAAAACTCGTGGAACCGCCGTACGACGAGTGGGACGTGCAGAGTGCAGCACAGAAGGCCACCGGCGAGGGACTCGACCGACACGAGGCCGAACTTCGTCGTGGCCTCGACGGGTCAGACACGTACGACGCACTCCGCCGCGAGTGGCGACAGATGGGCCGCAAGGTTGTCGAGCAGATTCGAGACGGGACGTATCGCCGGGCCGAAGTCGTCCCGTTCGACGTGACGACTGGCCGGGTGTAATTCACTCTGCGCACCGTCTCACACGTGAGCACGTCGGCTAATCGATGTGGACAACTTCTCCCGAAAGCGGGGCCGACGACCCGAACGCCGAGCCGAACCGGTCTCAGCCGAAGAAGAGGTCTATCATGTTCCCGCTGGAGCGGCCGCGATAGAGTTCCGAGAACCCGCAGTTCGTACACGAGACGACCGTGAACTGGCGGTTCTGGATGTCGAACATCTTCGTCAACCCGCTCCCGGACGTCGCAATCGTATCAGTCTCTGCTTCCGTGTGACCGCACTTCGGACACCCGCTGCGGCCGGATTCTGTTGGAGGGCTCACACCGAGACGTGTTGCGGAAGATGACATAAATCTGATGCCCGAACGACTACAACGGTTCCGTCCGACGGACGTGTATGGCCGCCGATGGATTCGTCTTCGTGCTCTTCTTCGCTCTCGCGATTGGCGCTCCGCTGGTCCTCTACTGGGCCATGCAACAGGAGACGAAGAATCGCCCGAAGATGGACCGAAACGAAGCAGAACGTCGTGCCAAAGCGGAAGGCGAGAAGTACAACCGTCGCTCTGCGGACGGCCGGTCCAGAGAGTAATTCGCGTCGTCGCGGATGAAACCGCGTCGCTACTTCCTACACCACGTCGCCGCGAACCGTCGTCCCCGTCTGTTCGGCGCGGTAGGTTCGCATCGCTTCGACTGCCGTCTCTGCTTCGTCGGACTCCAAGCCGAGCATCTCCAACGCACCAGTGAGCGTCGGGAACGCGAACTCGCCGTTTCGGAGTTTCTCCATCGCACTCGGTGAACGCTGGCCGTCGGCGTAGAGACAGACGCCGCGCGGGTCGAGAATCTGCTCGTATGCCTCGCGGGAGACGGCGCCTTTCAGACGCTGGGTGACGTTGTCTTCGAACGAGGCGTTGCACACTTCGAGGTGGACGGGTTCGTCGTCGTCCGGCAAGAGATGCGCAGCGAGACACTTCTCGGGCGCGGCGTACCCGTTCGTGTTCGCACGAACCAAGTCGGGGTGTTCGCGTGCCCACTCGGCACGGATGCTCTTTCCGACGCCTTTCACGCCGTGTGACGTCTCGAACTCACTGGCTGCGTCGGGGTCGCCCCGGAGCAGGATGTCTTTCGTCACGTACACGTCGAGTCGGTCGAGTGGGTCGAGTCCGAGGGCGACGTCGCCGTAGACCCACACTTCGCGGACCGGAACCGGGAGCGTCTCGGACTCGACGGCGTCGACGATAGCCTCGACCCGATCGAGGGCGGCGTCTCGTTCCATTGCGTGTCTGTGAGTAGCGAACAGGCAAACCGATTGCGAACGAACGTCTCGGTCGTCCCGAGGCGAAACCCGTATCCCTCCTGCCAAGCAAGCGACCGGCAATGGAGTGCGACAAGTGCAGTCGGGACGCGGTGATGCACGCGGCCTACTCCGGGGCACACCTCTGTGACGAACACTTCTGTGCCTCGGTCGAGAAACGCGTGCGGCGGCGTATCCGCGAAGACAACATGCTCCCGCGAGATGCGACGCCCGAGGACCCACAGACGTGGGTCATCGGCCTCTCCGGCGGGAAAGACAGCGTCGTCCTCACGCACATCCTCGACGAGACGTTCGGACGCGACCCGCGCATCGAACTCGTCGCGTTGACCATCCACGAGGGAATCGAGGGGTACCGCGACAAGTCCGTCGACGCCTGTGTCGAACTCGCCGACGACCTCGACATCCGTCACGAAGTCGTCTCGTACCAAGAGGAGTTTGGCGTCCAGATGGACGACGTCGTCGAGAAAGACCCCGAGAACATGGCCGCCTGTGCGTACTGTGGCGTGTTCCGCCGTGACCTCCTCGAACGCTTCGCCGACGAACTCGACGCGGACAAACTGTTCACCGGACACAACCTCGACGACGAGGCACAGACTGCACTGATGAACTTCTTCGAAGGCGACCTGAGACAGGTGGCGAAACACTTCGACGCCAGCATCGGTGACTTCGAGAAGCGCCGGAAGTCTAGCGACTTCATCCCACGGGCCAAGCCACTCCGCGACGTGCCCGAGAAAGAAGTCGCCCTCTACGCCCATCTCAAAGACCTCCCGGCACACATCACCGAGTGTCCGCACTCGTCGGAGGCGTACCGCGGTGAGATTCAGCAACTCCTGTTGAAACTCGAAGAGAACCACCCCGGCACGCGGCACTCGATTATGGCGGGGTACGAAGAACTCGCGGAGTTAGTCGCCGACGAGTACCGCGGCGACGGACAGGTCGACCTCAACGAGTGCGAGCGCTGCGGGTCGAAGACGGCGAGCGACGTCTGTCGGAAGTGCCGCCTCCTCGAATCTATCGAGGCGGTGTAACCGACGAGTCTCCACTGATTTTCGTCGCGGCCACATCGTCGCCACTCACGAGTCAGGTGTCGATAGTGTAGAAAGGTGGGTGAACCCCACGACAGAACTCGTGTCGGACGGACGCGGCGGCGTCCGAACGGGTCCGACAGGGTGTTACCGGATAACGTCGAGTCCGTTGTTCTTCTCGGACTCGTCTCGGCCACCGTCAGACCACGTACCGCTCTGCGGCGTCTCGACACGCTGCGAACTGTCGAATTCCGAGCGCTGTTGTTGCTGTTGTTGGTGTCCCTCGATGCTCTGGCGCGACTTATCGGCCTGCTTCTGTGTCGTCGGGCCGAGGACCTGCGCCGACTGGACACCGGTCATGATGGCCATGACGCGGACTTTCCCTTTGTACTCGTCCTGAATGCGAGCGCCCCAGATGACGTTCGCAGCGGCCTCCAGTCGTTCGGTGATGCTGCTCGCGATTCCCTCGGCCTCCTTGAGTGTGAGGTCGGGGCCGCCCGTGATGTGGACGAGACCACCGGATGCACCCCGGTAGTCGACGTCCAAGAGTGGGTGGTTCATCGCGTCGTTGACCACTTCCTGAGTCTTGTTCTTGTCCTGTGTCTCACCGACGAGCATCACCGCGACGCCGCCCTGGTTCATGATGGTCGACATGTCGGCGTAGTCGAGGTTGATGAGCGACGGTTGGGTAATCGTCTCCGAGATGCCCTTGACGGTCTCGGCGATAATCTGGTCCATGACCGAGAACGCCTTGCCGATGGGCAGGTTCGGGACGTAGTCGAGGAGGCGGTTGTTGTCCAGCACGATGATGGAGTCGGCCTCGTTGCGGAGGTTCTCGAGTCCCTCTTCGGCCTTCACCGTCCGGGCACGCTCGACGTTGAACGGTGTCGAGACCATGCCGACGACGATTGCGCCTTGCTCTTTTGCGATTTTGGAGACGACGGGTGCTGCACCGGTACCGGTGCCACCGCCCATCCCCGCAGTCACGAACACCAGGTCGGCGTCACCGAGGACGTCCTTGACGGTTCCCTGTGCCATCTCGGTCGCTCGCTCCCCCATCGAGGGGTCGCCACCAGCACCGAGACCCTGCGTCAGGGACTTTCCGACGAGAATCTTCGTGTCTGCTTCGATCATCTTCAGGTGCTGCTTGTCGGTGTTGATCGCCACCGTGTCGGCACCTTCGACGCCGATGTTGTACAGTCGGTTGATAGTGTTGTTCCCAGCACCACCACAGCCGACAATCACGATACGAGGGTCGCCGAACTGGTCGTCACCGGTGTCTTCCAGTTTCGTCTTGCGCTCTGCCTCGTCTCGTTCCATCGCCTCGCGAACGATATCTTGCATCGGTTTACACCTTTGCCCAGCCGCGCTTGCTGGTCGATTCGCGCTGGCGTTTGTCGGTCGTCTGTTCGTTGAGCATCTCGCGGACGGCGGACCGAATGGCTTCAGACCGGTTCGGGAATTCACCCGTCTCGACCATTCGCTCGACCTCCTCGATTTGCTGCTTCGGAATTCGTAGTGTCACACGCTCCATATTTTCATTCCCCCGGTAAGACGGCGCGCCGCACTTGTGTGCGAGTGTCTTACGGCCCAAAACCAACGGACGGCGCCGGGTTGCGGGCCGCCGTTGGATGGCTGTAAGACAACCGTCTTACGCGATAGTCACCACAAAGCGATAGGATATAAATGTAACGGCGATTGTAAGACGGGCCCCTGAATCACCCGTATACGGACGATTAATCGGTGGTTATGCTACTCGAGAACGTCGGCCGCAGGTGTCCGACGGCCACAATCTGGGCAAAACGCCCAGTCCGAACGGAGTTCGTCGCCGCACTCACAGAAGACCCGTTGGGACGTCTTCTCACCGCAGTTCGGACAGTATACGTGTGAGGCGTCCACCGATTCGCCGCACTGACCGCACGTCGATTCCGCCTCGTACGGCTCTGCCTCGTCGATTTGACTCGGTGTCTTACGTCCCTTACTCGGCGTCGACTCCCGACCATACTCCGTGTTTACGGACGAATCGGGACTCGACCCGTCGACGTTGATGTTCACGTTTACTTCGGACGGGCCGTGTTCGTCTTCTTGGGCAGCTAGCGTCTCCTCGACGAGTTCTGGGAGACGTTCGGACAACTGTGCTTCGACGAGGCGTTCGACTCGCGTCGCCAGCGCCGCATCGAGTTCGCTTTCGTCGTCGGAATGCTGTGGTTCGGTGTCGGAGTGGGCTGCCGAACCGTCGTCACGTTCCACTTGGTCGAGGTACTCACGGAGTGCCTCGCGCATGGCCTCGCTCTTCGATGTGTCGAGGCCGTCCAGACGCTCGACGAGTGCATCGTCGGCGCGGAACGTGATTTTCGTCATCTATCCGGGAATCAAGTTGTTGGCATATTAATGTTCGCCTCCGTCTGACAGACAGCACACGCACGGCGGGCGAATGATAATCGTTAAAACCGTCCACCGGATAGAAATCAGTGACCGCTCTTAGCTCAGCCTGGCAGAGCAGCCGACTGTAGATCGGCTTGTCCCCCGTTCAAATCGGGGAGAGCGGACTTTTCCTGCGAACAACGTGAGCAGTGAAACGTCCACCTCGACCCGATTTGAGCAGCGAGCAAATCGGAGATTTGCGAGCGAGTTCTCGTGAGCGACAGCGAACGAGAGTTCGTGAGGCGCGAAGCGTCTCACGGTATTCAAATCACCGTGGCTCGCCATGTTCGCCACGAGCACTCGTTCGTTTCACTCACGAGGACGGGAAGAGCGGACTTTTCCTGCGAACAACGTGAGCAGTGATTCGTCTCTCGCGACCCGACCGTATCGTCACGTAAGCTCCTGCCGTGACCCCGTGATTTACTGGTCGTCTCTCTGTACGCAGACACATGGATTCCAGACCACTCGGTACGACAGGATTCGACGTCTCGGAAATCGGTCTCGGAACGTGGCAACTCGGGGGCGACTGGGGTTCCGTGTCCGACGAAGAAGCCGCCAACGCAATCGATGCCGCACTGGACGCCGGAATCACGTTTCTCGACACCGCAGACGTGTACGGCGACGGAGATAGCGAGCGACGAATCAAGTCGGCTCTGGAGGAACGCGACGACGACGTCGTCGTCGCCACGAAAGCGGGACGGCGACTCGACCCACACGAGGCGGACCGCTACACCCACGAGAACCTCGAACGGTTCGTCGACCGGAGTCGTGAGAACCTCGGCGTCGACTCGCTCGACCTGGTCCAACTGCACTGCCCACCTCGCGACGTCTACTACCGTCCCGAGGTGTTCGACGCCCTCGACGACCTGAAAGACGCGGGGAAGATAGACCACTACGGCGTGAGCGTCGAGAAGGTCGAAGACGCGCTGAAAGCCATCGAATACGACGGCGTCGAGACGGTTCAGATAATCTTCAACCCCCTCCGTCAGCGACCCGCCGAACTGTTCTTCCGCGAGGCCCAGCGCCGAAACGTCGGCGTCATCGTGCGTGTTCCACTCGCCTCTGGTCTCCTCACCGGTGCGCTCTCGGCAGAGACCGAATTCCCCGAGAACGACCACCGCAATTACAACCGCCACGGCGAGGCGTTCGACGTGGGCGAGACGTTCGCGGGCATCCCCTTCGAAGATGGTCTCGCCGCGGCAGAGTCACTCGAATCCGTCGTTCCGGACGGCGTCTCGCTCGCCCAGTTCACACTCCGCTGGATTCTCTCGTTCGACGCTGTGAGCACCGTCATCCCCGGGTCCAAGACACCGTCACACATCCGCGACAACGTCGCTGCCGCGTCGTTGCCACCGCTGTCGGCCGAGCAGTTCCACCACGTCGAAGACGTGTACGATACGTACGCACGCGAGCACGTCCACCATCGTTGGTGAACTGCTGACGGACCGCTGGTGAATCCGTGACCGAACGCTACGTCTCCTTCCACGGACGGTCGACCTGGAACGGTTCGAGGTTCGCGTAGTACGACCCGGTCAACCGACCGACTGCGTCTATCTTCGTCACGTCGATTTTTCCGTCTGTCAACAGTGAGTCGTCGACGTGGATGCGTTCGATGTGCCCGAAAACCACCGTGTGGTCGCCGATGTCCATCGTATCGTGGAGTGTGCACTCCATCGTCGCTTTCGCCGCGGCGACGAGTGGAACGTCGACGGTGGTCGCTTCACGTCTCTCGAGTCCGACGATTTCGAACTCGTCGGTGCCCGGTTCGACGGACTCGCTCGTCCGGTCCATCTGTTCGACCAGGTCGGCAGTGACGAGATTGAGGCCGAACGCTTCCGTCTCGACAGCGTTTCGCGCCGAATCTTTCAGCGTTCCATCCGGTCGCTGTTCGACTGAGAACATCACGACTGGCGGTTCTGCCTCGATGACGCCCATGTAGAAACTAAACGGGGCGAGATTGTCGACGCCGTCGGCGCTCCGCGTGGAGACCCACCCTATCGGTCGCGGGATAATCAGACTCGTCAGTAGGCGGTACATCTCGTCGACAGCGCTCTCGGGGTCGATGTCCATCATCGCTCATCCGTAAACGAGTGTGATAAGTGTTCTCTCGTGTCGAACGACACGATTCCGAGAGAGACGAACAGGGCGTCGCAGCGACGCGAAACGGCCCGACTCGGTGACGGGCCGACAGGGGGGAGCGTACGGATGGGAGTGAAGTCCGGTCGGTTACGCGAAGATGTCTTCGTAGTCGTTGCGGATGAAGTAGCGGACCCAGTTGCCATAGGTCCGGTCGGCGGGGTGGTCGGCAACCTGTTCGTACTGGACGACACCGTCTTCGTCGACGACGTACGTGCCAGCGATGCCGGTCACACCGTGACTCGTCTCTTCGGTCCCGCTGTACTGGTCTGCGACCGACCCATCTGGGTCGGCCGCGAGTTGGAAGTCGAAGTCGAACCGGTCGCGCATCTCCGTCAGGTCGCCCAGTTCGCTCGTCACGACGGGCAGTACGTCGACGCCGTCGTTGAACCAGAGGTCGTAGGCAACTTCGTCGAAGGTCTGGAGCTGTTCGGCGCAGAACGAACACCAGTGGCCGCGGTTGACGAGGACGACAGTCGGGCCACTCTCTAGCGTCTCTGAGAGGGTTACTTCGTCGCCGGCGGTGCGTTCGAGCGTGAAGTCGGGGGCTTCGGTTCCCAGCAGACTCATCGGTCGAGTCGAAGGACCACCGGCATCTATACTCGGGGGAGTCGGGTACTGCTCGCGCATAACCCTCGCGGCCACCACGGGCTTCGTCGTTGTGCCGTCCGTGACCGTCCGCATCGCAAGCATGCTACTTATCCGCATACAAAGTGATAATTATGTTATGTCTTCGCGTCTTCCCACGAACGAGTTCGCCGCACGCCTCGACGCCATCCGCGGGAGTCTCGCGGACACGACTGCCGACGCAGCACTCTGGTTCGATGCGACGAACATCGAGTACCTCTCGGGATTCAACCACGTCCAGACCGAACGTCCCGTCGCACTCGTCGTCACCGACGGTCGGGTGGAACTCGTCGTCCCACGACTCGAATTCGAACGTGCGAGCGAGATGGACCGAATCGACCGAGTTCGTTCGTACTTCGATTATCCCCACGGTGACCCGATGGGGACCATCGTCGAGACGCTCCGAGAACTCGACGTGAGATGCGTCGCCGCCGACATGGACGGCGCGCCGGGAACGATGGGGTACTACGGCCCCCCGCTCTCGGCGTCAGTCGACGTCGTCGAGCAGTCGTGGGCCGACCGGATGCGCTGGGAGAAGACCGACGCCGAACTCGTGTGCATCCGTGAGTCAGTTCGGTGGGCGAACCTCGGCCATCAGTACCTCGTGGAGTACACGACAGTCGGTGCCCACCCGATTACCGTCTCACAGCGCGCGTCGATGGACGCGTCGCGTGCCATGCTCGACACACTCGGCGAGAGATACGCGGTTCGGACACGCGGTGTCGGCCCGGTTCACGCTGGGTACATCTCTGGCGCACAGACGGCCCGTCCACACGGGTTTACTCCCAACGAGCGACTGTCTGCGGGGGACGTCATCATCACGGGTGCGACGGCGAACGTCGACGGCTACCACTCCGAACTGGAGCGAACGATGTTCCTCGGCGACCCCACCGACGACGACGAGTACTACTTCGACATCATGCTGGAAGCACAGGATATCGCAATCGACGCACTCGGCCCCGACGTGCCAGTCGATTACGTCGACTACGCCGTCTGGGACTACTTCGAAGAACAGGGCGTGACGGACCTCGCACGACACCACGTCGGCCACAACATCGGCCTCGGTGCGCACGAACCGCCGTACATCGACCGTGGGTGGGCCGACCACTGCGCTGACCCACTCACCGACCACACAGAATCGGACGCCGACGTCGCCCCCGGGCAGGTCTACACCATCGAACCCGGTCTCTACACCGAGACGGCCGGGTATCGCCACTCTGACACGGTCCTCGTCACCGAGTCTGGAACGGAGACGCTCACGTACTTCCCCCGCGATATCGAGTCGAACACGATTCGCATCTGAACCGTCGTCCGCCTCGGGCTTCGCTAAATTCAAGTAGAGTTTCACCAATGCAATCGTAGTGGCAGTCACGTTCGACCTCTTTGGAACGCTCGTCGACGCCGAGTACCCCGCCGACCCAGGCACAGCGGTCGCTGACGCGCTTCGCACGTACGGTGTCGACGTCCCTGCAGATTGGGACGACGCCTACCGCGAGGTTCACATCGACGCCCCCGAGGGTGCAGAAGTTCCGCTCCCGGCGCACGTCGCGGCGGCCCTTCGGTCGCGCGGCGTCGAGTCGCCAGACAACGCCGCTCGGCGGGCAGTCATCACTGCGTTCGACCCCGAGGTGACGACGCGGCCCGGTGCCGTCGAGGCAGTCGAGGCCGCCCGCGAGACCGGTCCTGTTGGCCTCCTGTCGAACTGCTCGGTTCCGGAACTCGTCGCACGGACGCTCATCCGGTCGGACCTCGACCGCCATGGATTCGACGCCATCACGACCAGCGTGGCCTGTGGATGGCGGAAACCACACCCGCAATCCTTCGAAGCAGTCGCTCGCGCCCTCGACGTGGACCCCGCAGCGTTGGTTCACGTCGGTGACGACTCGGACACTGACGGCGGTGTCGAGGGTGTCGGCGGGCGATTCGTGGACGTACAGACGACCACGCTCGATTCGCTCGCAGCGCGGTTACGGTCTGGGAGGGACCCGTGCCCGTGACGGCGACAGTGGCCGTCGTCGTCGCTGCGGTCCTCGACCGGTCGTTTGCCGAACTGCCGACACGGGTTCACCCAGTCGCCCTCTTCGGTCGTCTCGTCGCACCGTTCGACCGCGAGTGGGCACACCCAGTTGCAGTCGGTGCACTCGTGGCGCTCTTCTTGCCCGCCGTCGCAGGAGGTGTCGTCGCGGCCACGACGTGGGGCGCGTCACTCGTCTCTCCGTGGGCAGGCGCGGGTGTCGCCGCACTCGTGCTCTTTTCGACGACGAGTCTGCGGATGTTGCTCGACGCGACAGCGACAGTCGTCGCGGCGACGACAGACGACATCGAGACGGCCCGGGCAGAACTGCGTGCCCTCGCCGGACGCGACCCGGCGTCGCTCTCTGCGGGCGAGATTCGAAGTGCGGCCGTCGAGAGCGCGGCCGAGAACCTCGCCGACGGACTGGTCGCACCGCTGTTCGCGTTCGCACTCCTCGCGCCGGTCTCGCTCTCGCTCGCGGCGGGGGCAGCCGCGTGGGTCAAAGCCGTCAACACACTCGACTCGATGCTCGGGTATCACCACAAACCAGTCGGGCGCGTCCCCGCGCGCCTCGACGACGTAGTGATGTGGCTTCCGGCACGCGCATCGGCCGTCTTACTGGCCGTCGCCGCCGGGTCTCCGGGCGTCCTTTCTCGCGTTCAGTCGCTCGCTCGCCGACCAGCGTCACCCAACTCCGGGTGGCCGATGGCGACGCTGGCGGCACTCCTCGGGACGCGACTGGAGAAACCCGGCCACTACCTGTTAGACGCCGGCCCCGACTTCCCCGACGCCGACACGGCCGCACGGGGCGTCCGTCTCGTCTCACGGGCTGGACTCGTCGCCTTCGCCCTCACGGGGGTGGTCGCGTGGTTCTGAACGCGGTCCGCGGCGGCCTCGGGTTCCTCACTCGTCTCCCAGTCGGGGGTGGCGAGTCCGAGTGGGACGCCTTCAGGCGGACACCCGCCGCGTTTCCACTCGTCGGCTACGTGGTCGGGGGCCTCGCAGCGCTCCCGTTGCTCCTCCCCCTCCCGATTCCGACCGCGGCGGCGCTCTACCTCGTCACCATCTACCTCGTGACGGGCGTCACCCACGCCGACGGCCTCGCTGACCTCGGTGATGCGGCCGTCGTCCACGGCGACGCCGAGCGCCGACTCTCGGTCCTGAAGGACTCCCAGACGGGCGTCGGTGGCCTCCTCGCACTCGGCCTCACGCTCGTCGTCCTCGCGCTCGGGGCGTTCGGTCTCGCCGGCGCTGGAGGCCGTCTGACACTGACGGCAGGCGTCGCGATTGCGCTCGCGGCCGAGGTTGGTGCGAAAGCCGGGATGGCGACGCTGGTCTGCCTCGGCGACCCGGCACACGAGGGCCTCGGGTCGGCGCTCGTCGGCGAGAACGACCCGTCGGGACTTCTCGCCGTCGTCGTTTCCTGCCTCCCTGTGGTCGCGCTTGCGCCCGTCACAGGTGGTCCTGCCGTCGTCGCTGCACTCGTTTGCGGCCCAATCGTCGCTCTCCTCGTGCGCTCGTGGGGTCGCCAGCGACTCGGCGGCGTCTCGGGCGACGTACTCGGCGCGACGAACGAACTCGCGCGGGCGACGGCGATTCACGTGGGGGTGGTGACGTGGACGCTCTTGTGATGTGCGGGGGCCGCGGGACCCGTCTCGACGCGCCGGTCGAAAAGCCACTGGTCGAGATTTGCGGCCGACCCATGCTCGACCACGTCGTCGAGGCACTCCAGCAGTCGCAGGTCGAGACTGTCTACGCGGTCACGTCTCCGCACACCCCCGAGACGAACACACGTGCGCGTGGCCTCGGCGTCGACTGCATCGACGCACCCGGCGACGGATACGTCTCCGACCTGGGATTCGCCCTCGACCGGGTCTCGCGGCCGGTCGTGACCGTCGTCGCCGACCTTCCACTGTTGCTGGCCGACCACGTCGATGCGGTCATCGAGGCCGCCGAGGGCGGGTCGCTCACGGCGTGCGTTCCAGTCGACGCCAAGCGCGCCCTCGGCAGCAGCATCGACGAATCGCTCGTCTTCGACTACCGCGGCCAGATGGTCTGCCCGACCGGACTGGGCGTCGTCGACCCCGACACCCGAGAACGTACAGACAGCGAACCAGACACAACAGACACTGACGACACAGATTCGACCGTGTACCTCACTACCGACACCCGATTGGCACTCAACGTGAACCGCCCGACAGACATCGCACTCGCGGAGGACCGATGCGAGTAGTCCTCGTCGCCGGGACGACGCGAACCGCCGAGATTCCCGGTATCAGCGCCGCCGGTGCAGACCCCTCGCTCGTCGGCCACACGCCGAGCGCCGACGCCGAGATTATCGAGTACGGCCAGACTGTCCGGTCGCCCGTGACGCCCGTCAGTCCGACAGGGTGTCCGACGCCCGCGGCAATCACGCGCGCAGTGCGCGAACTCACCGGATTCGACGTGCTCGTCGTCGACGCCGGCCTCTCCGAATCGACTGCCGCGCCGACGATGGACGTCGGAGCACGGCCCGGCCGCGACATCCGCGAGGCCGAACCAGTCCCGACTGCACCGGGTGCGTTCGAGGCCGCACGACAGGTCGGTGCGGCACTCCCCGACGACGAACTCGTCATCGGCGAGACGGTCCCCGGCGGAACGACAACCGCGCTTGCGGTGTTCCGTGCCCTCGGCGAAGCGTTCCCCGTGTCGTCGTCGCTCCCGGAGAACCCGACGGGTCTCAAAGAAGACGTGGTCGCCGAGGCACTGGACGCCAGCGGTCTGTCTCCCGGCGACGCCGCCCACAAACCGGAACTCGCCACACGATACCTCGGTGACCCCGTTCTCCCCGTCGTCGCCGGTCTGACCGTCGGCGCACTCGAAGCCGATATCGACGTGACACTCGGCGGCGGCACCCAACTGCTCGCGGCGGCGGCACTCGTCCGACACGCGGGCGCAGTCGGCGACCTGACGCTGGCGACGACGGCGTACCTCGCCGACGACGTGCCCGAACTCGAATCGGCGGCCGACGAACTCGACGTGGACCTCGTCGTCACCGACCCCGGATTCGAGACACACCCGCTCGACCAGTACGCTGCCGGCGAGGCCAAAGAGGGTGCTGGCATGGGCGGAGCGCTCTATCTCGCCGACCACATGGGCGTCCTCGACGACGTGGAGGCGGCGACGCTCGACGTGCTGTCGCGGTTAGACCCGCAGGCCGTCGATGGAGTCGAAGATGGTCACTGAACCCGTCGCCGGGAGAGAGCATGGACCCTGAGTCCGTCGCACGGACGGCACGCGTTCCTCACGGCGGAACGACAGACGAGACGGTGCTGGACTTCAGTGCGAACACCAACTCCGACCGGCCGGACGGCGTGGAAGCCGTGTACGCTGACGCACTCGCGGCCTCGACACGGTACCCCGACGACGACTACGGCGACTTTCGCGCGGCGGCGGCGGACTACGTCGACTGCGACGCCGACTCGGTGGTCCCGACCGCCGGTGGACTCGAAGCGCTCCGACTCGCCTTCGAGGTCACGCTTTCCCCCGGCGATACGGCGCTCGTCCCCGAACCGAGTTTCGGCGAGTACGACCGCGAGATTCGACTGCAAGGGGCCGACCCGGTCGCCGTCGGACACGACGGGATTCTCGACGCCGACCCGGAACCACACGAGGTTGCAGTCGTCTGTACACCCAACAACCCGACGGGCGAACTCGCGGGTATAGACCGTCTCCGTGCCTTCGCGGCCCGATGCCGCGACGTCGGGACCGTACTCGTCGTGGATGAGGCGTTCCTCGACTTCACCGACGCACCGAGTCTCGCGGGCGAACCCGGCGTGGTCGTCGCTCGCTCGCTGACCAAGATGTTCGGCCTCCCCGGTATTCGCGCGGGATTCGCCGTCGCAACCGGTGACCTCGGTGAGCGACTCGCCGTCGCTCGGCGCTCGTGGTCGCTTTCGACACCCGCAGCACGAGTCGGCACCTTCTGCATGCGACAGACCGCGTTCGTCGAAGACACCCGCGGCCGTGTCGAACGCGAACGAGTGCGTCTCGCCGAGTCGCTGTCGGAGCGGTTCGGCGTGTCCCCGTCAGACGCGCCCTACCTCCTGTTGGACGTGGGTGACCGCGACGTGGATTCGGTGGTCGAGGCGGCCCGCGAACGCGGCGTCGCCATCCGCGACGCGACGACGTTCCCGAGGCTCGACTCGCACGTTCGCGTCGCCGTGAAACGCCCCGAGGAGAACGACGAACTCCTCCGCGCACTCGCCGATGTTTGAGGCGACACAGCGCGACGGCGTCTGCCGAATCTATCGCCCCGAGACGCGATGGCTTTCGACGGGATACGCCGGCGGGGAGTCACACGGCCCCGTCGCCTACAACGTGACCGTCCCCGATGGGTGGCCAGAGACCGACCTCGACGCCTACATCGAGCGTCGGCGCACCGATGCAGGGTTCGAAGAGACGGGCCCAACACTGCTGACGGGCGTCGAACAACAGCACGCCCGGCGCGCCCGTTTCGGACCGGTCGAGGCTATCGTCACTGCTGGCGTGTCCAACCCGGCGGCGCTGCCGATGGAGTTCGAGTCGGAAGACGCAGACACTAGTGAGGAAGGCACGCTCGAAGAGACGAATCGGCCGTCGTCCCCGAGCGACGACGGCCACCTCGGCACGGTAAACGTCGTCGTCGGGACGACGCGGGCACTGGAACCGGGTGCACTGGCGAATCTCGTCGCGGTTGCCGCCGAAGCGAAGGCCGCGACGTTACTGTCGCGGTGTGGGTCGCCGGGGACGACGACAGATGCCGTAATCGCCGCCTCCGACCCTGCTGGCGAGGTGGAGTCGTTCTCTGGAAGTGCGACCCCAGTCGGGCACGCAGCGCGCGTCTGTGTCCGTGACGCGCTTCTGGCGAGTCTCGATTCGCGATACGCAACAGTGTCGATTCCACGAGATGTCGACTCGGCGCAGTACGGGGTCGTCGCCGACGACAGGGCGCACGTCTCGCGAATTTGAAATCGGTGGGACGTGAGTCGATATACCCGGAAATCATCACCGACACATAACAGGTCTATTAAGAAGAATTGAATATCGTTCGTATCTAGCAAGAGACTATGGACCCCGGTTCGGTACCCGACGTCGACCCCGTTACGCACGGCGGGACCGCAGACCACACGCTCGTAGACTTCAGTCTGGGTTCGAACCCAGAACGACCTCCCGGTCTCGCCAGTATCTACGAGTCGGCGTTTTCGACGTCCCGCCGCTACTCACTGGACGACTACTCGGAGTTTCGGGTCGCCGCTGCCGAGTACGTCGGATGCGACCCAGACCAAATCGTCCCGTCAGCAGGCGTCATCGAAGGTCTCAGACTCGCAATCGGTGTGACTGTCTCTCCCGGCGACACCGTCGCGATTCCTGCACCCTGCTGTGGCGAGTACGCGCGTGAAATCCGTCTCCAAGGTGGTGAACCCGTTCACGTGCCGCACGACCGAATCCTGGACGACGTCGACCCTGACGAACACGCCGCAGTGATTCTCAGTCACCCGAGCAACCCGATGGGGTCGGCGTACCCGACGCCGGACCTCCGGTCGTTCGTCGACGAGTGCCAGTCTGTCGACACGCCACTGCTCGTCGACGAGTCGTTCCTCGGATTCACCCGCCTGCCGAGTACCGCCGGCCTCGACGGTGTCATCACGCTCCACTCGGTGACCAACGTCTTCGGCGTCCCGTCGCTCAGGGCAGGATTCGCCGCCGCGACGGGCGAACTCCGTGACAAACTCACTCGTGCCCGGTGTACGTGGGTACTGTCGGCACCGGCCGTCGAGGCGGCGACCTACTGCCTCAAACAGGAGGCGTTCCTCGAAGAGACGCGCGACCGAATCGCCCGAGAGCGACCCCGGATGGTCGCGGAACTCGAAGCGCTCGGCTACGACGTGTACCCGGCCGACAGTTCGCTCGTCTTGTTCCGGGCGGACGACGTCGACCGAGTCCTCGAAGAGACCAGAAGACGGGGATACGCGGTCCGAGACGCACGGTACTATCGAGGCCTCGACTCCCACGTTCGCGTAAACGTCCGTCGTCCCCACGAGAACGACGGCCTCCTCGACGCACTCGCCGAAGCAGTCTGACGAGGCGAGTCGGCCCACGATTCTCGCCCGACTGGGCGCACATGCACCCGCTACAGATTCAGGTAGACGATGAACGCGATGGTTGCGAGCGTCGCGTAGACGGCGAGTGTCGACCCATCGACCACAAAAGACAACGTTCCGATGGCAATCGAAGTCATTGGTTTCTGTTTGTTTGACCTATCTCGACAACAATAACTGTTGTTCCCAAACGAGTCTGGATTCGTCGGCGCACGTACACCACCCTTCCGAACACTTATGCGAAGACGACGGGCACGTGGTGATATGGTCGAGGCGTTCGCCGTCGCCAGTGGGAAAGGCGGCACGGGAAAGACGACGAGTACGCTCGCGCTGGGGATGGCGCTCGCCGAGGAGTACGACGTGACCGTCATCGACGCCGACACGGGGATGGCGAACCTGCTGTTTCACGCCGGTCTGGACGACGCCGACGTGACACTCCACGACTTGCTCGTCGAAGACCGAGACGCCAGCGTCGAAGACGCCGTCTACGAGCGGTTCGGGATGTCCGTCGTCCCCTGTGGAACGAGTCTCGCCGCGTTCGAAGCGGCAGACCCGACGCGACTCCGCGACGTGGTCGCCGAACTCGCTCGCGACACCGACGTGCTCTTGCTCGACTCGCCTGCCGCCCTCGGGTCGAAGAGTGCGGTCTTACCAATCGTGCTCGCCGACCGAATCGTCGTCGTGTTGCAACCGACGGTGCCGTCACTCTCGGACGGCCTGAAGGTACAGGAGTACGCCCACTCGTACGGGACCGACACGGCAGGTGTCGTGTTCAACCGCGTCCGACCGGACGAGGACGTCGACCGAATCGCCGAACAGGCGAGTCGCTACTTCGGGGGACAGACCCTCGCGTCGGTCCCTGAGAGTGACGCCGTCCGGGCCGCCCGCCGGGCCGGTGAACCCCTGTTGGCACACGCGCCGGACGATGCGGCGGCAGACGCCTTTCGCGAGGCAGCAGCACGATTGGACGTGCGCGACGGCGACGGCCGAGACGTCGCAGAGCGATTCAAGCGCGCCGTCGTCCCCGACCGCGTATGAGGATTCCGCGCGGCGCACTTCTCAGGTCACGCGTCGTCGACGACCCGAGCGAGGTACTCGAAACGGTCCTCGACGAGCGCCTCACGGGATACGTCGTCTTCGAACCGCAGGATGCACTCCTCCTCGGCGAAGCGACGAGGGGAGTCGTCACCTTCGAAGACGGCATCCCGGTGCTCGCGTACGACACCGAACGAGACTGTGGGGGGCGAGATGGCTTAGACGGATTCGCCGTCACCGGCCCGAACCGAGTCACGGTCCACGCCGTCGACGCCGACGCGCTCGCAGAGGCACACGAGACTGTCGAGTTTCGGGTCCCACCGGGCGAACCGGCACGCACCCTCGCTGGCGACGAGCGGCTGGCCGAGCGAACCACGGCGGAAGCGCCCGAATCCCGCCGTGCAGAGGGACGCGACCAGAGTTCTGTCGAGGCGTTCCTCGCCGACGCCGAGGCTATCGAGGCGATTCGCTCCGAGGCCAGAGAAGAGGCGCGTGCCCGGGCCGAAGAGTGGGGCCTCGACGACGTCCTCACCGACCAGTCCGATTCTGCGTTCGGGGAGTAGCGCCACTCGATGGGCCAGACAGTCACTAACACGCTTCTCGGAGCTTGAGAAGCGCTATTCGGGATTAATACTGTAGCGAGTGAATTTTGAAATATGTCCACAGAAACTCAGTCTCGAATCCTCACTTTCGACATCAGCGCACAGGCAGAGAGCCACACCAAGACCCGTATCTCGACCCGTGACTTCGAGTTCGTCGTCGACGAACCCGCCACACTCGGTGGGACCGACGTCGGCCCGAACCCCGTCGAGTACCTCCTCGGCGCACTCGCCGGGTGCATGAACGTCACCGCCCACCAGGTCGCCCGCGAGATGGACCTCGACGTACGTGACCTCGAAATCAACATCGCGGGTGATCTCGACCCTGCGAAGTTCATGGGGATGAGCGACGAACACCGTGCAGGCTACGAAGAGATTCGTGTCGACATCTCGGCCGACGTCGACGCGTCCGACGAGACCATCCAAACGTGGCTCTCGACGGTCGAAGAACGCTGCCCGGTGAGCGACAACCTCACCAACGGCACTCCGCTCGCACTCTCGTTTACGTTCCAGTGAGTGCGTCACACGAACCGACCGACAAACACCCTCCTTCCACCACTCGTTTTGCGTGCAGGTAGCAGATTCCCGCTACAGCACTTCCACGTCGTCAGCGTGTGCGGTGGTGACTTCGAGTCGACCGGTCGCGGTGTCGAACTCGACGGTTCGACCGTGTTCGCCACCAGTCGCTTCGGCGACGATGGGAACGTCGAGGCGGTCGAGTTCCTCGCGGGCGACGGCGACGTTCTTCGTGCCGACACCCTTACCGAGCGCTTTGAGTTCGAAGATATCCGCGCCGCCGACGAGTCGCGCTTCGATAGTCGAGTAGCCAGCACCCGCTTCGACCATCTCGCGGAGCATCGTCTGGATGGCGGCGTCGACGTACTTCCCCGAGGACGCGCCGAGACCCTTGTCCTGCCGTGGCAAGAGTGTGTGTGCGAGTGCTCCGACCGTGCTGTCGGTATCCCAGAGTGCGATGGCGATACACGCGCCGAGGCCGTAGGCGATGAGCGTCTCGCCCTCGCTCGTGACGTGATATCCAGAGACACCGACGAGACGTTCTTCGCGAGTCGACTCCGCCTCGTCGTCGCCGAAATCGAACGTCTTCACAGGTCTTCGACCTCCTCGAACGTCCCCGCAGCAATCTCTTCGACCAGGTCGGCGTCGAACTCCCGGGCTTCGAACTCGGTCTCTTCGACGTCGTGTTCCAGCGACTCGTCGATGCGTCGGGCGTCGAGTCGGTCCAGTGCCGCTTCGAGGTCCGACTCGTCGGGTATCGCGTAGATGTCGACGTCGAACTCCCTGTCGACGGCGTGGATGCGCGTGTCGAAGACGAACGCGAACTCCTGGACCTCGCTCAGACCGACGATGAGTGGGTCGACGACTGCGGCACCCATGTCGTGAGAGTAGGCAGGCGTCGAGTGGTCGATGGTCGCGTCGAGCATGTTCGCCCACCCGTCGAGGAGGCCACTCGTCATGACGTTGCTCAACTCTTTGATGGCGTCCTGCTCGAAGGCACCGAGGCCGCCGCCGGGAGATTCGCCCACAGTGGCGGCGACGAGTTCGTTCGCCGACTTCGGGTCGAACAGGAACAGGAGGTACCCGCCGAGCGTCCCGCTGAAACTGAACGCGACGCTGACGAGTGGTTCGTTCGGAACCGTCTCGGGGATGGCGTCGAGCGAGATGAAGTTGATACGGCGGATGTCGACGCCCATCTCGATGTTCGTCATCCGCGTGAGGTTCTCGGCGACGCGGGTCGCACCGTGTTGGGCCATCTGGTCGAACCCGGCGAGTTTCTCGTACTCGATTCCCTCGTCGTCCGTCTGCGTCTCGAAGAGACGAGAGATAGAGTCGTGTTCGGGAATGAGGTAGTGTTCGAACCCGAATTCGGTCCCGGTCGTCTCGATTTGACTCTGGAAGACGAGTGCCAACTCCTCGTGCATGTTGGTGAACTCGTCCTCGTCGATGAACGCCGTCGCCGTGTCACCGATGACGTACTCCGGGGCGGAGACGTCGATTTCCGCCTGCAACACGTCGGCCCACCCGTCGACGAATCCACTGTTCATGATGTGACAGAGTTCGACGATGGCGCTCGTCGCCAGTTCGTTGGTCGCTTCGTCGTCCACGTCGTCGACGAGTGTGCCGGCCACCGAGAGTGCGCTCTCGTGGTCGAACAACAAGAGAGAGGTCCCCGAGAGTTCGCCGTCCATGGTGACGCGAATCCCGACTTTCTCGCCGCCGTCGTCGAGTTCGTTGCGAATCTCAGAGCGGTGCGTGAAGTGCAGTCGGGTGACTTTCACGCGGCTATCGAACTCCGACATGGAGTTCAGGCGCGTCGCGGCGAGTCCGGCACCCTCGCGGGCCATCTCGTAGAACGTGCCGAGTGCGTTGACGTTTAACTTCACGACTCGACCCCCGCGGCGACTGCGTCCACGTCGAGGCGGTTCAGAATCTCGACGAACACCTCGTTCTCCGGGAACAAGTAGAGTTCGACGTCGATGTCGTGGCTCGTGATGTGGAACTTCGTCTCGAGGTAGAGGCCTCTGTCGTCTTCGTCGGTGACTGCTCGCTCGATAATCTGTGGCAGTTGGCTATTTCGCGTGACCGGCGGCCACGTCGCGATGTGCTGGTCGAACGTGTCTGCAAGCGCGTCGAGGAACCCGTTCGCGACCATTCCACCGAGTTCGACGATGGAACTGACCGCCATGTCGTTCGACACGTCGGCCACGTCCTCGTTGGTGTCTGCGAGCATCATTCGGACGGCACGTTTCGCACTCGTTGGCGGGAACAACACGAGGATGCACCCGTGGGGAACGCCGTTGAGGCCGACTCTGACGCCGAGTCGCTTCTCCGACGGGAACGCCAGGTCGACGCTGTCCTCGTCGACGAACCCGTTTTTGACGACTTCGGAGCGGACGGCGGTGGACTTGCCGGCCAGTTTCCCGAGTCGAGATTCGACACCGGTGACGCCCAACTCGCCGAGATAGTTCAAGACGCCGAGCTTTTCGATGTCGATTCGGTGCTGTCCCGTCGTTGATTGATTCATCTCTGTCATAGTGTTGTTACGTCTACGATGTTCACCAGTGTCCCATCCCCACTCATCGTCGCCCCGCTGATTCCGGGCACGTCGCCGAGCAGTTTCTCGTACGGCTTGACGACGACTTCGCGTGCGTCGTCCACCCCGTCACAGAGGAGGGCAGCGTTTCGCGTCTCCGGGTCCAGTCGGACGAGGACGCGTTTCCCGGTGCTGCGTTCGCCGTCGTCGGTGTCTCTGCTGTCGGTGGCGCCAGTCTCGTCTCCGACACTCAGTTCTTCACCGAGGCGGAGCAGTGGGATGTGTTCGGGGTAGTCTGCGACGTGGTCGGGCCACTCGATGCCGACCGTCCCATCGCCCGGGAGGTCGGCCTCGTCTACGACTTCGACGTCGTCGACGACGTTCGCCGGAACCGCGTACTGCTCGGGTCCGACGTCGACGAAGAGCATCTTCGCGACGGCGACCGATACCGGGAGGCGCACGCGGACGGTGGTTCCCGACCCCGGTTCGCTCTTCAGGTCGACGGTTCCGTCCAGTGAGTTGACGGTCCGCCTGACGGCGTCCATCCCGACACCACGGCCACTGACGTCTGTCACCTCGTCGGTGGTCGAAAAGCCGGGTTCGAAGACGAGGTCGTACACCTCGTCGAGTGAGAGTCGCTCGGCCCGTTCACGGGAGATGATGTCGCGGTCGATGGCCTGCTGACGGACTCGCTCGGCGCTGATACCTCGGCCGTCGTCTTCGACTTCGATGACGACGCGTTCACGGTCACGCCGCGCGCGGAGTTCGATTGTTCCTTCGCGTGGCTTGCCCTGTTGGACGCGTTCGTCCGGTGGTTCGATACCGTGGTCGACCGCGTTGCGGACGAGGTGGACGAGTGGGTCGCCGAGTTTCTCGACGATACTCCGGTCGAGGTCAACACCCTCGTCGGACACGTCGAAGGCGACTCGCTTGTCTTGGGCGCGAGCGATGTCGCGGACGACGCGCGGAAGGCCGTCGGTGACCGTCGAAAGCGGCATCAGACGGAGGTCCATGACCGTGCGCCGGAGTTCGGACGTCACCGAGTCCATCACCGACAGGTGGTCGTCGATGTCGTCACCGTCGGACTGCTTGATACGCAGTTGCGTCAGCGAGAGTTCTTCGACGAGGTTCAACAGCGAGTCTGCGTTCTGTACGTCGACCGTGAGCGACTGAATCTCGTCGCTCTCGCGCGTCTCGCCGAAGTCTGGTGGGTACGACGCGGTTCCACTCGACTGGTATCTGGCGGCGTCGAGACTGCTCTCTTCTATCGTCGCCGACGCGACCTGGACGAGTTGGACTTTGTCGTCACCGACGCTTCCACCGAACCGTTCGGCGAAGCGGGATTCGAACGCCATCGTGTGTTCGTCGCGTTCGAACGACACGTCGGCGACCGAGTCGCCGTCGAACTCACCAGCGAAGGACTCTCCGGAGAGTTCGTCCACGTCTGGCAGGTCGATGTCCGGCAGGTCGACGTCGGGGAGGCTTACCTCGTCCCCCTCGGGGTCGACCGACAGACCGGTGTCGGCGGCCGAATCGGACGAGTCTGCGGTCACTCGACCATCGTCGTCGAGTTCGGTTCCGCCACTCAGGAAGTCCTCGGGAAGGTCGAGGCCGTCGTCGAACTCGTCTGGTTGCTCTTCGACGCTTTCGTCACCGTGGTCGGCAGCGACTCCGGTTGCGTCTGCGAATTCCTCGGACAGGCCGTCTTCGTCGAGTGCCTCGGTGAGACCGAGGTCGTCGTCCGAGAACGCATCTGCGTCGTCGTCGTCGTCGAAACTCAGGTCGTCGTCCGAGAACTCGTCCGGCAGGTCAAGTCCGTCGTCTGCGAACTCTTCAGAGAGGTCCAGTTCGCCGTCGCCGGACTCGGATGGGGACGCAGGTCCGTCGTCCGGTTGTTCTGCGGCCTCGGCGTCCGGTTGTTCTGCGGACTCGTCGTCCGACTGCGTGGTCGAATCGTCGTCAGCAGTGACTTCGGGTGCTGGGTCGTCAGCGACCGACGACTCCTCGCCGCCGGGTCCGAACGTCTTGCCGTCGGGGAACGAGATTTCGGTGTCGTCGTCTCGAACCTCGCTCGCGGTCACTTCTCCCTCGTCTGCCACTGGTTCGTCGGGGTCGACGACGTCGGCACCTTCGAACGGGTTCGCCGCGTCGGAACTGTCGGCGGTCACACCTGCTGGTTCGTCCGCCGTCTCTCCCGGTGCGTGCTCGCCCGCCGTCTGGCCCTTCCCGCCTGTCGACTCGGCGTCGCTGTCGGACGCAGTGGCCGGTTCGTAGCCGAAGTCCTCGGGGCGGATTGCGTCGTTTCTGCTGTCGGTGTCTGTGGTGTCCGACGGGTCGACCGATTGGTCGTCGTGTGCGACAGATTCCGGCTGGGGGTCCTCGTCTTCGTCTTCGACGTCGGGGCCGGCGACTTCACCCTCGATGAGGTCTTGAATCGAGAGTTCGTCGTCGTCGTCGAACTCTCCGAACTCGGTATCGACGAGTTCGTCGTCGAGCGAGGAGACGTCGTCCGTCTCGACGCCGCTCTTGATGGCGTCGAAGTCGTCCATCGGCCCGGACGATGGACCCAACGCTTCCGGTTCGTCCCGGGAAGCGCCGCGCTGGTCGAACGTACCCCAGCGGGACTGTTCGTCCGGTGTCCCGTCGTCCGGGTCGTCCATCTCGGCCAGCAACCCTTCGAGGTCGTCGAACCCACTCGCGGATTCGAGTGCGTCGACCACCGTCTGGTCGAACTCGTCGGTGGGTGGGTCGGGAATCGGCTCCGGGTCTGCGCCCTGTGCCGACATCGGGTCGTTGGTCCCCGGTTGGTCTCGGTACCGTTGCATCTCCGACCTGAACGTGGAGACGGTCGATTCGGGGTCGGTCTCGATTTCGCCTCCTTCGTGCCACTCGCTCAGTATCGCGTCGATATCGTCGACTGCCGCGAGTGACGCGTCTATCAGGTCGGGATTCGGCGTCAACGACCCGTCGCGGAGGCCGCTCAGGAAATCTTCGACTGCGTGGGCGAGTCGGCCCGCACCGTCGAGGCCGGCCATCCCGCAGTTGCCCTTCAGCGTGTGTGCCGTCCGGAACAAGTCGTCGACCAGTTCCCGACTACCCCCGTCGCGTTCGAGCTCGACGAGTCCATTCGTCAGTTGTCGCACGGACGCCCGCGTCTCGCGGACGAATTCGTCGTTTCGGCTCACGGTGGCCTCCCGCGAGTACTGACGACAGTCGTCGTGGGCGGTGCCTCTGTGTGTCTCATGATTCGTCGGCGAGGATACTCTCTATCGCGCGGACGATTTCGTCGTCGTCGAACGGTTTCGTGATGTACCCGTCTGCACCTGCCCTGGCAGCGAGTTCCATCTTCTTGCGCTGTCCGACGCTCGTACACATGATGACGCGGGCGTCTTTGTCGAGGTGCTTGATGGCGGCAGTCGCCTTCACACCGTTCGCCTTGCGCATCACGATGTCCATCAAGACGATGTCGATGTCGTCGCCGTGTTCTTTGTACTTCTGGACTGCCCACGCGCCGTTCTGTGCTTCGTCGACGATTTCGTACGTGTCATCGTCGAGCGCGCTCTTCAGCCTGCTTCGCATGTAGCTTGAGTCGTCGACGATTAGAATCCCGATTGACATGTGTGCGTCCTACGTGAACCTCGGTTCGGTTGTGATCATCTGTCTGTGTGTGGTTTCTCGGTCGTGTTATCGTGCTTCCAGTGGGTGGATGGCGGCGAGGAGTTGGTGGCTATCGAAGACGTGGATGTCGGGTGTCTCGTCGTCACCAATCGTCGCCCTGAACCAGCGGTCGTCGAGTGGCGCGCTCCCCTCGTCCGGTGGTGAGACCGTGTCGACGTGGTGCCGTTCGATACCGTCGACTGCCTCGACGAGGAGGCCGACGAGTTGCGGCGTGTCGTGACGGTCCAAGAGAACGAGGTACGCGTCCTCTGGGTCGGCGAACGGTCGGTCGCATCCGACCACGGCGTACGTGTCGACGGCGACTGCCACGTCGCCTTCGACGGTCGCCGACCCATAGATGCCCGCTGGGGCGTTCGGGACACGAGTGGTCGCCGGTCTCCAGATGACCTGACCGACCCGTCCCAACTCCAGTGCGTACCGGTTTCCGTCGAGACGAAACTCGAGGAACTCGATGACAGACTCGGGGGCGACGGTGTCGCCCTCGTCGATGTCGACCGACTGCTCGCTCATCGTCTCCCCCTCTGCGAGCAGCGGTACGCGGTCGTTGAATGCATCATCACTCTGTGGTGTTGTCTACTGGTGACTCCTGCGTCTCTGCTTCACTCTCGTCGTCTGCTTCTGCGTCACCGTCCTCGGCCTCGGGGACTTCGCCGGCGATTTCGTCGAAGGCGATGTCGTCACCGGGTTCCCCGTCGAACGCGAACGTGGATTCGTCCGGTTCTGGGATTTCGTCGACCGGGTCTCCACCTAACGGGTCGAATGCGTCGGCGTCGCCGTCGGCGCCGTCTTCCTGTGGCACGGGTGCGTCGTCGACCACCTCATCTTCGACAGGGTCGGCGAGAGGGTCCTGCGCGTCGGACTCCACGTCGTCCGCTGGTTCGTCGGGCGCGTCAGCGACAGAGTCGGTCGATTCGCCGTCGAGGGACTGTGCATCTTCGTAGGCTTCGTCGCTGCCGTCGGGTGCGTCTTCCTCGGTCTCCAGCGTGACGGCCATCTCGGTCTCGAACTCGGCGAGCGTCTCGTTCAGCCTGCTCGCCTGCGATGCCAGCGCACTCGCACTGTCCGACACTGCGCTCAGTGCGCGGGTTTGCTCTTCGGCGCCAGTCGCCGCGGCACTCGCTTCTTCGACCGTCTCGGCGCTGATTTCGGTCGCGTCGTCGACCGCCGAGAGGACTGCTTGCGTCGCGTCCGCCTGCTGACTCGTCACCGAACTAATCTCCTGCACACCAGTGTTGGTTTCCTGTGCGTTCTCGGCGATTTGGTTGAGTGCCTCCGCAGCGTTCTCGACAGAGTCGGTGTGTTGGGCGATTTGCTCTCGCGTGTCGCGCACTTCCTCGACCGTCTCGGAGGTCTGCGACTGAATCTCTTCGAGTCGCGTCTCGATGTCTGCTGCGGCGTCCTTGGTCCCCTCTGCGAGTTCCTTGATTTCGCGGGCGACGACGGCGAATCCCTGTCCGGACTCGCCTGCGCGGGACGCCTCGATGTTGGCGTTCAGCGCCAGCATGTTGGTCTGCTCTGCAATCTCCCGGATGAAGTCGATGAGGTCGTCGATTTGCTGGACTTCGGACTCCAGTCGTTCGATCTCTTCGACCGTGTCGACGGACTCCTGTTCGATCTCTTTCATCCCCTTGATCGCCTCGGTGGCGGCCTCTCGCCCTTCGCGGCCCGTTTCGACCGTCTGTTGGGCGATGTCTGCCACGTCGCTCGACGAGTCGTCGATCTCCTCGATGGTCGCAGAGAGGTTGCTCATGTCGATAGCGACGGATTCGAGGTTGTCGTACTGCGTCTCTGCGACTCCGGAGATACTGTGGAGACTGCCAGAGACTTGCTCGCTCCCTTCTCGAACTTCGCGAGCGCTCACGGTGACTTCGTTGCTCAGGGTCGCGACTTCCTTCGCGAAGTTCTCGGCTTCGACCGTCGTCTTCTCGAACTCGGTCATCATCTCGTTGAACTGTGCGGCGAATCTGGAGGCAACCTCGTTCTCTACGTCTTCGTCCATGCGTTGAGAGAGGTCGCCCTCGGCACACTTCTCGAGAACCCCGGCGTACTCCATCGCCATCGCCTGCAACTGCTGGTTCTCGGTGTCCAGTCTGTCGCGTTCGGCCTGGACTGCGTCCAGTTGTCCGCGGAGTGCTTCGAGTTCGTCTGCGTCTTCTTTGCGCGCCGCCAGAACGTCGTTCGTCGCCACGGCGAGGTCTGCCATCGCCTCGTTCGGCGCTGTCGTATCGAGTCGGACGGTCGGATCGTCGAGTGCCGCTTCGAGGTCGTCGCTGTAGTGGTCTGCGACTCCTTCGACTGTGCGGAGTTTGTTCTCGACCCGTTCACGGTCCGACGTCGTCTGCTCGAGTCGCTCTTGGACGGTGTCGCGGAGTGACGCAATCGACGCCGACAGTCGTCC
>NZ_LOPV01000003.1 GCF_001469865.1 Haloferax profundi
ACTGCTCGAAACCTCAGGACTCGACGTACAGTCGCGGTTCGTCGAACTCGAAACACCTCGTGTACGGACTCACGTACTGGAATCGGGCCCATCAGGTGACGACCCACCACTGGTGTTCGTCCACGGGACGGCGGCGTTCGGTGCGTTTCTCGCCCCGCTGATGGGCCAGTTCGAGGGAACCCGTATGCTCACGTTCGACAGACCGGGGTACGGCCTGAGCGACGGGTTCGTCTACACCGAATCGAACGTGCGAAAGACAGTCGTCGACGTTCTCGAAGGGGTCCTCGACGAGATGGGCGTCGAACGTGCCGACATCGTCGGGCACTCCATGGGCGGACACACAGGCATCCTGTTCGCGGGAATACACCCCGAGCGAGTCAGGCGACTGTTCATCGTCGGGTCCGTGCCGGGATTCCCGGGAACGCGCCCACCGACCCCGTTCAGGGTGCTGACGGTGCCTGTGCTCGGTGGCATCATCAGACGAGTCCAGAAGTCCGGCGAAGCCGGTGTCTACGACATGGCGGCCGTGTTTGGCGAACGAGACGCCATCCGGAACCATCCGGCGTTCGTTCGGGCCGTCGCTGCCCACGAAGCCGCACCCAAGTCGGCGCTCGCGGGCCGAAGCGAATTCGACGCGCTCATCTCGATTCGTGGCTGGCGCAGGCCGAACCGCATCCGCGACGACGAGTTGCGGGCCGTCCAGCAACCCACGACGGTCATCTGGGGCGACCACGACCCGCTGGGCCGACCCGACGACGTGCGCCGCGGCGTCGAGTTGATACCAGACGCGCGGTTCGAAACCGTCGATGCCGGGCACATTCCGTTCCTCGCGCACGCCGAACGGTGCGCAGCACTCATCCGCGAGAGCAGGTGAGCGTCCTGAAAACGGCTCTCTAACTATACCGCTCTTCGTTCCACGGGTTCGCGGTGTTCGAGTACCCGCGCTTCTCCCAGTAGCCGCGTTCGGGTTCGGTGAGGAACTCGACGCCCGAGACCCACTTTGCGCCCTTGTAGGCGTACTTGTGTGGGGTGACGACGCGAAGCGGACCACCGTGGTCTGCCGGCAAGTCCTCGCCGTCGTAGCCCCAGACGAACATCACTTCGTCGCGCATACACGCGTCGAGTGGGAGGTTCGTTGTGTACC
>NZ_LOPV01000004.1 GCF_001469865.1 Haloferax profundi
TAAGGCGTGGAACATGACGTGAACCGCGTCGTCGGTGACGCCCGCTTCCTCGGCGAGCGTCGGAAACGTGACGCCTTCGAACTCGCAGTCGAACTTGCTCCACCCGGTGACACAGTGGAAGTCCTGTTTCTGCGTCTCGGACGGCAAGTCGCGGAACTCGTCGAACGAGAGGTCGAGTGGGTTGTCGACTGCTCCCCACACGTCGAACGACCACGTCTCGGGGTCCCACGACGGGGTCCCGCTCTTCGAGAGGACCGGGAATCGCTGTGTCTCACGCTGGCCCGGCGGCAAGCGGTCACCGCCGAACTCCTCGTAGAGGTGCGTGACGTCTTTGGTCATGTTCGATGCTTCGACCCGACGCACCTATCTGTAACGACTCCGGAATCGGTCGACTATCGGATTTACTAACAAGAGTCGGGGGAATGGAAACAGAAGTTCGGTTAGGGGAAGGCTAAGTTCAACATTTACTATTGGTACCCCGGTAGAGTTATATACGGCCCTTCCAAACCGTCGGACGTTCAGATGCCCAAAGTAGAGATTACCGTGCCGGAACACCTGGAGATGCAGATCATCCAGCTCGTCGAAAAAGGTGAGTTCGTCAACCGTGACGAAGCGATAGAAGACTTGCTCTCGACTGGCATCCGTGCGTACAAGACGAGCGGTCCGATGTCCGACGAGGACCGCGCGTTCGAAGACGACGGGATGATGGGTCACGAAGACGAGTACGTCTTCTGAACCGAATGACAGCAGTACCCAATAACTCTTAAAACATCCTCGCGCCTAACGGACTCTCATGCACAAGGATGAACTGCTGGAGCTGCACGAACAGATGGTTATCATCAAAGACCACTTCTCCGCCCGCGAACACGTAGACTCCTCGCTGTTCGACCCGTACGACGAACTCGGCGTCGACCCGTCTCACGTCCACAAGTCCAAGAGCGAGCACAAACACGCCGTCTTCGTCCTCGGGAACGCCCTCGCGACTGCGATGAGCGAAGACGAGTTCTCGAGTGCTGGCCGCGTCGGCAAGCGGATGGAAGAGTTAGCCGAAGACGCCGAAGGCAAAATCTGACAGCGAGCGACGCTCGTCCGTTCGGTTACGCGTCTCGCGCTCCGTCAGCCGCCGTGTCGCTCGTTAGCAGTGCTCAAGCAGTTCTCCGCGGGTTTCTTTATCGCCCGTTCGCACGACACAGGTAGCCAATGCTAGACATCCCCGGCTGGATTCCGTTCCACCGGCTCGCTGCCGTCGCCGCCTTCCTCGTCGCGTTCGTCGTTCTCTCGTTCGTCGACCGGCCGCGTCGTCTGATGGAACCACTGCGCCGCCGGTTCCTCTTCGGACTCCCCCTCGGAACGCTCGTCAGCATCGGGGGTGTCCTCTCCGTGTACCTCTTCGTCCAGGGAGGGCTCTCGACGTGGTACCGACCACTCGTCATCCCGTTTCGGGCGTGGTCGTACTTCTATCCGCTCGGCATGGTCACCGCCGCGTTCGCTCACTCCAGTGCCGGGCACCTCGTCGGCAACCTCGTCGGGACGTTGACGTTGGCCCCGATTGCCGAGTACGCGTGGGGGCACTACCCGACACGCCGCGGGTCGACGTCGTTCGGGTCGTTCGCCGAGAACCCGTACGTACGGGCGCTCGTCATCTTCCCGGCGGCCGTCTTCGGCGTCGGCCTTCTCACGTCGGTGTTCGCACTCGGGCCGGTCATCGGGTTCTCCGGCGTCGTGTTCGCGTTCGCCGGATTCGCGCTCGTCACACGTCCCCTGACGACGATTCTCGCGTTCGTCTCTGGACGCGTTCTCAGACTGTTCTACGACGCCCTCCAGAACCCGGAAGTCGTCGCCACTGCCCGCCCGGTGTTCTCGTCGCCGTGGTGGGCGCAAATCGCTATTCAGGGCCACGCAATCGGTCTCTTGTTCGGCGTCCTCCTCGGGATTTGGCTGGTCCACCGGCGCGGCGCGGACCGGCCGAGCGCATACCGGAGTTTCGCGGGTGTTCTCCTCTTCGCAGTCAGCGAGTCGATGTGGGCGGTGTACTGGTTCCGTGGGACCGACACGTTCGTCCTCTTTCGTGCTATCGGAGTCGCGCTGGTCGTCTCGCTCGCACTGCTCGTCGCACTCACGGTATCTGCGTCCAACAAGCCGCTTCGTGACCACGCACCTGCGAACTCGGTGTTCTCCGCGGAGCGCTGGCAAGTCGGCGTGGCCGTCCTCCTCCTCGCGACGGCGGCACTGACCGGGCCTGCAATCCTCCCCAACCTGTTCACCGCGGCAGACGACGACCTGCCCGGACAGAGCGTCTCGGTCAGAGACTACGAGGTTACCTACGCCGAAGACGTGCCGAACGGCTTGACTGCCGTCGTCGACGTGGAACTGTTCGGTGAATCGACGACGACGAACACCTCTGGCGTCATCGTCAAGAGCCAACAGCGAGGTATCTGGACGACTGCCGTCTCGACCGGACGCTTGGCGTTCGACGGCGAGTCGACGGTCAGGGTCGGTGGCCTCGGGTGGCGAGACACAGTCACCGCCGTGCGCGACGGGTTCGTCGTCTCGGGGACTGGTGAGTCGGCGTACCGAGTCTTCCTCGTGTCGAACGACTCGGTGACGCTCGCGCACACGACGGAGCCAATCCAAGCAGAACCAGTCGTGGCCGGACGAAACATCTCGGTCGTCCCGACGGAGTCGGGATACGACCTCGCCGTGTCGTCCGAAAACGGGTCGGTCCGTGGGCCGATGCCGTCGCAGAACGTGACGACGACGCTCGATGGGATTCGGTTCGTCCGGCAGGAGACGTTCGTCTTCGCCGAGTACGAGGGGACGCGTGTCCGCGTCGCTCGGCAAGAGACGTACCAGTAGGACGAAAATCGACCGGCGCGGTCAGCCCGTCGTTACCACTCGATTCTGAACACTTCGGCGTCCAGTTCCTTTCGGTCCGAGTCGTGGAAGTCGAACTGTCGTTCGAGGTCGAACGTCGCCCGGAAGGCGTCGGTCAACTCGCCGCCGGCGTCGGCGACGAACGCCTCGACGAACTCCTTGCTCCCTTCGTTGTGGACCGAGTACGACACGTCGGCCACCTCGGCGACCGATTCGAGGAACGCGCGGTCGGCGTGTTCGTTGCCGCGCTGTGCGCCGAACGGCGGGTTCATCAGGACGGTCACTGGCTGGTCGTCGGGGAGACACAGCGGCAGGCGGGTTGCGTCGCCGCGGACCCAGTGGATGGGCGCACTCGCGCCGACACGGCGGGCGTTGCTCGTCGCCGTCTGTAACGCCTCGGAGTCGAGTTCGACGCCGACGACGCGGGCGGGCGAGCGGAGGGCGGCACCGAGGGCGAGCATTCCCGTGCCGGACCCGAGGTCGACGACTGTCGTGTCCTCGATGTCGCCGCGGAGGTCTGCGAGGTGGACGAGGTGCGCGGCGAGGCCCGGCGGCGTCGGGTACTGTTCGAGGGCGACTTTCGGATTCTCGAAGCCAGCGACCACCGCCAACTGCGCCTCCAACGCGGCTTTGGTTGCCATCAGGCGTCGATGGAACCCCGAGCCTCAAAAGCGACACCCTCGCGGTGGGCACGCTCTTCGAGGGCCGCGAGTGTGGTCTCCACGTCGTCCGGTCGGCAACATTCTGAAACGTCGACGACGAGACGGCCGGCACCGAGGAACGAGGCGGCGCGGACGTACTCGCGAAGACGGTCTGACTCCGACTGGACCGCGAACGGACAGTCCTCGTCGAATCGTGCTTCGACGGCGAGTTCCGCTGGGAGGTACCCTTCGTCTGCGAGTCCGGCTTTCAGGTCGCGTAGGTGGTCTGGGGCGGTGGAGTCGAGTGACGTGGCGTCGATGGTGAGTGGCGTCAGGTCGGTGGGACGGCCTGCCGAGAGGGCCGCTTCGACGGAGGACGTCTCGAGTGTGCTCATGGTGCCCACACATTTCCTTTGGTTATACATATAACTTTGTGAATGCACAGAAGTAATAAGACAGTTCGAGTGAATGTCTGGAAACCGTCGAAATAGAGGTCCTCGAGCGGCCTAGAGACTCATTAGGGATTACACCGTAGCACTTCTGGGGGTCACACGCTTCAGCCCCCTCCCCCTGACGGCGACGTGGAGTCGCTGGGTCCCCGTTTGGTCAGCTGTGACGATTTTCGCGTTCGCTGGTCGTCTAGTCGTACGTGTACGAGAGAACTGTTCCACCAGACGCGTCGCGCACGGTAATCGTGTCACCGCCGTTGTTCCAGACCGCTCCCGAGCGCCCCCAGTAGACGTCTTCAGCGGAATCGGTCCCAGACCCGGTGTGGAGTCGCAATACTCCACCCGGGGAGAGTTCCGTCCCCTCGGCGAACGTGTACGTCGCACCCGCCGCGTCGGAGACGGTCCATCCAGACAGGTCGAGTACCTCGTCGCCGTCGTTTCTGAAGGTCACGTACTCCTCGTTGAGGTTGTCGTTGTCGTTTCCGGGTGCGTCGGCGACGACGGTGACAGCGAATCCGTCGTCGGTACTCGCGTCCGACCCACCTGCTGCCGACCCTTCTGTCGCACACGCCCAGAGACCGACACCGCGCTCGCGTGCGTCGCGCTCGGCGCGTTCGTATCGCTCGCGTTCTTCGAACGAACTCTCGTAGAACCGAGCGTGCCCGTTGGTGAGGAGTTCGTAGTTGAACTCGGCTCCGTCGACGACGACGTACGCGAGGAGTCTGCCGTAGTACCCACGCTCACCCGCTTTCTCGTCGAAGCGGAGTTCGACCGTCTCTCCGGAGAGTCTGTCTTTCGCGAAGTCACTCGCGTCGTGGCCGGCATCACGGAGACACGCAGCACCCTCGTCGGTATCTGGCACACCCTCGAACTCGTCGGGCGTGTTCTCGCCGTACACCTCGGGCGTGTCGACGCCGAGGAGCCGAACTGTCTCGCGCGCGCCGTCGGGCATGACGACTTTGATGGTGTCGCCATCGACGACTTCGACCACGTCGACAGACACGTCGCCAGTTGCAGTCTCGCCCGTCGGCGACGACGTGGGCGTGGTCGATGGCGATTCGGTGGGTGTCGGCGCCGGGTCTGTGGCCAAGCCCCCGCCACCTAGACACCCCGAAAACACCACGAGTAGTACGATGACAAGTGTCGCGGTAGCACCTCTTACCATTCGATTAACCGTTAGTCAGGGAACCGTATAAGTAGGAGAGGCAAACACGTCGAAACTCGCGAGCCGCTAATCGCAGGACAGCGCCGTCTATCACGTTTGTGACAAAAAGGTTTAAATTCGAGCTCCACCAGAAACCTTTTAATGGAACGTCCGAGCCGGCAGCGTCAACGAGAGGAGGCAACGGCACAAGAGGACGAGCGACTCAACTGCCCGGAGTGTGGGTCTGACCAGATCGTCACAGATGCAGACCAGGGGGAGCTGGTGTGTGACGACTGTGGTCTCGTCCTCGACGAGCGACAGATCGACCGAGGGCCAGAGTGGCGCGCGTTCAATCACTCAGAACGACAGTCGAAGTCGCGCGTGGGCGCACCAATCACGGAGACGATGCACGACCGTGGGTTGACGACGACCATCGACTGGAAGGACAAAGACGCCTACGGCCGGTCGCTCTCCTCGGAGAAGCGGTCGCAGATGCACCGGCTTCGAAAGTGGCAGGAACGAATCCGGACCAAAGACGCCGGTGAACGAAACCTGCAGTTCGCCCTCAGCGAAATCGACCGCATGGCGTCTGCACTCGGCGTCCCACGGTCCGTACGTGAAGTCGCGTCGGTCATCTATCGACGCGCACTCAACGAAGACCTGATTCGGGGGCGCTCCATCGAGGGCGTCGCCACATCCGCCCTCTATGCCGCGTGTCGGCAGGAAGGTATCCCACGTTCACTCGACGAAGTCGCCGAAGTTTCTCGCGTCCCACAGAAGGAGATTGGTCGCACGTACCGCTACATTTCCCAAGAGTTAGGCCTCGAACTCAAGCCAGTCGACCCCAAGCAGTTCGTCCCTCGATTCGCCTCCGCCCTCGACCTGTCCGAAGAGGTACAGGCGAAGGCCACCGAAATCATCGACGTCTCTGCCGAACAGGGCCTGCTCTCGGGCAAGTCGCCGACGGGATTCGCCGCCGCCGCTATTTACGCCGCATCGTTGCTCTGTAACGAGAAGAAGACCCAGCGCGAAGTCGCCGACGTGGCGCAGGTGACGGAAGTCACCATCCGCAACCGCTACCAAGAGCAAATCGAAGCGATGGGCTTCCGCTAAGTCCAGACAGCGCCTCGACAGAGAGTCAGTTCAGAACAGAACCCGCGACTACTTTTCGACGAACACGACGACAGGTCGCCCCCAGAGCGCCGTGTCGTACTCGTGTGCGACGTAGCCATCGAGCATCGGTGCGAGTGTCGACCGCTCTTCGGCAGGTGCGACGACCACTGGTGGTGCGTCCGAGCGCTCTCGGAGTTCCACTGGCGTGGTGGCAGTTGCGGTGTCTGCCCCGATTCGTGCGACGTACCACGCCATCGGGAGTCGCTCACCCCATCGGTCGGGGACTGGCGGATAGTCCGCCGCCCCATCGGCGACGTACATCGAACTACCGTAGTAGAGCACGTCGACGTCCTCGTCGTCGGTCGGTCCGACCCACGTCGAGAGGTTCTCGCGGAACTCGGTGAACTCGCTCGACGGTTGCGCGTAGTGAGCGAAGCGAGTGTCGCGGTCACTCGGTCCGTAGACCTCTCCAGTGGCGACGGCACCGGTCTGGGCGACGAGTGCCAACAAGACGAGTGCCGCGGCGGCGACTCGCGGGACGCTTCCCGTGTCGAGTGCGTCTCGTCCCCACCTGACGAGGGCGGCGAGGCCGATTGCCGCCGGAATGGCGAGTGGAACGACGGCGTAGACGCCAAGCCACGGGGCCGACACTTCGGTCAGCATCGGGACGAACACGAGCGATGCACCGGCCCAGTAGGCGGCCGCAGAGACGATAGTTCGTGGTCCACCTGCCGTGTACCGGTCGACGACGAAGACTGCGACGGCGAGGAGCGTCACCGGCAACGCCGCCACGGCGAGCGTCTCGACGAAGTCACCGAGGTACGGGAGGTATTCGTGGGTCCCCTCGGGGTAACGGTCGGAGACACGAACGCCGAAGAAACGGCGAACCGACTCGAAGAGTGCCACGTCGATTGCTGCCAGAATCGTCCCCGGCGAGTAGATTCCTGCATCGTCGGTGATGCCGGCCCGCGGAGCGAAGGTGAAGATGTAGAGGCCCACGAAGACGAGCACCGAGCGTGCCGCGTACGTCGATTCACCGCGGACGCGTGCTGCGAACTCACCGAGGCGTGTCGCGGCGGGGCGCGACGATTTGAGGAGTGCCGCGTGGTCGAAGACGAGGACGCCAGCGATTCCGAGACACCCGAGCGTGACGACGGCCAAGCCAGACGACGCGAGGGCCAGTGCACTCGCTGCGGCGAGTCCGTAGGCGTTGTGTCGGCCGTCGCCATCGAGCAACCTGAGGGCGAATCCGAAGGCGGCGAGCGTAAAGCCCACCGCGAGGAGGTCACCGCGAGCGAACCGTCCGTAGTAGACGAGGAGTGGACTCAGTGCGAGGACGGCGGCGAGTGCGACAGTCTCGTCGTCCTCCAGGTGGGACCGAAAGAGGAGAGAGACCAGCGGAAGTGCGGCCCCAGCGATGGCGATGGGGAGACGGAGCGCGAAGTCGGTGGAGCCAAAGATGGCGAGTGACGTCCGTCCGAGGAGGTAGACGAGTGGCCCACCAGCGACTGGCCGGTACGTCAGGTATCCCGTCTCCAGATAGCGGAGACTCCAGTACCCGACGCGGGCCTCGTCCCAGTGGAGTGGCCGGTCGCCGAGACCGACGAGACGGACGACGAGGGCGACGAGGGCGAGTGCACCCACGGCGAGTGTCGGTCCGTCTGCGCGCCACTCGGCGCGAGAGGGTATCATGAGGTACCGTGTCGCGCCGGACGCCAGAAAGGTTACGACTCGGAGGCACCGGGCCGAGTCCGGACGTCGGTGCCTTCGAAAGCGTCATCCCCGCCGGCCGGTAGCACTGGGATATGACGCTCATCGATTCACTTCCACCCCGACCGCTCGAACCGCAGGAACTCACCTCGTTGAACCGCGCCGACACGTTCGAACTCGTGGTCGCCGTCGAGAGCGACGGACCGGCACGCGGCGTCCTGTTCGCCACCGACTCGTGGGTCAAAGGTGTCGCCTACGACGACGCGTCGGGGTGGACGCTCGTCGAGACAGTCACGCTCGACGAAGAGACAGCCAGAATCGACGGCCTACAGGCCTGTGAGGACGCCGTTCGGTCCTTCCAGAACGACGAGAACGAGGAGTAGAATTAACCCCGTTCCGGACTACGTGTAATTTGTCATGTACAGCGAAATCCTCGTGCCCACCGACGGGAGCAAGGCCGCCGAACGGGCCATCGAACACGCACTCGACATCGCCAAGACCTACGGTGCACGAATCCACGCGCTGTACGTCGTCGACACGAGCATCTACACCTCCCTCGACGCCGGGGCAGACGTCGTCATCGATGCCCTCGAACGTGAGGGCGAGGTTGCGACTCGACACGTCCGAGAGGCCGCCGAAGAGGCGGGCGTCGAAGTCGACGCCGAAGTCGTGACCGGGACGGCGTACCGGTCGATTCACGACTACATCGAGAACCACGACATCGACCTGGTCGTCATGGGGACCCACGGTCGAACCGGTCTCAGCCACTACCTGCTCGGCAGCGTCACCGAACGCGTCGTCCGAACCTGCCCCGTACCTGTGCTCACCGTCCGAATGGGAGACGAAGACGCAGAGGCGGAAGCAGAAGCGGAAGCGGAAGCGGCACCGACGGACGAAGCGGACGAATAACTCCCTCGCCAGAGGTCGGAATCGGCTCAGCGGCACTGCTTTGATAAACAGTTTTGGTGTGGTCGCTCATACGCCGCGGTATGACCGAGTACACCGTCGAGTTCGTCGGCACGGGGGACACGATTACGGTATCCGACAAGCAGACCATCCTCAAAGCCTGTCTCGAAGAGGGTATCGCACAAGAGTACTCGTGCCGCGTCGGCATGTGTATCGCCTGCACCGCCGAGATTCTCGAAGGGGAGGTCACCCAACCCGCCGCCCGTGGCCTGACCGAAGAAGAAGCCGAGAACTACGCGCTCACCTGTATGGCACGCCCGCAGAGCGACCTCAAACTCGAACGCGGCGTCTACCCGCCGAGCATCGAAGCGGACGGTGCCGACGCCGACGCCGCCGCAGACGACTAACGACGGTTGAATTCGACACGGGTAGCCGTGTCACCAGTCGCTTCTTTTCGCTTCGGTCCACCGCGACTGACCTGCGAGTGTACACACACGACCGACCATGCGCACTGATAAGACGCACACGACCGTCCAGCGACTTCACGCGCGGGTCGTCGTCGCGGCGCAGTTGTTCGGTCCTAACTCCACCTCGAACGCTTCGTCGTCTTCGAGCGACTCCTGTCCGAGGTTTGTCGCGACGATACGCTCGAAGTTCGTCGGCCGAGGTGGCATCTCCGAGAGAGTTTCCGAGACGAACTCGTCGGCGTCCATCGAAAGCGCATCGAGGTGCCGACGGAGATAACCGAGCGTCGCCACGTACACGCCGTCTTCGTTCGGAACCGCGGCAGTGCTGTAGTGGCCGGGTGCGATTCGCGTCTCGTCGGCGAACTCGCCGTACCGTTCGACGAGCGTCCGGTGAAGTCGCCGTGCGGCGGCGGGTGCCCCTTCGTCGCCCGTTTCGAGGTCGGGTCGCGCGACGCTCTCGACGAAGAGGCCGTCCCCGACGAACAGGAGGTCACCGAGACGGAAGGCGGTCATCTCGCTCGTGTGCCCCGGTGAGTGAACGGCGACGAGTTCGACGCCGCCGAGAGAGACGGCGTCCTCGTCTTCGAGCAGTCGGGCATCGAACGTGAGACCACGCGTCTTCGCGCCGGCAGGGAGGGCGATTGCCGCACCCGTTCGCTCGGCCACGGCGCGGACGCCGCTGACGTGGTCGGCGTGGACGTGTGTGTCGATAGCGGCGACGAGTTCGGCACCGTGGTCGTGGGCGTCTTCGACGTATCGGTCGGCGAAGGCCCGAAGTGGGTCGACGACGACTGCCTCGTCACCGGCGACGACGAGATACGCGAGACACCCACTGGACGGCCGGTCGTACTGGAGCACTGTCGCATCTGCGTGGCGAATCCTCGACGCTCGGTAGACTCGCGCCCACCCATCCATGCCTGATTCGAGGTTCTCTGCGTCGACGCCGGCGGCAGTGAGAAGGTCGGCGACGTGGTCGCTCGCGCGTCCTTCCCCACAGACGACCACGACCGGCGAGGGCGCGTCGCGGAACTGGTCGGCCACGTCGTCGACCGTTCCGAGGACTTCCGCCTGCGTGAAGCGAATCGCTGGAATCTGTGTCGCGGTCACGGACCGCCCGTCGACGTGCCACTCGTCGAACTCGTCGCGGTCGCGTACGTCGAGAATCGCTGTCGGTGTCCCGCGGTGGAGGCGGGCGGCGAGTTCGTCGGGTGTCATCCGTCAGACTACGCACGCGTGCCGCAAGAACACTCCGTCGAGTGCGACACGGCTACTGTGTGGTTCCGCCGTCGTTGCTAAGTAGGTGGTCGGGTGGGCCGTCGAACTCGTCCGATTCGAGGATGTGAGCCGGTGGTCCATCGACGGGCATCTCCCCCGCAGGGTCTGTCGTGGGTTCGTCGGCGGGTGAATCTCCGTCGTGGGCGATGTCTCCGCCGAGACGGTGTGCCGCATCGCGGATGGTGAGAACCTGCTGTGTCTGTGACTGATTCGCCTCGGCAATCTCTCCAATCTGGTCGGAGACTTCGACGGCCATCTCGTTCGCACGGTCGACCATGTCGGCGATTTGTTCGGCGCTCACCGCCTGGTCGTCTGTGGCCGCAGCGACTTCGCTGACACCGGCGGAGGTCTGTTCGACCGCTGCCGAGATGTCCGTGAGACTGCGCATCACGTCTTCACCCCGGTCGATTCCGTCGTAGAGGCGGTCGGTCGTCTGCGAGAGACTCTCGATAGTCTCCTGTGCCTCGGTTTGGATGTGTCCGACCGTCTCTTCGACTTCGGTCGCACGGGCCTGCGACTCTTCGGCGAGGTTCTTCACTTCGCTCGCGACGACGGCGAATCCTTCACCGGCATCGCCGGCGCGTGCTGCTTCGATGGACGCGTTGAGTGCGAGCAAGTTGGTCTGTTCGGCGATGTCGTTGATGGCGTCGAGGACTTCGTCTATCTCTTCTATCTGGTCGTGGAGTCCTTGCACGTCCGCAGATGCCGTCTCTGCGGCCTCACTTACGTCGCGCATCACGTCGATAGCCTCGTCGGCGGCGTCCTCACCCTCTGCGGCGCGTTCGGCGGCGTCGGAACTGGTCCGTTCGACTTCCTCCGCAGTCGCCGCAATCTCTTCGACAGTCGCGCTCATGGTCGACACCTCGTCGGCGACAGTGGACATGTCCTCGGCCTGGTACTCGGCGAGTTCCTTGATATCGGCCGTCCTGTCTGTGACCTCTTCGGACGTTTCGAGCAAAGTTTCGATGGGGGCGCTGACGTCGGCTTCGACCTCCGAAGCGAGTTCTTTCCGACGTACTGCGGCCTGCCGTGCGGCCTCGCTGTACGAATGGATGTACGTGTCCATCGCTACTTGCTGGTCGAGCGAGAGCAGTTTCAAAATCGGGAGGAGACGCTCGACGAGTGTGTCGATAGCTGCCTCGACCACGTCGGAGTCGTCCTCGCTGTCGTCGCCGACGAGTCCATCGAGGAATCCCCCGCTTGCTGTGGTCGTGGTGGCGAACTCGTCTTTGACCTCTGCTGCGAGTGCCTCGGTGAGACCCTCGTAGTACACGGAGTACGCCCCGAGGTAGAACTTCGGCCCGAGGTCTATCATGTCGTGTATCTTGCCGATACGCGCCCGCCGCGAGAAGTACTCCGCGTCGTACTCGCCACGACCAAGTTCGCGGAGGTACGCCGCCTGGTCGGCCTTCAACATCTCGACCGTCTTGGTCGATTTGTCGAAGAACGATTCAGCCTCGGGGTGCGAACCGAGGTGCTGATAGAACTCCTCGGCGAACTCATCTGCGAACTCGTCGAAGATTGGTTTACACTCGCGTAGGCACTGTTCGTCCTCGTCCGAGAGGCGGACGAACGACTTTCGGCGCTCGATTTCAGACTCGTCGATACCCAACTGAGAGAGGAGATGTGCCCCGTCGACGTCGGCACGGGCGTCGGCCGTCACTCGGTCGAAGGAATCCGTCATACTGAACGAGTCGTCCCTTCCCGTATTTGAACCCTCACCACCCACTATCAGGACTGATACCACGATACCGTGGGACATTATACCCGACACGACTCGTTCCCCCAAACCCAAGGTACACGACTCGGTTCTCTCCAGCCCAAGGTTCACGTCTTCAGCACCCGACACGTCGTGTATGGACGCCTTATCGTTCCGTGAGGCCGTCGAGTCGGCGAAGCGAACGCAACTCGACCGCCTCGGGTCTTCGAAGTTGCTCCTCTCGGTGACGAACGCAGACCTCTCGGAATCGGCCGTGCTTCGCGCCGCCGCGAACTCCGAACACGCTGCTCGCGAGACGTTCCGGGAGTGGGCCACCGACGAGCGTGACGAACGCGCGAAAGCGGCGTTCGAGAAGACTGCACAGCAGGAAGCCGAGCACTTGCGTCGCGTCCTCGACAGTCTCGAAGATGATATCGACCTCCCCGACGCGGCAGGGCCGATGCACGCGTACCTCCGCGGACGCGACGACACCATCGAGCGAATCGCCGCCGGGATGGTCGGACGCGGACTCGTCTCGCTTCGGACGCACACGCAGGTCATCGGATTCTTCGTGAACGAGGCAGACAGGAAGGGCGCAGACCTGTTTCGTGAGTTGAAGACCGAGACCGAAGACACGCTCACCACGGGACTCGAACTTCTCGACGAGTTGTGCGAAGACGACGACGACTGGCAGCGTGCCCAGATGGTCGCCGAGTACGTCGTCCAGGTCGCCTACGACGACTACGCCGACGGCCTCGCAGAACTCGGCGTGGACCCGAAGCCACTCTGTTGAGTCGGGACAGGACGACGCTTCGGCCCCGCACCCACTGTCTACGCACTCGCACTCGCCGCCGACCCAACGTATTCATCCCCACCAGTGCTACCCAGAGCTATGACTACAGCGGCCGACGGAGTCGTCGAAGGTCTCTACACCGCTCCGTCGAGGGGCGAACCGATGGTTGCACACGAGTCGATAGCCGTCACAGAGGGTGGTATCGAGGGTGACCGCTACTTCCGGGGGACGGGATACTACTCGGCCACCGACGGGTGTCAGGTGACACTCGTGGACGCCGTGGTCCTGGACGACGTCCGCGACGAGTTCGGTATCGACCTCTCGGCCGGTCGGCACCGCAGGAACGTCGTCGTTCGCGGCATCGACCCCACAGACCTCCTCGACGCGACGTTCAGGGTCGGGAACGCCGAACTTCGCGGGACACGACTCAGACCACCGTGCGCGTATCTCGGCGAACTCGTCGGCGACGAGAGCGTCGTGGACGCACTTCGGGAACGCCGCGGCGGCATCTGCGCCGACGTTGTCACACCCGGACAGGTCAGTGTCGGCGACGGGGTTCGAGTGACCGAGGCGAACCCGCGAGAAGTTGGTCGGGAAATCGCTGCCAGGTTGGGGGGAGACACGAGCGCAGACCCAGCGGATACGGAGCGTGACGAAGCGTGAGTGAGAGTACAGCAGAGGCGTCCGGCAGTCCGGTCGAACGCGCCCGAAACGGTCTCGACGCGGCGTTCGGAGACGACGCCGCCGACACGTCCGAACCGCTGGTCGCCATCGCTCCCGGGCGGGTGAACCTCGTCGGCGGCCACACCGATTACAACGACGGTCTCTGTCTCCCGATGGCAGTCGACCGACACGTCGCGGTGGCGGCCCGAGAGCGAGACGACGACCAGATACGCGTCCACGCGACTGACTTCGACGAGACGGCGACGTTCGGCCCTGACGACGACCCAGACGACTGGGTCGCGTACGTCGCCGCCGTCGCTCGGGTGCTGCGCGAAGACGAGACGATTCCCGGTGTAGACCTCGCACTCGCATCGGACGTCCCCTCTGGTGCGGGTCTCTCGTCGTCCGCGGCCATCGAACTCGCCGTGGGGCGAGCGCTGCTCGGTGTGGCCGGTGTCGAGATGTCCACGACAGCCCTCGCACTCGCGTGCTGGCGGGCCGAACGAGAGGGTGTCGGCGTCGAGTGCGGCATCCTCGACCAGTTCGCCGTCGGCCTCTGTGAACCCGACTCGGCGCTCTTCTTGGACTGCCGAACACGTGCGTTCGAGCAGGTTCACTTCGGCGGCGACGTGGGAGTGCTCGTCCTCGACACCGGCGTCTCGCACGAATTGGCCGACTCGGGGTACAACGACCGAGTTCGTGAGTGTCGACAGGCGGTATCCACACTCCGAGATTCGTCGGAAGCGTCGGTCGAGTCACTCAGAGACGTGGACATCGACGTGCTCGAAGCCAACGCTGACGCGCTGAGCGACGTTCTGTATCGACGCGCCCGCCACGTCGTGACCGAGAACGAACGGGTCAGGGACGCTCGTGAGACGCTCTCTGCGGGAGATTTCGAGCAGGTCGGAGAGACGATGGTCGCCGCCCACGAGAGTCTCCGCGACGACTACGAAGTGAGTTGCCCGGAACTCGATGCCGCAGTCGAACTCGCGACCGAAACTGACGGTGTCTACGGTGCCCGAATGACCGGCGGCGGATTCGGCGGCAGTGTGGTTGCACTGGTCCGCGGAAGTGCACTCGAACGAGCAAAAACGGCGATTCGAGCGGCGCTCTCGGACCGAGTCGGGGCAGACGCACAGGTGTTTTCCTGCCGGCCGAGTGGCGGTGTCCAAGTGGTCGACCCCTTGTAACGGACTCGACTCACTCGGGGAAGATACTCTCCGGCAGGTACGCCGTAACCGTCCAGTTGGGCGCGTCCACGACTTCACTGATTTTGAGGTCTACCGCCGCTGAACAGAGGATGTACGCCTCACCGCGGGTCAGACCGCGTTCGGATTCGAGGTGCGAAATCATGTGGCGAACGGCCTTCTTCGTCGCCTCCATCAGGTCGTCCGCGATACCGGCCGTTCCGTACATCGGTTCGTCCGAACCGGTCGGGGTGAACGGCCCCATCGTCTCCAACTCGGGTTGCGAGATGGACTTCTCCTTCAGCACGTCGAACCGCGCCGTAACGAACATCGGCGCTTCGATGCCGGTCACGCAGACTTCGCCGTCGCCCTGCGCGGCGTGGCAGTCGGCAGTGGAGAACAACGCGCCCTCGACTTCGATGGGCAGGTACAGTGTCGACCCTTTCGTGAGGTGCTTGATGTCGAAGTTCCCACCAGTGTCACGCGGTGGAAGTGTGTTGTGCGCGCCGTTTGCTTCGGGTGCGACGCCTGCGATGCCGGGGAACATGTCCAGTGGTACCTCGATTCCGTTCACGAAGTGCGCCACGTCGTCGTCGAGGTCCCAGACGTGGAGGCCAGCCTCTTCGAAGTCTTCGGGGAGGAGGCCGAGACCCATCTCCCCCGGCATATATCCTGTGTAGCCCCAGCCTTTGTGTTCGAAGTCGAGAAACTCGACTGCGAGTACGTCGCCCGGTTCTGCACCTTCGACGGCGACAGGGCCGGTGAGTGGGTGAACCGGGTCGAAACTCGCGTTGGCGAGGTCTTCGGCGGTCGAATCCGGCGTGATTTGTCTGTCCAGTGCGTCGCGGCACTCGAACCGGACGACATCGCCGGGTTCGACCGTCACGAGTGGGTCCAGACTGTTGTCCCACTTGTTGTGGATGTTTTCGTCGGTGTCGCTCAGTTCGTAGTCGACGGTGTACTCTGGCATGCGCTAGCAAAGAACGTGCTGAAGTGACAAAAACTAGCTAGCTGTCGGGGTGTGAGTTCGAAAATGCAACCGTATCGAGGAGAGAGTGGCCGCGGCTTACGCTCGTCGAACCGCGCGGAGCACAGCTCCGCTGGCTCGACGAGTCGTTTCACTCCTCGTCGAAGAGGGTCTCGCCTTCGACCATGTGCTCTTCGACGGCGTCCATGTCGAGCGTCAGGCCGAGACCCGGCTTCTCGGGAATCTCGATGTAGCCGTCCTCGATGACGGACTCCTCGACGAGGTCCTCCCACCAGCCGAGTTGGTACGAGTGGTACTCGACGGCCAGCGAGTTCGGGATGGCCGCGCCGACGTGGGCGGACGCCATCGTCGCGATGGGCGACGAGACGTTGTGCATGGCGACCGGCACGTAGTACTGGTTCGCGACGTCGGCAATCTTCCGCGTCTCGCGCATGCCACCGACCTTGGGCATGTCGGGCGCGACGATGTCGACGGCCTGATTCTGGATGAGACGGCGGAGTTCGGTCACGCGGTAGCGGTTCTCACCGACCGTGATGGGGGTGAGCGTGGACTTCGTGACTTCCTCTTGGACTTCGAGGTTCTCCGGCGGGACGGGGTCTTCGAGCCACCACACGTCGTAGTCCTCGATGGCGGCGGCGAGACGCTTCGCACTGCCGCCCGAGAAGGTCCAGTGGCAGTCGAACGCGACGTCTGCGCGGTCCTTCACGCGTTCGGTGACGGCTTCGACGATTTCGGCCTTGTGCCGAATCTCGCCGGGGCGAAGGTGACGGTTCGCGCGGTCCTTCTCGAGACCGGACGGAACGTCGAGGTCGAACTTCAGGGCGTCGTAGCCGAGTTCCTCGACGACACGCTCTGCTTCGTCGGCACAGGCCTGCGGGTCGGCCTCGTCGGCCGTGTGGCAGTCACAGTAGACGCGAACCTTATCGCGGTACTTGCCGCCGAGCAACTGGTAGGCAGGAACGTCGAGAATCTTGCCCGCGAGGTCGTGGAGAGCGATTTCGATTCCGGAGATGGCCGTGACGGTGACACCCTCCACAGAGCCTTCACCGGACATCTTCTGGACGAGGTGCTCGTAGAGACGGTCGATGTCGAGGGGGTTCTCGCCGATGATGAACGGCTTCATGCGCTCGATGAGTTCTGGGACGCCAGCACCCCAGTAGGCCTCACCGGTGCCGACGATGCCCGCGTCGGTGTAGACACGGACCAGAGTCCACGGGAAGTTGCCGTCGACCATCGTCGTCTGTACGTCCGTAATCTCCACGTCTCGACCGCCACCGCGCGTCGCGGTCACGCCCATCGTGTCTGCGGAGAGTTCTCGCATCGTATACTCCGCGTTGGGGTCGTGAAGGTCCGCGTAATTCTTTCCCATAGATGGTGGTTTACTCGGACGCCAGTAAAGTTTTTGCGACCGAGGCGACAGGTGCGGTGTCGCTTGGAGGGCATGGGTGATGGGCTATGACTGTGGTCGGGGGCGGTTGATGCGCAGACCGGTAATTCAGTAGTTAGTGACAATATACGACTACTGAACGTTCACCTTTCTCGAGATTCAATTTCAGTGTCAGAGCTAACAGACTCCTCGAATCCGGTAGTTAAGATGCTTATACCGGTACATTCTGTAGTAGCTGAAACACACGAATTTGTGAAATTCAGGTAGTCGGTAGATAACGAAGAGGAATTCCCGTGAACGAAGACGTGTATGTCGGGAGACAACACAATCGAACTTTCGCGTCGAAAAGTGCTCGGTGGACTCGCACTCATCGGTGCCGCATCAGCGACTGCCGGTGCCGGAACCATCGCCGCGCTCACAGACACTGAGAACAGCAACGGTAACCAAATATACGCGGGCCGGATGGACCTGCGAATCAACGGTGGCGATTCGAGTGTCACCCTGCTCAACACGAGCAACAACCCCATCGTTCCCGGTGACAGCGGTTTCGGCTGTGTCACCCTGAAGAACTCTGCCAACAGCAACGTTGGCGGGGCAGTCGACGTCCGCATCACTCGCGTGGCCAACAAGGAGAACGGCCGCGAGGAGATGGAGAAAGAGGCAGGAGACACCACTGGCGGAAACAACGGCGGTGAACTCGGTGAGTACCTCAAAGTCCGAATGTACTTCGAGGACAGTTCGGGCAACCGAACCTACCTCGGGGACGACCAGTACCGGAAAGCGAGCAACCGCCTGCAGGCGGGGAAGACGTTCCAGGTTCACTACCCGCTCGATGTGAGCGAGGAAGCAGACTTCTGTCTCGACTGGAAGCTTCCGGCGTCCGCACCGACGACCATCCAGACCGACAGCGTCGAAGTCGACTTCGCCTTCGACATGACGCAGGCTGTGTTGGGCACCGCCGGAACTGGGTTCCCGAGTTGGACCGGTGACAAAGAGTGGGATGCCAAAATCCGCTACGGTGACGGGCAAGATAACGGTGCAACCGGTGGTGCAGCAGAGTTCGCGATTTCGAGCACTCAGACTGGTTCGCACGCCTGGGCGAGCGGTGTAGCAGAACCGTTCTCGTTCAGCTACGACGCTACTGCAGGAACCGCGACTATCGATGTGGATGGTGACACGCTGACGGCATCCGTGCCGGCAGCGACGACGGGGCGACTCGGAATCATCGCAAAAGGCGCGAATGCCGACGTCGAAGTAACCGGGCTCGAACTCAACGGCCTCAGCGTCGCGCCTGGTTCCGTCACGTCCCTCTCGGGGTCCGGCAACCAACACGTCGCACTCGACGGACTCGACTTCTCGAACGGGTTCGAACTGACCGGAACTGTCGAACTCACCTACTCCGGGTCGCCAAGCAACGAAGCAGGCATTCAATTCGACGTCCAGTAAGCACTGACCGACGGCGGACTTTCCGCCTTCGAACCATCCCCCAATCACCCATTTCAGTACATGAACTCATCCGCGTCACACTCACTCCGCGTCGTCGGCGCAGTCATCGTCGTAGCAGCAGTCGCCGTTGCGGCCGTTTACGCACTTCCGGGACTCGTCGGTGCCGAGCATAGCTACGTCGTCCTCACGGGCAGTATGGAACCCAGCATCGGCGCTGGGGACGTCGTCATCGTCGACGAGCGACCCACGGACCGTATCTCAGAGGGTGACGTCATCACGTTCGTCCCCGGCGGGTACAGTTCTCAGAGCGACGTGCGCGTGACTCACCGTGTCGTCGACATCCACGAACGTGCCGACGGCCTGTACTTCGAGACGAAAGGCGACGCCAACGAGGACCCGGACCCCGCACTCGTCCGTTCAGACCGGGTCATTGGCGTCGTCATGTTCCACATCCCGTGGTTCGGATACGTCGTCTCCTTCGCGGGGACGTCGCTCGGAAAGATTTCACTGGTCGTGGTACCCGCTGCCTTACTCGCAGTGACCGAACTCCGCGCGCTGGTTCGTGGCACCCGGGAGCGCAAGGAGGGTGACGTATGACCCGTAGAGGCTGGACTGCACTCGTCAGCGTCCTCGTCTTCGGACTGCTGCTCGGGTCGACGGGGGCATACACGTTCGGGATCTTGACCGACACCGAGTCTTCGAGCGCCGTCTTCGGAGTCGGTGTCTTCGACGCACCTGACGCGCAGAGTGCTGCGGTCAGTGAAGACACTCAGGAGAACGCCACGTCCTCGTCTGAGTTCGTCACCGTGATTGACGACGCAAACGAGTCCGCCAAGCCGACGCAGACACCGTTCACCGAGAACAGTTCGTCGGAGGAGACGACCGATTCGAATCAGACGACGAGTGAAACGCCGGCGACACTGACCGGCGAACCGAGTGGAGAGTCGACTAACTCGACGAGTACACCGATGGAGACGACAACGGAGACACCCACCAGTACCCAAACAAGCACGCCAACCGAAACACCAACCAGTACCTCGACTGCGACAGCGTCACCCACAGGTGAGTGAACTGAAACGCGACTCGAGCACAGAAAATCCGTCTATCTCGTCGCAGTCTGTCTGTCCGACTCAGACCGATGCACGCCCGTCGAGGGAGTCACTGAACGTCGTCCGAACGAGAGCGTCGAGGTCGGACGGAAAGTCGAGGCAGGCGAGTTCGTCTTCGGGGGCAAACGTCGGGTCGACGTCGACGCCGCGGCGACGAAGTGCGAGCACACGCCAGAGGTATGCGAGTCTGAGGAGTCGAATCGCGTCCCGTTCGTCCGCGTCGCTCCGGACGCGGTAGGTTACCCACGCAGAGTCCGGGAGAACGTGGTGCGGGTCAGCGAGGCCATCCGCGACGAGGCTATCACGGACCCGCTTGGTGATGGCGAGGTCGACGATACCGACGTCGTGGACGTGGCCAATCTCCTTGTCGGCGACGAGAAACTCGGTGCCACCGAATCGGTGCGGAGCGGTTTCGACGCCCGGCCACTGGCGGACGTGTGAGACGATGCTGTCGATTGTCGCGGTCACGGGGACGGTACGCCCGCCGAGAACATAAGCGAGTGTCTACCGGAGAAGAGGAGCGCGGTCAGACCACGTTTGCCTGTTCGAGGCTGTCGACCATCCGTGACTGCAAGATACCGTTTATCGGGAGCAACAAAAGCCACGAGAGGATTGCGAGTGTCGTGTCGAAGTTGGCGATGACGATGGAGAAGACGAACACCAGCGGCGATGCGAGGAACCGCGCCCCTTCGAGGACGACGAGCGTCGACGTGAGTCCCTCTTCGAGGATGTCGTGCCGCGAGGCGTAACTCCACAGCAGCGTGAGGGTCAGTCCGGTGAGTGCCAAGATACCCGCGTAGAACATGACGCCGAACTGCGTTGGATAGGTACTGAACAGACTCGTCCCGTACGGGACGAACGCTACCATGAGCAAGAACAGCAGATTGAGCCAGACGACGCCTTTGTCGTGTGCTTCGATGTAGAGGAATATTCGGCGGTGGAGCACCCAGTAGAAGCCAATCACCAAGAAACTCAACACGTACGCGAAGAACTCGTGCCACTGTTCGAAGACCAGATTCGAGAGTATCGAAACGGGTCTCCCCGGTGGAATCTCTGGGACAGTGATTTCGAGAACTAACAGCGTGATTGCGATGGCGATGACGCCGTCGCTCAGCGCGAGTAATCGGTCCGTCTCTTCTTGCTCCCGGCGAAACGAGACTCCCATACCAACCCTTTTGTTGTCAAGCGAGAACTATGTTTCCACAGTCAGACAAGTTGGTGATTTGACACGGATGGCCAGTCTGAAGCAAAAACCGCCGTACATCACGACTATCACGAATACGTGAAAGTTGCAGCTTCACAGACACTCTGACAGCACAGGTATTCTGGCATTAAAACTCGTTAGGAACGGTAATTATCGGGTGAGGGAATGTCCGTGGTCGTCAGTGAGGCGGGAGACTACCAAACAGTCGATGGGTCTCCCCACTGCACGTGCGCACAGACAGGTAGATAACTCGTAACGAAACCGACGGAAGACAAATAAGCAAGTGGATATGTCTTCGACTCCCCCAGTTGCATTGTCATCCAGAATAGTCCACGGTGGTTCCGCCCCGGCCCGAGTCGCCACACTCCCCGCGGAGTTCAGTCACGCTCGTGCCCACGACGACGGCAGTACAGGGAGTAGCCACTCATGAACAGAGCACAACTCGGTGTGGTCGGAATCGTCGTCGTCGTCGTCGCGTTCGCGTTCCTCTCTGGGGGCTTGAACGCCCCCAACGAGTCAGGCCCTGCATCGGATGCAGACGCCAGTCTCGGTGCAGAGACCACAGACCCGACCGACGAATCACCCACAGACGGCGGTGAAACGGTCGAAGAACCCCTCCTTGCAGACGACGGGTCCGACGACCCGGCGGCAGACGGCGAGGACGCCTCGGGTGACGACGACACCGAACAGACGAGCGGAACGGTCGAGTCGCTCGACGAGGCGGACGACTCGACGTCGTCGGAGAGTCAAACGACCACAGTCCTCAGATACAAGAGTTCCTCCGAGTTCGACAAGGAAGACGACAAACCGCCGTACACTGGCGCCACGAACGACGGCAGTGACGACACCGAGTCCAACACGAACGACGATTCGACCACGACTGACGACTCGTCGTCGGCCGATGGTGACGCCACACCGACTGACACCCCCAAGGAATCGACGCCAACCGACGACAGCGACGAATCGACGCCAACTGACGAGTCGACGCCGACCGACGACAACGACGATTCGACGCCGACCGACGACTCAGGAGGGATGTGCACGGTATAACGTCGTAGACACAGTCAGGTGTTCGGCGAGAACACCACACGGAGTTCACCGGCGGTCCCCGCTTTTTGCGAGTCGTGTTCCCGCAACGAGTCGTTCTCTTCTTCTCCGTTACTCCACGAGTAAGTTGAGCGCGAATGCTGTTCGGAGCATCGACGCGGCGTCGCCTCTGTCGAAGACGAGTCCGTCTGTCTCTTCGACGTGTTCGAGCACGCCGGGAGACGAGTGGTCCGGTGCGGCGGCGAGTCCACGGTTCCCGTCTGCAGCCCAGCGCATCACGTCGAGGTCCGACTTCGAGTCACCCATGACCAGCACGAACGGGTCGTCCACGCCGAGAACCTCCAGTGCGGCCTCTACACCTGCTGCTTTGTTCAAATCGACTGCGGACAGTTCTGCGGCGTCGGCGTGGTAGTAGGCGACGGTGACTCGGTCCAGCGTCTCGGCGACGTCGTCCGGAACGGTCGTCTCCGGGTCTGGACGTTCCTCTCTGTCGGCGAGGACGCCGTCGATTTCTGGGTCGCGTTCGGCGTAGTACGCACGCGTCCACGTCGGCCCCTCTGGGTCGTCGGTGACTGCCTCACCGAGGAGGTCCAGCATGTACACGAGTGACTCGTCGATGACTTCTTCGGCGTCGTCGCTTCCGGTCTCGAAGTTGGGCTTGAGTGTGACGTTGAACTCGTTGCCTTGGAGGTGGACACACCCACGGAGACCCTCTGGAAGGTCACGAATCACGCGGCCACGAACCGACTCGAAGACCGACTGCACCGCGTCGTCGAGCGTCTCGTAGAGGAGGCGCTTCGTGTTCGGCCCGTGTCCGGGTGTGAAGACGCCCGTCCCCGCCTCGTAGACGATGCTCACGTCGCCAGAGTGGACGAGTTCGTTGCCGAGACCTTGAATGGCGAACCCCTTGACGTTCTCCAACGTCTGGCCGGTGCAGATGACGATGGGGACGTCCATCTCGTGGAACTCGGTGAGGAGGTGGAGCACCTCTCGGGGAATCTCGTTGTCAGTCCGCCCTGCCGACCGAAGCGTCTCGTCCACGTCGAGGACGAGTGCGTTGACTGCCCGGCCGTACTTCGTGTACAGGTCGAGGGCGGTAAACGCCTGGTCTCTCGTCGCGCGGGCGGCGAGTTCGGCGTATCGGTCCCCGTCCGGGATGCCACGTCGGATACGGTCTTTTCTGTCGGTCAGTTCGTCGTCGACCTCCTGCCAATGTGAGAGCGCCACCGAGGAGTCGAGTGGGGGCAAGAGGTCCACGAAGTCCTGTGCGTCGCGGACTGCGTCAGCGTCGAAGTTCCCGTACAGTCGGTACAGGAGGTCGTACCGCTCCATGAGACGGGGTGGTCACGCAGTCGCATTAAACCCGCGTGGCCGGCGATTCGTGTCAGGGGCCGGCGCGTCGTCGTCGGCCGACCCCGCAACCCTGATACTGACTGGACGACGACGTGTGCACATGGCACATTGGACTGACAGTATCGTGGGCGACCGGATGACGGTCGACCGCGAGTTCAACGACCACGTGATGAACTCTCGCTTCAACAGCCAAGAGTGGGGCCTCATCATGACGGCGACGGAGTTCGAAATCGAGAACGCGGACGACCCGGACGCGGCGCGAATCGTCGCAGACACCGAAAAAGTTCCACAGATTATCCCCGAACTCGACAACATCCGCAAACAGATGGGCGCGATGGGCGGGGCCGGCGGGCAACAGGACTCGTCGTCGGGTGGCGGCATCGTCGATTCAATCAAAGGTGCACTCGGACTCGGAGACGGCGGGAAGCAAGGTCAACAGGAAAAACTCGAAGACGCCGAGCGACTCACACAGGCCTACGCGGACGCCCTCCAGGACCACCTCGAGAAGAAAGGCAAGTGGGAACAGGTCAGAATCGCGTATCAAGAGTGACTGTTCAGTAGCACGACGAGATGGCCACGTGGGGGCGAAAGCGTCGTCTCAGTACTCGTCGCCGGCGTGGAACAGCGTCCGCTCGCTCGCTTCGTAGATGTTCATCAGTTCGTTGATGAGTTCGTCGTAGTCTTCGTCTTCTTCGCGCAGGTTGTCGAGTCGTTCGATGGTGGAGTCGTCGACGTGGATTTGTGGCATACGTACTCCCACGCCACGTGACACCTTAAGCGGCCGGGGAAATCGAATCGAAGACCGACGAATCGGCGTGGTTCGAGTGGACCACGAGACGAGTAGACGTCGGCGAAGAAGAAAGACGGCGGCGAAGGTGACGGCAGAAGACCGGCACCTGAAACGACGCGACGTTACTTGAACAGCGTCTGTCCGGCGCTTCCGGAGACTTCCGTCAGGTCGGCGTGCACGTCTGCGATGCGGGCGCGGATGTCGCGTCCGACGACGCGGGGGTCGAACACCGACTTGTCCGGCGACCATTCAGTCTCGTTGAAGAACGTGTCACGAGCGTCCTCGACGCCTTCCGGCGGGACGATGGCGTCGGGGGTCTCGCGGTAGAGGTCGTACGCGGTGCGCGTGTACTCGTACTGGTAGCGCGTGTCCTTGTTGACCTTGCAGATGCCGTGTTTGAGCATCTCTTGGAGTTGGTCGGGTTGGACGCCGGACGACCCGTGGAGGACGAGTGGCGTGTCGAGGCCGTGGTCCTTGAGGGCCTGCCGGATGTCGTGGGCGAGGTCCGGGCGGAGTTCCAGGTCCTTGCCCTTGGCGACGCCGTGTTGCGTGCCGACGGAGATAGCGAGGAGGTCCGCGCCCGTCTTCTCGACGAACTCGACGGCCTGCTCGGGGTCCGTGTAGAACGCCTCTTCGGCCTCGATTTCGTCTTCGACACCCTTGATTTGGCCGAGTTCGGCCTCGATGAGGATGTCGGAGTCCGCAGCCTCGACCATCTCGACGACTTCCCGACTCGTCGCGACGTTCTCGTCGAACGGTTCGTGGGAGGCGTCGATCATGATGGACGACGGGATGTCGAGTTCTATCTGCTGTTCGATGAACTCGAGGTCCGTCTGGTGGTCCATGTTGAGGAAGACGCCGATATCGTACTGGTCGGCAATCGTCTCGATGTAGGTCCCCATGGCCTTCAGGCCCGCAACGGGGTCGCCGTTGCCGGCGAACTTGCAGGCACCGCCGCTGAGTTGGAGCAACAGGTCCGAGTTCATCCGGTCGGCACCCTCCACGAGTCCCATCATGACGTTCGGTTCCGCGACGTTACTCGCGACGAGACCGAACCCTTCGTCGAGCGCCTCGTCGTATACAGTGGCGAGTTCCTCCCCGCCGTAGAACGGCATTATGCGTTCACCTCGTGTTCGGCAACGAACGCGAGGATAATAATCTATGGGAAACCGGTTTCGATTTTGCACGTTCTCGTTCGTTCATTTTCGAGTTAATTTTCAGCGAGCGCGAGACGCGTCGCTCAGAACCGTGAAAAAGACGGGATGACGAAGTGGCGAGAGTTAGGAGAACAGCTTCTTCAGGCGTGCGAACAGACCCTTTTCGGGGTCGCCGCCGCGGCGGACTGGTTCCTCAGATTCCGCTTTGGACTCAGAGTCGACCGGTTCGTCGTCCGCCGACTCGGCGTCGCTTCCGTCGTCGCCGAACGAGACGGACCCGGTCTTCCCCGCTTCCGCGAGTTCGACTGCCTGCTCGATGATTGCCTCGGCGTTGTTGACGCCGTCTTTGACGGTGCCTTTGACGACGAGTTTCCCGTCGAATCGGTCGCGACTGACCGACGTGTCCGAGGTGATGATGACCGCGTCGGCTTCCGCGATAGCCTCAGACGACAGTTCGTCTTGGGTCCCCATGGCGCCTTGCACTTCGACGTCGATGTCGTGGCCGAGACGCTCCCCGGTCTGCAGGAGGTTCTCCGCCGCCATCTGGCTGTGTGCGATACCCGTCGGACAGGATGTGACTGCGACTAATTTCATTGGTCTGTGGTTAGGAGGTTAGTGACTTCATCTTTGGTGTCAGCCGCGAGAACCTTTGCAGCGAGCGCTTCTGCCTCCGCTGTGTCCGTCTCCGTGACGGCCGCTTTCACGTGCGGAACCGTGACCGCACTCATGCTCAACTCGTCTAACCCGAGGCCGACGAGGAGTTCGGTGAGGTCCGGGTCGCCCGCCATCTCGCCGCACATGCCGACCCAACAGTCGTGACCGTCTGCTGCCGAGACAGTCGCGTCGATGGCGTGCAGGACCGCAGGTTGGCGATAGTCGCCGAGTTCAGAGACGCGTTCGTTGCCGCGTTCTGCGGCCATCACGTACTGCGCGAGGTCGTTCGTCCCGATACTGAAGAAGTCGACGTGCGGTGCGAATCGGTCGGCCATGAACGCCGCGGCGGGTGTCTCTATCATGATGCCGAACTCGGGCATCTCGTGGGTGAGACCCTCCTCGGCGAGGTCGGACGCGACGGATTCGAATCGCTCGCGTGCCTCGTGGAGTTCCTCCAGCGTCGTCACGAGCGGAAGCATCACCGACAGTCGCGTCCCGTCGGTGCTTCCCGCGGCCCGCAACAGCGCGCGAATCTGAGTCTCGAAGAGCGACGCGTCGGGGCCGAGCGACCGCCGAATCCCGCGCTCACCGAGGAATGGATTCTCCTCTTCCGGCAAGTCGAGATACGGAACCGGCTTGTCGCCGCCGATGTCGAGGGTTCGGACGACGACGCGGCCGTGTTCGAACGACTCCAGTGCGTCGACGTACGCCTCGAACTGTTCGTCTTCGTCCGGTGGGGACTCGCGGTCTAAGAAGAGGAACTCACTTCGGAACAGGCCGATACCGTCGCCCCCGCGGTCGACTGCGGGTTCGAGGTCGGCAAGCGTTCCGACGTTGGCCGCGACTTCGATGCCGACGCCGTCGGCCGTCTCCACGGGACCGCTCCGGACGTGAACGTCCGCCTCGGCAGCGGCGGCCGCTTTCGTGTCGTCGCCGGGGTTGACGACGAGGTTACCCGCGTCGCCGTCGACGACGACTTCTGTCCCGTCTTCGACTGACTCCAGTTCCTCGCCGACGCCGACGATGGCGGGCAGGGCGAGCGACCGGGCGAAGATGGCTGCGTGAGACGTTCTGCCGCCGGTTACGGTCACGAAGCCTGCGACGCGCTTCGGGTCGAGTTGCGCCGTGTCACTCGGCGTGAGACGCTCGGCGACGACGACGCTTCCCTTCGGGAGCGACGAGAGGTCGACGCGTTCGCTGTCCGAGATGACGCGAACGAGTCGGTCACGGATGTCACGCAGGTCGTCTGCGCGTTCGCCCATGCGTCCGCCCATGCTCTCGAACTGCTCGACGAACCCAGTGAACGTCTCTTGGACGGCGTGTTCTGCCGGTAATCCGCCTTCGATGGCGTCGGTGACGCCGTCGGTAATCTGCGGGTCGTTGAGGAACTGCACGTGGGCGTCGAACACGGCAGCCTCTTCTTCACCGACGCGTTCGGCGGTTCGCGCGCGTTCCGTCTGCAACTCGTCTTCGGCGTCGCTCCGCGCCTCGTCGAAGCGGGCGAGTTCTGCGTCGGCATCGACGTCCTCGGGGGCGGGCGGTTCTGGAAGGTCGGCGTCCGGGCGGTACCAGACGACCTTCCCGACCCCGGAGAGCGGTGTCACGCCGATACCAGAGAGGGTTCGTTCGGCCATGGTCAGTGTTCGGCTTCAGGCGTCGAAAGGATATCTTCTAGTGCGTCGAGGACCGCTTCTGCATCGTCGCCTTCGGCGACCAGGCGCACGTCTTCGCCGGCGGAGACGCCCAGTCCAGTCACGGCGAGCATACTCGCAGCGGGTGCCAGGTCGTCGGAGTCCGCGCGGCCGAGTTGCACGTCCGCGTCGTACTCGTTTGCCGTCTCGACGAACTTCGAGGCTGGTCGTGCGTGGAGGCCGTCTTCGGGGACGACGGTGACGATTCGCTCCATCAGGCCACCACCTCGCTGAGGATGTCCTGAACCGTCTCCTTGCTCTCTGCTTCGAGGAGGTTCTCCCGCACGTCTTCGTGCATGAGCGACCGAGAGAGTGCGCTCAGAATCTGGAGGTGGTCTTCGCCACCCTCGGCGGGGACGAGAATCATGAACAACAGGCGTGCCGGCTTGTCGTCCATGGCGTCGAAGTCGATTCCCTCGGTGGAACGAGCGAATGCGACGGTCGGCGTGGTGACTGCGTCCGTCTTCGCGTGTGGGATGCCGATGCCGAAGCCGACGCCGGTGGTCGCCTCTTCTTCTCGTTCGAGGAGTGCGTCGAGCGCCGCCTCGCGGTCCTCGACACGCCCTGCGTCGACTGCCAGGTCGAGCAGGAATTCGATGGCTCCGTCCTTGGTCGCCGGGGGCTCTTCGAGTGAAATCAGTTCGAGCGGTGTGATTGTGCTGATGTCTGCTACGTCCATGGTACTTCGTTCGGGTATGGAAAGATTGGTCAGGTGCCGTGGTCAGTCGTCGCTGCTCTGTGCCGAACTCGCCGTAACTTCGAAGTCGGGCTTGATACCCGTCGCGATAGCGGCCGTCACGAGCGAGCCGAGCAGGATACAGCCGATGAACGCGAACGGCTGGTTCGACAGCGGGACGACGAAGATGCCGCCGTGGGGTGCAGGCATCGTCACGCCGAGTGCCATCGAGGCCGCACCCGCGACTGCACTGCCAGCCACGACGCTGGGGATGATGCGTGCGGGGTCTGCTGCTGCGTAGGGAATCGCACCCTCAGTGATGAACGAGAAGCCGAGGAGAACGCCGCTCTTGGCGTTCTCGTACATCTCTTCTGCGTACTTCTGCGGTGCGATGAAGTTCGAGAGCGCGAGGCCGATTGGCGGGACCATCCCGGCAATCATCACGGCGGCCATCGGGGCAGTGACGCCCTCGGAGATGAGGCCGACCGAGAAGACGTACGCCACCTTGTTGATGGGGCCGCCCATGTCCGACGCCATCATCGCGCCGAGGATGGCACCGAGGACGATGGCCTGACCGCCGCCTTGCATGTTGCTCAGGAAGTTCGTGAGGCCCGCGTTCGCGATGGAAATCGGGACGCCCAGCACGAACAGCATAATCGGCGTCAGGACCGCAGTGGTCGCCACCGGGATGAGGAGCACCGGCATCATCGGTGCGATGAACTCCGGCACGTTGCGCTGTTTGAACCAGCGAGCGACGATACCGGCGAGGAACCCGGCCACGATTGCGCCGAGGTAGCCGGCACCGGCCGACCCACCCTGGAGACCGATGACGTCACCGGCCGCCTGCAGGACGTTTCCTTGCTGGATGATGTACGAGAGGATGAACCCCGGTGCCAGGCCCGGACGGTCGGCGATTGCGTACGCGATGTACGCACCGAGGACCGGAACCATGAGCGTGAGTCCCGCCACACCGATTTGGGCGAGGAACCAGCCTGCCGTGCCAGTGCTACTGAACACGTCTTGTACGTTGTTCGAAAGCGAGGCTACCGCGTAGCCCAGCGCCAGGAAGATTCCGCCGATAGTCACGAACGGAATCATGAACGATACCCCTGTCATGAGGTCCTCCTTCACCGACGTGAGGTAGGACCGAACCGCGTCTTCTGCATCGTTTGCCATAGTGTTGCCACCCCGTTATCGTTTCTACGCGTATATCTTCAAAAACCCTTTCGAATATGAATGTTCCTGACTGTTTTAGTCCTTAACAAACATTCGTCCGAAATGTCAGCGAGTCCGGACAGTGGCCACGTCGACGCGTGTCTCGTTCGTGAGCACGTCTTCGAGGTGAGGTACCCGAGTTCCGGCGACGCCGACGACACGTGCAGCAGTGAGAATCCCCATTCGGAGCGCGTCAGAATCGCTCATCCCGTGTTCGAGTGCCGCGAGGAATCCGGACAGAATCGCGTCACCAGCCCCGACGGTATCGACGACGTCGACGTCGAGTGCCGGCGCAGACAGGATTTCGTCTTCGGTCACGAGGACAGCACCGTCCGCCCCGAGGGAGGCGAGCACGTACTCGAACTGCCCGTCACGGAGCTCTTCTGCCGCAGCAATCGCGTCTTCGTTCGTCTCGACGGTTCGCCCAGTCGCTTCGGCGAGTTCCGACCGATTGGGTTTACAGACGAAGTAGTCGGCGTCGAGTTCCGCGAGGTACTTCCCGCCCATGTCGACTGCCGTTCGCCAGTCACCCGCCCGCGCGAGTCTATCGACCGATTCGAGCGCCATTCCGCGCGGGAGACTGCCGCCGACGAGGAGGGTGTCGGGTTCGTTCGCCTGCGCCGCCTCGACGAGTTCGTCCACGTCGCTGTCGACGATGTGCGGGCCGTTGTGGTTGAGTTTGTACTCGCCGTCGTCGGCGAGAACGGTCGTGTTCAATCGGGTGTGGTCGTCGATGTTCACGAAGTCGCTCGGGACGCCATCCGCGTCGAGTCGGTCACGAACGAACGTCCCGAAGTGACCACCGAGGAACCCAGATGCTGTCGCCTCGACGTCGAGCGCGGAGACGTACTTTGCGACGTTGATTCCTTTGCCGCCGGCGGTGAACACCGCGTCGTCGGTTCGGTGGACGACGCCGGGTTCGAGTGGTTCGTCGAAGTGAATCGTGTGGTCTACCGCAGGGTTCGGTGTAATCGTGAGAATCATTGGGAAACTCCGTCGACGACTTCGACGCCCGCGCTCTCTATCTCCTCGCGCGTCGCGGGGTCGAGTTCGCCGTCAGTGATGAACAGGTCGATGTCTTCGAGCGTCGCGAACTGGACGAAACTTCGGCGGTCGAGTTTGGAGGAATCGGCGACGAGGACGACTTTGGCAGCCTTCTCGACCATCAGTTCTTTCATCCGGGCTTCGTCTTCGTTCGGCGTCGTCAGCCCCGACTCGACGTCGAGTGCGTTCGTTCCCAAGAAGAGAACGTCGAAGTTCGTCCGTTGCATGAACGATTCTGCAGTCGGGCCGACGAGTGCGCGCGTCCGGCGGCGGAGGGTCCCACCGGTGAGTTTGACCTCGTTGTCCTCGTCGTTCAGTTCGATGGCGAGTCGCGGCGAGTTCGTGACGGCGAGAACCGTGCCGTCTTTCGGGACGGTCCGGGCGACTTCCATCGTCGTCGTCCCCGCGTCGAAGAAGACGACCTGTCCCTCGGCGAGTTCCTCGACAGCGCGTTTCGCGATTGCCCGCTTCGCGTCGAGGTTCTGTACTTCTTTTTGCCCGTAGGTCTGCTCTCGGCCGACGGAGGTCACGGGAACGGCCCCACCGTGCGACCGTTCGACCAGCCCGCGGTCTTCGAGTTCGCGTAAATCACGACGTATCGTCGCCTTCGAGTACCCGAGGTCCTCGGAGAGTCCCTCGACCGAGCGGCCGTCAGACTCGGAGACGAGTTCGACGATACGGCGTTTTCGCTCTGCTGGTAACATCTGTAACGATTCCTCGTTAGATGGGAAGTGGGAGACGAGCAGAGTTAATTGTTTATGTTGGATTCCGTTCGTATGTGTTCGGAATCGGGGGAGAGACGAACAGGAACGAAAATGGATTCCGACGAACTGCACGTCGGGCGTGGGTGGGCAGGGGCGAGACCGCAAATTGTCACCGTACAGTCGGGCACGACTGCACGCAGCGTACCACAGCGTGAAGAGAGACGAGTCGGCGACCAGTCGCGACCGGTCGATTAGAGGCGGTCGAGGATGGCCGCAGTCACGTCTTCGGTAGACGCGTCGCCGCCGAGGTCCGGCGTCCGCGGACCGTCTTCGAGGACGCCTTCGACTGCCGCACGAACCTGCTCGGCCTCGTCCGCGTAGTCGAGGTAGTCGAGCAGCATGGCGGCCGAGAGGATGGTGGCCGCCGGGTTTGCGATACCCTCACCGGCGATGTCGGGGGCAGACCCGTGGACCGGTTCGAACAGGGCGCTGTCCGGGCCGATGTTGGCCGACGGGAGCAGTCCGAGTCCGCCGACGAGACCCGCAGCGAGGTCCGACAACACGTCGCCCGCGAGGTTCGGACAGACGATGGTGTCGAACTGCGTCGGGTCGAGACAGACGCGCGTCGCGAAGGCGTCCATCAGGACTTCTTCGGTCTCGACGCCGCGTTCGTCTGCGACGGAGACGACGGCGTCGCGGAAGCGTCCATCCGTCTCGCGCATGACGTTCGCCTTGTGGGCGACCTGGAAACTGCCGCCTTCGCCACCGACGTAGTCGCAGGCGTACTCGGCGAGTCGCTCCGAGGCGGACGTCGTCACCACGCGTGTGAGCGTGGAGAGGTCGTCCGAGAGGCGGTCTTCGTGGCCCGAGTAGACGCCCTCGGTGTTCTCTCGGAGGAAGACGAGGTCTGTCTCCGGACGGAGTGCGTCGACGCCTGGGTACGCTTTCGCCGGACGGACGTTGACGAACGAATCGACTGCCGTCCGAAGCGGGAGGATGACGTCGGCGGCAGTCTCGCCTGCCGCGCCGAACAGGGTCGCGTCCGATTCGGCGACGAGGTCGTAGGTCTCCTGCGGGAGCGCCTCGCCCGTCGCTTCCTTCACGTGGTCGCCGGCGTCGGCTTCCACGAATTCGAAGTCGCCGACGGCGTCGAGTACGTCGACGGCGGCGGGGATGACTTCGCTCCCGATTCCGTCACCAGGGATGACGACGATTTCCTCAGTCATCGACGTAGGGGAGAGATTGGGCTTTCTCGGCGACTGCGTCGGCGTTCGACTTCATGAGCGCCGTCGTGTCCCAGACACCCTCGGTGAGTGCCTTTCGCTGTGCGTCGTCGACGGTCACGTCTACGGTGGTCTCTCCGTACGTGACCGTCTCGTTCCCCACGTCGACGTCGATGTCGCCGTCGGGGTTCTCGTCGACCCACTCCTGGAGTTCGACGATCGTCTCGTGGTCTGCCGTGACCGTCGGGATACCGAGTGCGAGACAGTTGCCGGCGAAGATTTCGGCGAACGACTCGCCGACGATAGCGTCGATTCCCCAACGCATGAGCGCCTGTGGGGCGTGTTCGCGCGACGACCCACACCCGAAGTTGGCGTTGACGACCATGATGGAGGCGTCCTGGAAGTGCGCCTCGTTCATCGGGTGGTCTTTGGGTTCGTCGTGTTCGTCGTATCGCTGGTCGAAGAACGCGAACTCGCCGAGGCCGTCGAACGTGACGACTTTCATGAACCGCGCCGGGATTATCTGGTCCGTGTCGATGTCGTTGCCGCGGATGGGAACGCCCGACCCAGAAGCGGAGTCAATCTCTGGAATCTCGTCGGTCATGCCGTGGTCACCTCCTTCAGTTCGCGGACGTCAGTCACTTCCCCGGTGATGGCCGCGGCAGCGACCATGCGCGGGTTCATCAGGACGGTGCGGCCGTCTTTCGACCCCTGCCGTCCGATGAAGTTCCGGTTCGACGAGGACGCAGATGCCTCGTCGCCTTCGAGTTGGTCTTCGTTCATGCCGAGGCACATCGAACACCCTGCTTCTCGCCACTCGAAGCCAGCGTCTTCGAACACCTGGTCGAGGCCTTCCGCTTCGGCGGCGGCCTTGACGCGTTGACTGCCAGGGACGACCATCGCGCGGACGCTATCTGCGACCTGCCGGCCCTTTACGACCTCTGCGGCACGGCGCAGGTCGGGCATTCGGGCGTTGGTACACGACCCGAGGAAGGCGACGTCGATTTCGTAGCCCTGCATCGTCTCGCCGGGTTCGACGCCCATGTGTTCTTGGGCCATCCGGGCGGTGTCCTGCTTCTCTTCGGGCAGGTCTTCTGGGGCCGGGATGGGTTGGGTGATGCCGACGCCCTGTCCGGGCGTGGTGCCCCACGTGACGACGGGTTCGAGTTCCGACCCGTCGATGGTGACGACGTCGTCGTACTCGGCGTCCTCGTCGGAGCGGATGGACTCCCAGTACGGTTTGAGTTCGTCGAACTTCTCGGGGTTGTCCTGGAAGTAATCGGTCTGCTTCAGCCACTCGTAGGTGGTCTCGTCGGGGTTGACGTAGCCCGCGCGAGCACCGCCCTCGATGGACATGTTGCAGATACTCATCCGCCCTTCCATGTCGAGGTTCTCGATTGCCTCGCCGGCGTACTCGTAGACGTAGCCGACGCCGCCTTCGGTTCCGAGACGACGGATGATTTCGAGGACGACGTCCTTCGCTTCGACGCCGGGGCCGAGTTCGCCCGTGACCTCGATTTTGCGAACCTTCTTTTTCTCCATCGCGACGGTCTGAGTCGCCAGTACGTCGCGGATTTGGCTCGTCCCGATACCGAACGCCAGCGCACCGAACGCGCCGTGGGTCGAGGTGTGACTGTCACCACAGACGATGGTCATGCCGGGTTGGGTGAGACCCTGCTCTGGCCCGATGACGTGGACGATACCCTGGTCGCCAGAGGTTGGGTCCGAGAAGTTGATTCCCGCGTCGCGGACGTTCTGTTCGAGTTCGGACATCATCTCTTCGGCGGCGTCGTCACGGAACGGCCGCGACTGGTCCGACGTGGGGACGATGTGGTCGACTGTCGCGTGCGTACGCTCTGGGTACGCGACTTCTAAGTCGCGTTCTTGGAGCATCCCGAAGGCCTGCGGACTCGTCACCTCGTGGATGAGGTGCAGGCCGCAGAACAGTTGCGTCTGGCCCGTCGGGAGTTCGGAGACGGTGTGTTCTTCCCACACCTTGTCGTAGAGCGTTCCCTCACTCATCTACGTCACCCGGTACGGACCGGACGGGACCGTCGTCGCGGCCGCGTTTCCAGACTTCGTTCGCGTCCGCGCCGTTGCGCGGGGTGTGGTCGACGTCTTCCATCGTCTCGGACCCGCCGGTCATCTCCGGCGTGGTTCCGGCCACTTCGCCGCCGTCGGTGGCGGCCGGACCGCGCTCGTAGACCGTCGTGAAGGTCTCTCCCGTATAGGGATTGGTGTGGCTGATGTCTCCCATTCGTTCGGCTGTGTCGTCTCGTGTTTCGTTTCGTGTCATGTGTGTGGGGCGCTGCTGGCTGGTCAGTCGTCTGCTGGTGCTTCTGCTTTCTCTGTGTCGTCGGCGTCGTCGCCCCACGCGAACAACTCGCGGAGCGGTGCGCCGACCTGCTCGATTTCGTGGTTCTCTTCTGCTTCCTTGAGCTGGGTGTAGGACGGACGACCCGCCTGATTCTCCAGAATCCACTCGCGGGCGAAGGTGCCGTCTTGGACCTCTTCGAGGACCTCTTCCATGCGCTCGCGGCTGTGTTCGTCGACGATGCGGTCACCGCGGGTCAGGCCGCCGAACTCCGCGGTGTCGGAGACGGAGTGCCACATGCCGCCGAGTCCATCTTCGTACATCAGGTCGACGATGAGCTTCAGTTCGTTCAGGCACTCGAAGTAGGCCATCTCGGGGGAGTAGCCCGCGTCGACGAGCGTCTCGTAGCCCTGCTTGACGAGCGAGGTGACGCCGCCACAGAGGACGGCCTGCTCACCGAACAGGTCGGTCTCGGTCTCTTCTTGGAACGTCGTCTCGATGACGCCCGCACGAGTACAACCGATTGCGTGGGCGTACGCCAGCGCTTCTTCTTTCGCCTCGCCGGTCGTGTCCTGATAGACGGCGATGAGGCCGGGGGTCCCTTCGCCAGCCTCGTAGTTCCGGCGGACGAGGTGGCCGGGCGACTTCGGCGCGGCGAGCGTCACGTCGACGTTCTCCGGCGGGCGAATCTGGTTGTAGTGGATGTTGAACCCGTGGGCGAACTGGAGTGTGTCGCCGTCGTCGAGTCCGTCGCGAATCTCCTCGAACACTGCCGGTTGGACGGTGTCGGGGACGAGGATAGAGACGATGTCGGCTTCCGCGGCGGCCTCGGCGGGCGTCGCGACGCGGAGTCCGTCTTCGCGTGCTGCTGCGCGTGACGAGGAGTCGGCACGGAGGCCGACGACCACGTCGACGCCGCTGTCGGCGAGGTTCTGTGCGTGGGCGTGGCCCTGACTCCCGTAGCCGATGATGGCGACGGTCTTGTCGTCGATTTGGGAGCGGTCTGCGTCGTCGTCGTAGTATACAGTGGTGCTGAGTTCGGTCATTGGGTATTTGTCGTGGGTTTCGTCGGTTCGCCGGAGGTTCCGGGTTCCTCTCCGGGGACGGTCTTCTTCGCGCCGTGGGCGAGGGCGGTCTGGCCGGTTCGGGCGATTTCGATGATACCGAATCGGCGGAACGCGTCCACGGCGTCGTCTATCTTCCGCTCGTCGCCGGTGAGTTGGACCGTGATAGTCTCCGGCCCGGCGTCGAGGGTCGTGCCGTCGTACATCTCCGTGATGGCGTGGACCTTGTCGGGGTCCTCACCGCGAACCTTCAGGAGGACGAGTTCCGCGCGAACGGCGTCGTCGTCCAGTTCGCCGATAGAGATGACGGGCTTGAGTTTCGCAATCTGCTTTTCTATCTGGTCGATGCCGGGGTCGGGTTCTTCGACGACCATCGTGATACGCGAGTGGCCGTCGACGGTGGTCGGACCGACCGTGAGGCTCTCGATGTTGAACTGGCGCCGTGCGGCGAGGCCAGCGACCCGCGAGAGGACACCGGGTTCGTCCTCCACGATGGCCGAAAACACCGTGCGGCGTCGTTCGGGTTCTGACTCCGCTTCGGGGTCGATGCGGATACCTTGCGAGTTGCGTCGGCCTTCTGGGTGAGGCCGTTCTTCGGGTGCTGGACCCTGCAGGCCGACTTCTTTGTCACTCATAATTGGTCCTCCGAGAGTGCGAACTTTCCATTCGGTGCGCCCGAGGAGACCATCGGGTAGACGTTCTCCGCCGGGTCGACGTGGAAGTCGATGACCGACGGTCCGTCGTAGGCCAGTGCCTCTTCGATGGCGTCTGCAACCTCGTCGTAGGAGTCCACAGTCCACCCGCGGGCACCGAACGCCTCGGCGAGTTTGTCGAACTGCGGACACCACTCGTAGCCGGCGGCCATGCGACGTCCTTCGAAGAAGGCGTCTTGCCACTGGCGGACCATCCCGATGTACTCGTTGTTCAGGATGGCGATGGTGATGTCAAGGTCCTCGCGCACGGCGACCGAGAGTTCCTGAATCGTCATCAAGAACGAGGCGTCGCCGTCGACACAGACGACAGTCTCGTCGTCGTCAGCGGCGAGTCGGGCACCGATGGCGGACGGGAGGCCGTAGCCCATCGTGCCGAGGCCGTGTGAAGAGACCCACCGGCGCGGTTCGCGGAACGTCCAGTACTGGGCGGCCCACATCTGGTGTTGGCCGACCCCGCTCGTGACGATGGTCTCGTCGGGGGTCGCTTCGTCCAGCGCTTCGACGACGAACTGCGGTTTCAGAGGTTCGTCCTCTGGTGCCGCGTAGTCCATTGGGTACTCGTCTTTCCAGACGAGACACTGCTCGCGCCACTCGCGGGCGTCCGGACTGTGTTCCATCTCTGCACCGATGCGCTCGATGGCGGTGCCGGCGTCGCCGACGACTGGGTAATCTGCGTGGATATTCTTCGATATTTCCGCCGGGTCGATGTCGACGTGGACGACTTCCGCTTCGGGTGCGAAGGTGTCGATGCCGCCGGTCAAGCGGTCGTCGAATCGCGTCCCGATAGCGATGAGGCAATCGGTGTGGGTGATAGCCATGTTGGCGTATCCGGTGCCGTGCATCCCTGCCCACGAGAGGCAGAGTTCGTCGTCTTCCGGCATCGCGCCGATTCCGGGCATCGTCGTGACGACCGGAATCTGGTGCTCGGTCGCGAAGTTCCGGGCGACGTCGGTCGCATTACCCTTGACGACTCCACCGCCGAACAGGAGGAGTGGTTTCTCCGCTTGTTCGATTGCGCGGGCGGCCGCTTCGACCTGTGCATCGTCTGGGTCAGTCCGCGGACGGCACGTCTCTGGCGGACGTGCTTCGCCGGGTTCACGGTCGGTCTCACCGAGGGAGGTGTCCTTCGGTAAGTCGACCAGCGTCGGGCCGGGTCGGCCTTCGGCGGCCAGCGCGAACGCTTCGCCGACGGTGTCACCGACGGTGTCCGGAGACGAAGCGAAGTAGTTGTGCTTCGTGATTGGGGCAGTGACGCCCGTCGTGTCCGTCTCCTGGAACGCGTCGGAGCCGACCATGTCCGAAGGGACCTGGCCGGTGAGTGCGAGCATCGCATCGGAGTCCATGTTGGCGTCGGCGATGCCGGTCACGAGGTTCGTCGCACCGGGACCGGACGTTGCCAGACAGACACCCGGGTCGCCGCGAACGACGCCGTAGGCGTCTGCAGCGTGGGCCGCGCCCTGCTCGTGGGCCATCGTCACGTGACGGATGTCGGAGTGGTACAGGGCGTCGTAGATGGGCATGATTGCCCCGCCCTGCACGCCGAATGCCGTCTCGACGCCGGCGTTTTCGAGCGCGCGGACGACGGCAGTCGCGCCCGACGTGACCTCGGTCTGTGTCGGGTCGTCGTCGGACTGTGACGACGCGTCTGCGTCGGCAGCCGCTGCGGTGCGTTCACTCATGTATGGCCTCCGTGGCGGTGTGTTGGTCGTCGATATCGATGCGTGTGCTGTCGGTCGATTGCGTGGTACTGGTGCTCCATGGTTGGGGACTGCTGAAGTGTCTGAAAACGGTGCGAACCCGAGGACTGAGAGATGGAGTGTGAGGGGGCTATGCCCCTACAATAATGAGCGACCGAACAGCAGCGACGGTGGCAGCGCTCGCCGCTGACTGCGGCGAAGCGGTTGCCAATCGTGCGTCGTGCTGGTTCATCGTATGGCACACGTACTCCCGGGTCATAATAACTGTTGCGCGGCGGGCAACGATTGCACGCCGGCCGGGACAGAGTGCAGGGCGGTCGCCCAGTAGGGCCACAGCCCAGCGCCATCAGGCGCGGACCTCCTCCTCTCTCTCGTCTTCGTGGGTGACACCGACGTCGCGGGCGAACGCCTCGAGCGTGGTGTCGTTGACGCGCTCTTTCTCCGCGCCGTAGTCTTTGACGCGGCGGGTTACCTCACGGACCTCGGCGTCCGTGGGTTCGAACCCGATATCTGCGAGGCGCTTGCGAACCGAGTGCGTCCCCGTGTGTTTGCCGAGTACGAACTCGCGCGTGGCGCCGACCATCTCGGGGGTCATGACGCCCGGTTCGAACGTGTCGGCGTTCTCGATGACGCCGGCGGCGTGGATGCCGCTCTCGTGGGAGAAGGCGTTCCGGCCGACGACCGGCTTGTTCGCCGGAATCGGGATGTCGGACGCCTTCTCGACGATGCGAGCTAACTCGGTGATTCGAGTGGTGTCGATGCCGGTGTCGACGCCGTAGAGGGATTCTGCGGCCATGACGACCTCCTCGTAAGCGGCGTTTCCGGCACGTTCGCCGATGCCGTTGACCGACACCTGTGCCTGTGCGGCACCTGCTTCGAAGCCGGCCATCGCGTTGGCCGACGCCAGTCCGAAGTCGTCGTGCGCGTGCACGTCGATTCGAGCGTCGGTGTGTTCGCGGACCGTCCGGACCATCCGGGCGAAGCGAGTCGGTGTCGCCACACCGCACGTGTCGGGGAGGTTGATCCAGTCGACGCCGGCCTCAGAGACCGCTTCGACGACTTCTATCAGGAACTCCTCGTCCGTCCGGGTGGCGTCCATCGGCGAGAACATTACTTCGGCGCCCGCGTCGCGGACGCGTTCGACACTTCGGACGGCCCGCTCGACAGCCTCTTCGCGAGAGGCGTGCATCGAGTCGGCCAACTGGACATCGCTGGTGCTCACGAACGTGTGAACCATGTCCACGCCGGAATCCAGCGCGGCTTCGATATCCTTGTCGACGACGCGGGCCAACCCACACGTCGTCGAATAGTCCGCCGAAGCAGCGATATCAGCGACTGCTTCGAACTCCGCATCAGAGTTCACTGGGAACCCTGCCTCGATGACGTGGGTGCCCATGTCGTCGAGGGTGGCGGCGATGTCGCGCTTTTCCTCGTAACTGAACGAGGTTCGCGGTGACTGTTCGCCGTCGCGGAGTGTCGTGTCGAAGATTCGTACGTCTTCGATTTCAGATTGTTGGGCTAATGTGCCCTGGAAGAACTCGACCCGCCGGGGAACCCGACGAATCCTCCGTGTCGTTGTGAGACATCGTGTCAGTCAGGTGTGGGAACTCGTATATAAATGTTTCTCCCAGACAGTATCACGGACGTTCACCAGCAACAGCGTGAGAGCACCACACACCCCTAATCGCTATACCTAAACGTCCTTATACGATATCATGTCATATGTTGTCCTGATACGGCGACACAGCATCCAACACCATCAAGCGATTAATTAACTCGATAGAGTTTAGAAACGATAATTCGACCCCGTTTCGCGCACTCACGATTGGACGAATGTTGTCCGAACCGGATGCTATCACACCACACGAACTGGGAGGGTGACTATGAGAGAGACACCGCTGACGCTGCCGTCACTGGACCGGGTCGGTAGTCCCACCAGCCACTCTCAGAGTTAGTCCCGCCACACTCTCTGGACGACGCTACCCACCGATAGTGACCGAACCCTTTTCTCGTCGCTCGACAACCGACCGGGTATGGGCGACTTCAACCTCAACTTGCAGACGGCCGAAGAACACCTCGACGAAGACGACGCCGAAGGCGACGTCGTCCTCGGCGTCCTCGACGGGTCGACACCCCCGGAAGAGTGGGTCCAGTCCATCGCCCGGGGAAACACGCTCTTTCTCGCCATCGAAGGTGACCTCAACAAACTCGCCGCGGGATTCGCACGCGACGTGAAGGACATGGGCGGTAATCTGATGCACTTCCGGAAGTTCCTCGTCGTCACGCCGCCGGGCGTCGATATCAACACGGACAACCTATAACGGTCCAGTCGTCGTCCCCCGCTTCTGTCTCCCCTCCACTCTTCTCGGGGTCTCTGTGTCTCGCAGTGACGCCGAACCCGACTCCCACTCACCCACGCAATCGACAGCACAGTTCGAAACTACACTCCACTCTCGACAGCGTCGTTCGAAACTACACTACACGCAAACGTGAGAGAAACCGGGCGCAACCTCCGATGGAGGAGGGCTTATGCGCGTTCCGGCCTACGGTACTATCATGCCGATGAAAGGTAGCGGACGCTCTCAGCTCCGTGAAATCGACCGATGGGACCACGGCGTCGGATGGCTTGCGTATCCCGAAGAAGGTATGCAACGGGCGAGTCACGCCGTCGAGGTAGACGGTGACGTCTGGGTCTTCGACCCAGTCGATGCTCCGGGTGTCGACGACTTGCTCGACGACCTTGGCGACGTCGCTGGCGTGGTCGTCGGCCTCGACCGGCACAAACGCGATGCGGCCGCGGTGGCGAACCGCCACGAGGTACCAGTCTACGTCGCGTCGTGGATGACGGGCGTCGCTAACGAACTCGACGCGCCAGTCGAACGATTCGGAAGCGAACTCGCGGACTCCGGGTTCCAAACGTTCCGTGTCGTCGATAAAACGGTCCCGCCGTGGCAAGAAGTCGGATTCTTCCACGAAGAACTCGACACGCTCGTCGTCCCCGAAGCAGTCGGGTCCGTTGGATACTACTGCGCCCCCGGTGAGCGACTCGGTGTCCACCCGATGCTCCGTCCCTTCCCGCCGCGCCGACTCCTCTCGTCGTTCGACCCCGAACGCCTGCTCGTCGGACA
>NZ_LOPV01000005.1 GCF_001469865.1 Haloferax profundi
CGCTGGGGTGATGGAGAACGCGGGTGACGAACTCCGAACTGCACTCGCGAACGCGCGGAAGAACCTCCCCAGTGCGTACGTCCAAGCGTTCAAGACGATGGTTTCGGACTGATGACCGACGAGCGGCGCGTCGTCGGTGATGGCGGCCACGCGACCGACGAGGACGACTCGGGCCACTCGACAGCAGTCGAACCAGATGCGCCGGGAGAACGCCGGTGTATCCACGTGACTCGTGGGCTGGTCGACGTCCTCCTCGACATGGCAGAAGATGCCGAACCACAGGAGACGAATCTGGTTCTCGCGCCGACGCCCGCAGGGGACTTCGACGACGACATCGGAATCGACCCAGAGACTCCCGTGCTCACGCACTTCTACATGGCGGAGGCGGGCGGGTCGGTCAGCGCCATCTTCGGCGTCGACCTCGGAACGCCGGCGGGCCGTGGACGTGCACGCTTCATCACGCACCCGCAAGGGCCGTTCGAACTCACCGAACGCGACGATTTGGCCGCCGTCGTTCTCCTCGCTGTCCCGCCGTGGGAAGAAGAGACCCTCGCCGCGTTCGACCGCGCAGGACGGAAACTCGACCTCGTCGTCGTCGACGCGGAACCACCAGAAGAAGAACTCGCCTGAGTACGGAACGCAACTCGCGGTGGACGAGTGCACTCTCCGTGCTGTCTCCTCTCGAAACGAGACCAGTCGGTCGCGTCTACCGCAGATACCCGAGGTCGGTCAACTGCTCGGCTATCTCTTGGAACTCGGATTCGGAGAGTTCGCCGCCAGACCGTTCGTGCTGGATGACGATACTTCGTAAGAGGAACCGCACGAGGTCGCTCGTACTCGAAAACGTGGTTCCTTCGAGCGTCTCCTCGACGCGTGCGGCCAACTCTTTCGGGATAGAAACCGTCGTGTACTCGGTCATGGCTGGCACCTGGCGCTCGCGGCGGTTAATCCCAACGGTGCGAAGACCGGTGCGGCACAGACGAATTGGACAGCACGGTATCGAAACGAATGGACGGGGGTTTTTCCCGTCCGCACTTCGTACTCCTATCTGATGGCAGCGAGACCGCCGCAGAACGAGACGTCGGACCCTGACGCTATCGAGTTCGGCATCGCGGCACTGTCCGACGATGTCGACGCCGCCGATATCGACTACCCAGCCGACGCGCAGACGATCGCGCAGGCGCTCGACCACGTCGCCGTCCCCATCGACGCCGCGGGGAACACGGTCACGATAGACGAGGCGCTCGACGAAACCCAGAAAACACAGTTCGAGTCGCGTCGTGACCTGCTGGAGTCACTGCACCCGGTGTTCGAGCAGTTCCGCGCCAAGGCGTCGAAGAGCCTCTTCGGACGACTGCGGGCACTCGTTCCGTTTTGAAGAGGACTGGAGACGGCAGTACCGACTCCGTTTAGAGTCCGTAACGTGAGAATCCGACACCGTCGAAGCGCGTCACTCCAGTTCTTCGATACGCTTCATCTGGTCTCGGTGGAGCGAGAGAATGAGGTCCGAGAGGACACCGAACATCAGCAGTTGGACGCCGAAGAGGATACCCGCCGCGGAGACGC
>NZ_LOPV01000006.1 GCF_001469865.1 Haloferax profundi
GTGAAATCGAGCGGACGACCCACTCGTACCCGACGTAGAGTGCGAGGCCGAGACCGGTTGCCGTCGACGCGAGTCCGACACTCCCGAAGTAGAATAGTGGATTGTTTGTCTTCGCCCGTCGGTACAGTTCGAGGAAGATGATGCCTCCGTCGCGGATTGGATGGAGGTTCGTGTTCGACCCACTCGGCCGGGGATAGTACGTCGTGGGGACGACAGTCGTTTTGAACCCGCGTTTCGCGCACTCGACGGCCATCTCCGTCTCGATACCGACCCCGTCCGACGTGAGCGTCATCTGGAGGAA
>NZ_LOPV01000007.1 GCF_001469865.1 Haloferax profundi
CCCGTCCGACGTGAGCGTCATCTGGAGGAACGACTCGCGCGTGAACGCGCGGTACCCACTGAGGATGTCTTTGAAGTCCTGTCCGTGGATGAGTGCGAACGCTCGATTGATGATTTTGTTTCCAATCTGGTTCAATCTCGTCATCGCCCCTGGTCGCATGTCGGCAAATCGGTCGCCGATGACGTGGTCGTACCCCTCTCCCAGCGGTTCGAGCAATTTCGGTGCGTCCACCGCATCGTAGGTGTCGTCACCGTCGAGCATTAGGATGTATTCTGCTTTGATGTGCTCTTCGACAGCTTCTCTGACCGCTTGGCCCTTGCCCGATCCAGATTGGACGACGACGTGTGCGCCGGCTTCTTCTGCGAGGGTGCGCGTGTCGTCTGTGGAGTCACCGTCGATGACGAGGATGTTGGTGAACCCTTCTTCTCGGTAGTCAGAGACGACGTCGGCGATAGTTTCCGCCTCGTTGTAGGTGGGGATGAGGATGCAGACGGAGTCGGGGGTGGGCATTGATACAATGGTGGTGGAAGACTTCTCAAAAGGGTTTTCTCTTTAGATTACACAGTTTACATAGTTCAGGTCTTACAGACTAGCGTTCGTCTATCGGTGCTTGTTTGGCCGTTATAAATTTTTGAGGAGTACAAAGTGAATAAACCACCCGCCGACGCTCTGTGCAGGATGTTGAGTTCGTGGTCGTGATCAATCGAAATACTGCCACCGACTAATCACGGGATGTGCCGACATACGCTGGCCCAGTATTATTTAAGAACACAGAGCAGCGGTAGCCGACGCTACAAATGATATCGACGTTCAGGTACATACTCTTCTTCCCGGGGGAGTGAGAGCTTTGTTTCAACTCCACCTGCACCTACATGATCATTTACCCATTAGACGCATTCGAGGAATAATCTGGAAAGTCAGTCCGTTGGAGGAACGTGTGATGTAGTCGAGTGGGATAGTCTCACGAGACCTCTCGAAGTTTTTTGCTACGCTACACCCATGGCTAAAATTGGTGGCTTTTCACACTCTTTCAGAGGAGGGTTGAAGCGAACTCCGACGGTCTACACCCCCTTTTCAGGGGTGTACACATGCTGATTTTTCGCAATGGTGTACCAAATCTGTGATCTCCTTTGGAGTGTAGAGTCATTACTCAATGGATGTATCCTGCCTGACTCACATTCGCTCGTTTTTCGCGTGTTTTAGCCTCAAAAGACCCAACAACATATCTTTCCACAATCGTGGGTGAGTGGGTGTTGGCATTGGCTTGGATGGATATTCGGCGTTCTATGATATGGAATCATTTCTCGTGATGTCCTGTACACCCCACTGTACACAGGGTGTATCACTGGTTTTTGTTTATGTTGACACGGCCGATCTTTGGGTGTCGTTGACGACCACACACCTTCGAATTATCCAATCTCTTCACGGAAATCGCCTACAACTCCACTCTTGGAGTTCTCAAACCGTATGGATCTGTTTTGTATCAACCAGAAGTGGGGGTCCTCTTTCAGGAGATTCACACCAACTTTTGAGATTCTCCTTTTGTGTACCAAACGGTGGAAAACGAAGTGTACTTGCGGGAGTCGGCGGGCGCACTCCAGCTGAATTGGAAAGTAAGCTGGAGTTAATGGTATTTATTAGCAGTAATAGGCTGGTTCAGTCTGAAGAAGCGGACCGAAGTGCATTAGCGGGTAGGAAGGAAAATACGGGTAGATCCACATGAAGCGTGGTCAGACCGCAGTCATCAACCTCGGCGCGAAGCTCCTGATGTCTGCCGCAGGGTTCGCGGCCAACTGGTACATCGCACGCGAACTCGGGAGCGAGGTGCTCGGAACCTACGTGCTGATTCTGTCGGTACTTGGGTGGGTCGTCGTCGGCGGCAGTGCGGGCATCCCAATTGCAATAAAAAAACGCGTCAGTGAGACGGGAAACCGCGGTGGATATCTGAGCTCTGGGTTAGCTTTACAAGGTGCTATTCTCTTGATTTTCATCGCCCTCGCAGTTATATTTCGTAGCCAACTGGAATCGTATCTTGGCGTTGACGTGCTTCCATTCTTCATCGCGATGCTCTGTCTTCGGACGGGATACGTGTTTGTGGTAACCGTTCTGGATGGTCAACAGAAAGTTCACATTTCGAGTCTCCTTGACCCTCTTGACCTCTCGGTTCGAAGTGGCATCCAAATTGTCGCGATTACCGTTGGATTGAGTCTTGTCGGCCTACTCTGGGGCTACATCGTTGCAGGGGTCATTACGGTTGCCGTCGGCACGTACTTCATTAAATTCGAGGCAGTTCGCCCAACTCGTGATCGAATCATGGACCTGCTCTCTTATGCCCGCTACTCGTGGGTGTCGACAATCAAGGGCCGTACGTTCACTGCGATGGATACTGTCATCCTCGGTTTTTTTGTCGCAAAGGGCTTCATCGGTATCTACGAGATTGCGTGGAACATCGCCTCGTTATTCGCCATCTTCGGCTCCTCAATAACGCGGACGTTATTCCCCGAGATGAGCCAGCTGTCGAGTCAAGGCAACACGGAACGTGTCGGTGAACTTATCGAAGCAGCATTAGCCTATGCAGGTCTGTTTTTGTTTCCAGGACTGGTCGGTGCAGCAATCGTAGGTGACACGATCCTCTCGATCTATGGAACCGAGTTTGTCCAGGGATATACGGTACTGCTCATTCTCATCGTCGCACGTCTGTTGTACGCGTTCGAAATGCAATTTACGAGCGCTATCGATGCGCTTAACCGCCCCGAAATCACGTTCCGAATCACGGCAACTTTCGTCGTCTTGAACATTGTCATGAACGTACTTCTCATCCAGCAGTTCGGGTGGGAGGGTGCTGCAGTTGCGACCGCATTGTCGTCAGGATTGAGTGCGATACTTTCGTATTGGGCCTTGTCAAGGTATATCGCGTTCAGTTTCCCATTTGAAGAAATTAGAAAGCAAGTTGGTGCGGCAACATTAATGGGATTAGTAGTTCAGATCAGTGTGTCATTTCTCGGTGAACGGTTGGAGACCGTTATCCCACTTGTGGCTGTCGGGGGGGTGATCTATTTCGGGGTGATGTACACAGTTTCGTTCCAATTCCGAAAAACAGTCATGGATAACCTCCCATTCTCTGGGTGAAAATTTTATTTTTCCAACCAAGATTAGCGCAGGCAGCGTAACTCACCAGATTCGAATTTGAGATTTGAAAATCAGACCATTACCTTAATCAAATGGTTGAGGAAATAGGCGCTTAATGCTCGACAACAAGGTCGTATTAATTACCGGTGGGGCGGGTTCTGTCGGCCAGTCCTTAGTTCGAAGGTTCCTCGAGACTGATTTAGATGTGCTTCGAGTCTTTGATAACAACGAACCGAGCCTCTCTGCTCTCGGGAAGTCGCTGGACGACGAGCGTTGTCGGTTCCTCGCCGGAGACATCCGTGACCAAGAGCGACTAGTCCGCGCCATGCAAGGAGTCGATATCGTCGTCCACACGGCGGCGATGAAACACGTCGATATCTGTGAATACAATCCGTTCGAAGCGGTGAAAACGAACGCTGTCGGCCTGCAAAACGTCGTCGACACTGCAATCAACAGCGGCGTCGATCGAGTCGTATTCACCAGTTCAGACAAAGCAGTGAACCCTGCGAACACGATGGGGACGACGAAACTACTCGGCGAGAAACTCATCACCGCAGGCAACAAACACGCCGGCCGATCCGACCTCAGACTCGCTTCGGTCCGGTTTGGAAACGTCATCAACTCTTCGCAGTCTGTCATTCCACTGTTCGCAAAGCAGATTCGCGATGGTGGTCCAGTCACACTCACCGACACTCGGATGCGCCGATTCTTCTTGACAGACGAAGACGTCTTCGACCTCGTCACCTCTGCAATCGAGCAGACGAAAGGTGGAGAGGTGTTCATTCACAAGATGCCGACGATTCGAATCGAAGACTTGGCCGAGGCGATGATTTACGAACTCGCCCCAGAGTTCGGTCATAACCCCAAAGATGTCGACATCGAAATCATCGGTCGGCGCGTCGGTGAAACGTTTCACGAAGAGATTATCACAGAACGTGAAGCCACTCGAACTGTGGAGAGTGAGACGCTGTATGCAGTCCTTCCAGAAAACGGTGAAGACGCTCATCTCAATCACCCAGGAATGGATGGATTTGATACTGCCGACGACATCGACCTCTCAACTCAAGTTGCAGACCCACTGTCGGTTGACGAAGTGAAAGCCTTACTTCGAGAAAACAACATACTGGAGAATGCACTATGAGTGAATCTGTCGCAGTCACGGGGGCGGCCGGCTTTATTGGCCGGTGGGTTTCGAAGGAGTTGCTTGACCGGGGCTACGTGGTTCGCGGACTCGACGACATGTCGAACGGGAGCCACCGGAACGTCGCCGAGTTTGCGGACGAACCCGACTTCGAACTTTTCGAGGGCGACGTTCGAAACATCGAAGACGTTCGACGTATCTTCGACGACGACACCGTCGCGTGCATCCACCTCGGCGCGAAAATCGACGTGCAGGAGAGCCTCGAAGAGCCGCGTGAACACTTCGAAGTGAACGTCGTCGGCACGCAGAACGTCCTCGACGTCTGTCTGGAGACGGACACGCGACTGGGCCTTATGGGGACGTGTATGGTCTACGACATGGTCGATTCCGAGGACGGCATCGACGAAGAACATCCAACGAAACCCGCATCGCCGTACGCTGGGTCGAAGTTGGCCGCAGAGAACCTCGCAGAAGGCTACTACCACGGATACGACCTCCCCGTGACCATTCTTCGCCCATTCAACACGTACGGACCGTACCAAAAGACGAGCATGGCCGGTGGCGTCGTCTCTATCTTCACCTCCCGCGATATCGACGGTGAAACGCTCAAGGTTTTCGGCGAAGGGACACAAACTCGTGACCTCCTCTATGCGACAGACTGTGCACGGTTCGTCGTCGATGCGACGTTCTCAGACGCGTGTGTCGGTGAGGTCATCAACGCGGGTCTCGGCGAGGACATCACGATTAACGACCTCGCAGAACTCATCGCCAGTGACGGAACCGATATCGAGCACGTCCCCCACCACCACCCGCAGAGCGAGGTTCAAAAACTCCTGTGTGACCCCTCGAAGGCCGCAACAGTGCTCGGTTGGGAACCCCAAGTTTCTCTCGAAGAAGGTATCGAGCACCTTCGAGCGTGGTTAGAAGAAGAGGACGGGGCTGAGAGATGAGCGACACCCCAGCGAAGTACGGCGGGACTCCGATTCGAGATTCGGTTCTCGGCTACGGTGGACAGAGTATCTCCGAGATGGAGAAAGACGCTGTCCACGATGCACTCGATGGCGATTACATCACCCGTGGACCGACTGTCGAAGCCTTCGAACAAGAGGTTGCGGACCTCATCAGCGTCGAGCACGCGGTTGCGACGACATCCGGGACGACGGCCCTCCACCTCGCTGGGCGCACAGCAGAGTTCGGACCCGGTGACGAGATTATCACTACGCCGCTGACCTTCGCATCAACTGCACACGCCGCTAGCTACACCGGCGCTACACCGGTATTCGCAGATATCGACGAGACGACTCGATGTATCGACCCTGAGGCCGTTCGTGATGCGATCACCGAGGATACTGTTGGTCTCATTCCGATGCACTACGGCGGCCAACCTGCTGATATCGAGGAACTCCTCTCCATCGCTGACGAACACGACCTCACCGTAATCTGGGACGCGTGCCACGCCTTCGGCGGGTCGTGGAAAGATCAGATGATCGGTGCCCAGCGCGACATGGCGATTTTCAGTTTCCACCCCGTGAAGAACATCACCACCGGTGAAGGTGGGATGGTCGTCACCGACGACGACCACCTCGCAGACCGACTTCGTTCTCTCCGCTCGTTCGAGATGGACTACTCGCCGGAGGGCCACGACGACGAACCGTGGTTCCAAGTCACCGAGGGACTAGGCTACAACTACAACGTTACCGACCTACAAGCGGCGTTAGGCCTCGCACAACTGAAACGCCTCGGCTCGTTCAAAAGTCGGCGAGACGAGATAATCACCGAATACGAAGAGGCATTTGCAGACCTCCCACTGAAGACACCGACTGTTGAAGCTGATGCAGACCCGATGTTCCACCTCTATGCGGTGGAGATTCACGACGAGTTCGGGTGCGATAGAAAAGAGTTCGTCAACGCGATGCACGCCGAGAACATCGGCGTGCAGGTCCACTACGTCCCACTGCACCTCCACCCATTCTTCCAAGAAGAGTATGGTTACGAGGAGACAGACTTCGAGACGACGAACGCGGTGTACGACCGAATCGTGTCGCTTCCGTTGTTTCCGGAGATGGACGACGACGACGTTGCGGACGTCGTCAGCGCAGTCCGTCGATTGTTCGAACACCACAACTGACTCCGACGAACACATTTTTTACCTGGGACTGCGCCGATTCGGGTATGGATACCTTCGAAATCGATGGCAGACCTGTCGGGACTGGAGAATCGACGTTCGTGATTGCCGAAGCGGGGTCGAACCACAACGGCAGTCTCGAGACCGCGAAGGAACTCATCGACGTGGCAGTCGAGGCGGGAGCAGATGCGGTGAAATTCCAGACGTTCCGTGCTTCGGATATGTACGTCGAGGACAGCGGGGAAGTCGAATATCTCGAAGATGAACGGAGTATCTACGAGATTATCGAGTCGATGGAAATGCCGTACGATTGGATTCCGGAACTCTACGAATACTGTGAAGCCAACGACATTCTGTTTCTCTCGACGCCGTTCGACGAGCGTTCGGCCGACGAACTCGAAGAGTACGTATCTGCGTGGAAAATCGCCTCCTATACGATGACTCACCATCCGTTCTTGCGCTCGTTGGCCGAAACCGACAAACCCATCATCATGTCCACAGGTGCCCACGAGATGGACGAGGTGAGCGAATCTGTCTCTGTACTGCACGATGCGGAAGTCGATGGACTCGCCCTTCTCCAGTGCGTCGCCGCGTATCCAACGCCACTCGAATCAATAAACGTCCGCGTCGTCGAGACGTTGCGCGAGGAATTCGGCGTTCCGAGCGGCCTCTCCGACCACACACTCGACCCAGTGACCGCACCTGCCGCCGCAGTCGCCCTCGGTGCGTCGGTCGTCGAAAAACACTTCACGTTGGATAAATCGATGGATGGACCGGACCACCAGTTCGCACTCGAGCCTGACGACCTAGACGAGATGGTGACGGCGATTCGGAACACGGAGCGTGCGCTTGGGAGCGGTGAAAAGGGTGTACTGAATGTCGAGAAAGAACTCTACGATGTTGCTCGTCGAGCGATTCACGCCAGCAGAGACATCAGTGCTGGCGAGACGCTCACCCGAGAAAACGTGAAAGTGCTACGACCAGGGAACCGGGAAAAGGGACTCGCACCCAAATTCTTCGACGAAATTCTCGGGGACACCGTTACAACGTCGATTAAGAAGGGAGACGGGGTTCAGTGGGACGACATCGAGAACTGAAGACCTGATTCAGTACGACTCGATTAAGCCGTCAGAGGGGGAGTCGGCACAATCACCGTCGTCCGCTCGTCTGATTTCGATGTCGATATAGTATCGTTTGCCGTCGATTTCGACGAACGCGTTGTCGAACGGCGGGAACGTCAACGCACGCAATTGGTTGAGGAAGTCTTCGACGCGGACGGTTTCGTCGGTGTCGATTTTACAGAGATTTACAAAATCTTGCGTCGTGTGGTACGTGCCCTGTTCGAGGTCTTGTTTCTTCGTTTCGACCTCACCGTCCTCGATAGCGGGCCAGACCTCTCTGAACATCTCGAACTGGGCGGCTTCCAGCCGCCTGTGAACGTCTTTTCCGGTATCTTCGAACGACGTGTCAACACGCTTTCGTTCGATGATTTCACCTTCGTCAAACGAGTCGTTCATGTAGTGAAGCGTCGCTCCGGCGGGCGTCCCCTCGACGAGTGACCAGACGTTCGGAGACTTCCCTGCATTATACGGCAAGTACGATGGATGAAGGTTGATAGCACCACGCGTCGGCACGTCGAGAACCGATTCGGGGACGAGATAGTTGTATCCAACAGAGACCAGCAGGTCTGGAGTGAGGTCATGAATCAATCCGAGTTGGTCCTTTTCAGTAACGAGGGCCAGTACGTCGACACCATCACGTTCGCAGAGCCATTCGTATATTCGAAATCCAACATCGTTGACCCCTAAAAACACGATATCCATATGGGTGGAACAACCAGCACTGAAAAAATAATTGTGTTTCGTTCGATACACGACTCTCGATGGATTTTACTAATCGTGATTTGTAGCCACGTTATGAACGTCCTCTGCGTCGTCGCCCACCCAGACGACGAGGTTATCGGAGTCGGTGGAACGCTCGCCAGCCACGCCAAGAGAGGTGACGATGTCCACGTCGTCATTCTCTCGGATGGAGTCACCTCACGCCACGACTCGATTACCGAAGAAGTACAAGCAGAGATAGACGAGCGACGGGGGAGAGCAAAAGAGGCGTGTGAAATTCTCGGTGCGTCTGTATCCTTCCATACGTTTCCTGACCAACGGTTCGATACAGTTCCACTTATCGACCTCACGCAGACCGTCGAAGCCGAAGTAGACGCCCACGAACCATCAATCGTGTACACCCACCATCATGGGGACTTGAACCTCGACCACGAGTTGACGAGCCGTGCCGTCATGACGGCCGGTCGCCCACAGGTTGGGACCCCGATTCGTCGGGTATACGGGTTCGAAACGTTGTCATCGACGGAGTGGGCGACACCGGAGCCATCGAACGCGTTCCAACCTACGTCGTTCAAAGATATCAGTGAGTCACTGGAGACGAAAGAGAGCGCAATGCAAGTCTACCAACGAGAGCTCCGTGACCCACCGCATCCACGTTCCGAGAAATCGATTCGACAGAACGCAGAAGTGTGGGGTGCCAAAGTCGGCTTCGACGCGGCCGAGCCGTTCGTGTTGCTTCGCGAGGTCCGCGACTGACCAACGGTCGACCCCTCAGTCCGCTCTCTCCGTCACAAAGAGCTTCAAATAACGAACGTCTCTCACTTCGTCATCGACATCGAACAGTACCTTCAGAGTGTGCGTGCCACTCGTCGACGGTGTGTACTCCACGTTGCAGCAGTGTTCACCAGTAACCTCTCGGTGATCCCCGAATATCCGTTCACCATCGAGCTCGGCGACGACACCGACTGTTCGGGGGCGACCTGTTCGGGTGAGTACATCAACAGACCCCTGCTCACCCAGCGTCAAATTCGTCTCGAAGGCCGCACTGTTGTGTCCACGCGCCGGCCGGATACCCGTTTGAATCCATTCAGGAGGTGCCTCTGCGGCCGAGAGCACTGTCCCTTGCGTAAGGCCTGAGGACTCCGCGTACTCGTCAGCCCACTGAGAGGGATCACCATCTGGGGTGACCCGGACGACTCTCACCACGCCGTCTCCGGTTTCGACATCGAAACCGGACCCCGATGAAACGTTGACGACTGTTCCAGGATTCTGGGTGGTAGCTGACTCGGAAAAGACCTCACACTCCCAGATGCGGAGCTTGGTACCCCTGTGGAACGTGTACGCACCAGGATATGGATGCGTCTGTGCGCGAATCCAATCGGATATCTCTTCACAAGACATGGACCAGTCGACAAGTCCGTCTTGCGGTTGACGGCGTGGGCGATACGTCGCTTTCGAAAGGTCCTGCGGCATCGCCTCGATGGCCCCCTGCTCGAGCGGTTCGCGAACGACATCGAGTAGCTCACAGGCCGCTACTGCGAGACGGTCGAACACGGTCCCAACTGTGTCTCGGGGCTCGACCGGGACGGAGCGCTGTTCGATGACATCGCCCGCGTCCACGCCGGTCGTATAGTAGAACATCGAAATCCAAATTTCGTCCGCACCGTCGATCAGACTCCAATTAACCGGCGCGCCACCGCGCCCTTCCGGAAGGTGACTCGAGTGGAAGCCGATGAACCCGTCAGTTGGAACGTCAAGCGTACGCTCGTGAAGAATCTCTCCCCAGCCGCCACAGATACAAACGTCTGGTTCCAGTCGTTCGAGCCGAGAAATAGTCGAATCATCG
>NZ_LOPV01000008.1 GCF_001469865.1 Haloferax profundi
AGTTTCGATGAGTTCACACGCCGTATCTTCGACGAGGTCGTCAATCGGTTCGAAATTCGCTTGCTGGGAGGCCATTTCTCCCTTCGGGACGACGGCCCCCACGACGTCCCAACCGCTGTCGAGTGCGTGTTTGAGCAGGTACCGCGAAAGCGCACGATTACCGACGAAAACCGTTCTCATTGGTTCTGTTTCAAATTCGGAATATTTCAACGTAATTGATTACGGGCGGTGCGCCTCGGCAAGTATCGAGTTGCAAGTTCGCTCCGCACCGCGTCCATCGACTAGCTCTTGTCCGCGGGATTGGAACGTTGCTCGTCTGCTTCGGTCACGAAGCAGTGAGTCGATGGATTCGTAGAGGAGTTCCTCAGCGGCATCCATCGGAAGCACATCAGCGAGTCCACGTGAATCGAGTGCGGTTGCGATTGGTTCTTGATTAGTTGCCTGTACGACGCCAACGAAGGGTGTTCCAAGTGCCAACAGTTCGTAGGTCGTACTCCCACATCCACTGACAGCCATATCGGCTCGTGCAATGAGAGAGAGAAATTCATCTGGTGAGTTGTGGATGACGACTTCTGTGTCGATTAAGTCGGCTGCTTCCTCGACTTCGGTCGTATGTTCCACACCAGGGCCAAGCACGACATCGACAGTCATGTCGAATCCGTCGAACGCACGTACCGCAGTCGGTGTGTAGCTTCGAATATCGCTTCCACCCATCGTGACAACTGCTCGTCGAGGTTGCTCCCGGACTGGAGAACGGGTACCGGACCGCTTTCTGACTTCTTCACGCAGGAGTACGTACCGGGTCCCGAGCAGGCATTTCGGATGCTCACCGACGAAGTCGTAGTCGAGTGACTCAGCGTACAAGTTCCCGTTGATGAGGATATCTGCTGCAAATTCGAACCGGGTGTCGTCTGAAATCACCGCAAGAACCGACACAGAATCTCGTACCGTGCGCATGTAGTTGGTGTCGACGAGATACGAATCTGCGATAACTGCGTCGGTGTTCGAATCACCAAGCCACGAAACGAACGGGTCCGGGTTGTCCCGCACTGAAAGCAATTTCGTCTCGACCGCTGGTGGGCACACATCGGAGACGGCACCGGGAGTCGTCGTCGCGTATGTCACATCGAAACCACGAGAGAGAAATTCCGCCGCGAGCGCGCTCGACCTGACGAGATGACCGTACCCGATATCTGGTCCACCGTCTGCTCTAATTACAATCATCGTGTTGGCTTTTGCCCAACGTCTCCATTTATTTCGGTGAGACCTTTTTCGTCGATAAGAGAAACGGCCTCTTCGACATCAAGTATCTCCTCGAACTCTACGGAGTCATATACGATTCGAAGCAGTTCGTAGTCTTTCGCTTCGTCGAGCGTTAATCTGAGGTCGCTTCGGTCCTGCATCGAGTCCTTCTCATAGACCTCATGAGAAGAGATGTTGGCAAGTACGAATTCACCGGTATCGTCGTTGAGATACAGCTGAGTAACGTGTTCTCGCTGGTGAGGTTCTGTCGAGTGATACTCGACGCGTTCAAAACTGTCCATAGTGAATGCCTCGACATCGAACCCGCGTGGGAACGTACGCTCTACGATATTGCTTGCATAATCCGCCCCCGTCTCTTGGAGTTTCTCGACGACAGCGTCGGCACATTCGGGAGGAATCAATGGACAATCGCCTGTAATCCGGACGACGATATCTGCATCATGCGAACAGGCGGCTTCGTACATTCGGCCGAGAACGTCTTGTTCATCACCGCGGGAAACAGCGGCTCCGAATCGAGGAGCGCACTGAGCGATGATATCATCACGAGCGTGAGTCGTCGTGGCAACGACCACTTCATCGATTGTCTTCGCTGCCAGCACACGACTCACGACGCGCTCGAGATTGTGCACACAGTCAAGGGGGAGCATCACCTTTCCAGGGAGTCGTGATGACCCCATCCGGGCCTGAATAACTGCGACTGTCTTCATAGCAGAAATCCGCGTGTGAGGTGTCATTAACTTGTCGGAGCACACGACTGGCCCGCACCGAACTCTCGGAGTTCGACTCACTCAGCAAAGGCGGGCACTCGGGTCAGTAGCGCAATCGCTCGCTCACTTACTGTTCAGAACCTCATCTCCGGCTAACATCGACGAGAGTAAAGATTCGAGTGGTTCCGCGCCCGGTCGAGTGTCGTCGATAGTTATCTCTTTGAACTGCTGGCGTTGAGTTTCGTCCCGCACGAAGAACGGGAACGGCGTATGCCGCTTGACCATCAACAGGTGGGCATATCGCCGAGCAAGCGCCTCTGTTTCCGTTGGGAGTGAGATCCGGTCTGGGTTGCTGATGAGGTCGAGATATTCTCGTTTGGTGCCTGGGTCGATAGTGAATCCGTAGTCACGATAGTGTGTCTCCCCAGTCACGATAACCGGAACACCACGGTATGCAGATTCGAGCCCGACGGTGGAGTTATACACGACTGCCGCATCGAGAGAGTTGATAAGCGCATACGTGTCAACATCTGTATCCGGTGGGAGAAGCGTGACGTTATCCGGGAGCGATGAGAACTCCTCTCGCACTCTCTCGGCGACGCTCTCGTGGGTTCCGAACTTCGCTTCTGCCGGGTGTGTTTTGATTACCAGTTCGGCTTCCTCAGTAGTTTCGAACGCACGAATCGTGTCAGATATCCATTCGAAGACATTCGCGTAGAGCGCGTTCTCCGGTTCGAGCGACGCGTCCCACAGCAAGTTCGTGAACATTCCGATTGAAACGACATCACCGGAGGTCACGGATCGGTTCGTGTGTGCAGAATAGTCCACGGCCATTCCTTTCCCGGACTCTCGACCGTACATTATCTCGTCGATGCGTGCCATTTCCTCCTCAGAGAGAGTCGAACGAAGGTGGTCACGAACCACGTCTTCACGAGTGAAGTGAGGAAGTGCGGACCGCTCACTCCGACCACCAAATATCAACGTTCCTTCTCTGAACCCAAAGCCTTGGCTGTAAGCGGTCACGCCGTGGTCCCGAGCGACGGCCATCGGTACTCCCCCTTGAACATAGTATGGTTCGTGAACGACAAGCAGTTCAGTTTCGTGCGTGGTCATTATCTGCTTGACTGCTCGTGCCACGAGAACTCCGAGAGAGAGGAAATTCTCGTACTCTCGTCTCATCTTCGGGTCGTCCAAGTCAATCGTATGGACTTTGAACCGTCTCCTGACCGACCCGAGGGCATATTCTTCGATGTTAAAGCGTTCGATGGTGTCACGAGACTCGTCGAGGTTCACCTCGTCCGATGAGACGAATTCGGAAAGACCGGTCACCTCCAGTCCGAAATTCTTCGGAATCTGTTTCTCGAAATACGATGTTTGCAGTGTGATTGTTTGGTCATCGCCGATTGACCGTTCGACCGGAACGTCAGTCAGGTCGTCGATGAGAAGAATAGGATTGTAGCCTCGCCTCCGAAATGCATCGGCGAGAATACAGTATCGAAGAGCGATGGTTCGATAACCGGGAATCAGTGGGAAGACGACGTGCCCATTGTCGCTGACCGCTTGGTCAAACTGTCGGACAGAGTCATCGACTGTTCCGGTGTAATCTGTAAACGCGTCGTACAGTCGCAACGCAGTGTGGCCAGCACCAGCCCGAGAGACGAGTTTTAGAACGCGATTTTTTACGTTAGTCATTTTATCGAATAGGTTTCGTGTAGCTATTTAATCGGCACGTTATCTGCTGCTGGAGCTTGTGACTTGCGATACGTTCAACGTCTATTCCGTATATCCGAGATGGCGGAGCCGTGACGTAACGACTCCTTCATCGACGGTCTCGGAATCAGGAGAGGGAACCTCGGCTGTCGTCTTTCGGCGACCATTGTTTTCGCAGACTAGCCATGGGACTTTGACAAGTTCTTCAGTGTATATTCCCTGTGGGTGGCCCCATTCTCGAACTGGGATTGGCCGTGCTCGTTCACCGACCATATTCCCGTGGTCGGCGGTCACGACGTGCCGGCCTTCGATTCCGTCCAATACAGACTGAACGTGTGGGAACGCCTCGTCGAGGGTCCTCTTGTAGAGTGGCCAGACATCGTCTGCACCGATATCGAGCTGTCCGAACATGATTTCGTGCCAGAAGTCGATCGTGTTGTCGCCCCCTTTGTGGAGGTGCTTTTTATCGAACGTCGACTCTGGATCGATAAACGGGTAATGTGGCTGAAGATAGTGAACGAGAATTCGCTTGGTTGGATATTTCTTGGCTGCTTCGAGGGCGTATTCCGCAGTCGTCTGTGGCATGACAGTATTGTACGTTTCGTTCCACCCGTCATCGAGCCAAACGTCGATAACGGCGTGGAACTCCGCGTCTATTTGTTCTTCGTGCCGGCGAAACTGTGGGTTTGCAGTTACGTAAACCGTGTCGTGCATTTCACGACCTTCGAAATTTGCATGAAGAAATTCCATCGTGTTGGAGCCACGTGACGTTCGAGATTGGAGGTCTCCAGTAAGTGATGATTGTTCGGCGAACATATCGTACCGACAGGCATCAAGAATTTGCAGTACGTCCCAGTCCTCAGACAGTATATCGACCCCACTGCGATTATACGACAATGTGTCTAACCGCGTGTAATAGAGCCGATTCAGTTCACGTAGCAGGAGTGCAGGCGTAGAAAGCCCATTCCGAATCTGGTCCAGAGAGTACATCTTTTGATAGTAGTCATCATAGACTTCAGTTATAACAATCGGTTAGTCGGTTTTCCTCTTCGGCTCCGGAGATTCCACCTTTGAAACGACTCCTCGGTGCGTTCCAGATGGTGCGGTTCCAACGTAGTTTGTAGCCGCAGATGCGGTGATTCCCCGTACCAATACATCCTCAACCCGGAGTTCGTACTGCTGGTGAGGTCTTTTCTGTGGCTTTGTGGGCCCGAATGGGTACACTCCTACTGGTGAACCAAGCGACGACAGTCTGTACGAAGACCTCACAGATGGCCTCGAGAGATTGAAACGGTTCGACCGAGTAGAACTCGCGCAAACCGGTGGCGAAGATTTGCCGACGGTACGAAAACAACGTGGTTAGAATTCGATTGCTGCCCAACCCCTCGGACTGGACGGCTACGTATTTCTAAACGGGTCCCAACGTGGGTGACACAAAGTTATATAAGCCAGAGTTGCTCGCAATGAGTTATGCAAGCAGTCGTCCTCGCCGCCGGTAAAGGGACTCGTCTTCGTCCCCTTACCGAAGACAAGCCGAAAGGAATGGTCGAGGTAAACGGAAAGCCGATTCTAACCCACTGTTTCGATAAACTCGTCGAGTTGGGTGCGGACAAACTCGTCGTCGTCGTCGGGTACAAGAAAGAAGTCATCATCAGCCACTACGGCGACGAATATCGAGACGTTCCAATTACCTACGAACACCAACGCGAGCAGAAGGGACTCGCCCATGCGCTGCTCACTGTCGAAAACCACATCGACGAGGACTTCATGCTCATGTTAGGTGACAATATTTTCAGCGCGAATCTCGGTGATGTCGTCAAACGCCAACGCGAAGACCGAGCAGACGCCGCCTTCCTCGTGGAGGAAGTCGATTGGGACGATGCTTCTCGCTATGGTGTCTGTGTGACGAACGATTACGGCGAAATCATGGAAGTCGTCGAAAAACCTAACGAACCGCCGTCAAATCTCGTCATGACGGGGTTCTACACGTTCACACCTGCAATCTTCCACGCCTGCCACCTCGTGCAACCATCGAACCGAGGGGAATACGAAATTAGTGAGGCTATCGACCTGCTTATTCGCTCGGGCCGAACTATCGACGCGATTCGTATCGACGGTTGGCGCCTCGACATCGGATATCCCGAGGACCGAGATGAAGCAGAGCGTCGACTCACCGAAGAGTAACCTTAGACCCAGCGTTTCGTATTGATAAAACGGAATTACTTAGACGACCTACGGGGCAGGTAAACCCAATGAAGGTCCTTATGGCCCCGTATTATTCGGGGAATCCCTACCAGGATTTATTAATACAGCACCTGGAGCGGCGGGATATCGAGGTATCAGTTGACGAAGAACCACTTCCGTTTACACCGTTTATTCTCCCAGCGCTTTTCGGTGACGTAGACATCCTCCATCTCCATTGGACACACCCGTATTTCCTCTTTGGAAGCATCGAGTGGGCGTATCGGATGCCAGGAAGCCGAATCGTCGCAACCATCGCAGCACTCTGGCTCCTTCTCCAAGTGAAACTCGCTTCGTACCTGTGTGATAGCGTTGTCTGGACCGTCCACAACAAGCACAACCACGAGCAGAACTTCCTCTCGTTGGATAGAGCTGTCAGTAAGCGACTCGTCAAAATGGCAGACACGGTACAGGTGTGGGACGACCGAACACGAGACGAACTGAAATCCTTCCTCAATGAGCCCCTCGACAACGCTGTGTCAATCCCACACGGCAACTACAACGACATATACCGCGACACGCCAGCGGTTTCGACACAGGAGGCCCGCGAGCAGTTGGGCGTCGAAGAGTACGAACGAGTCTACCTCTTTTTCGGCATGATTCGGCCGTACAAACAG
>NZ_LOPV01000009.1 GCF_001469865.1 Haloferax profundi
GAGCGTGTGAGTACCGAAGACGAGTGTCTTATCGTCGCAGGCAATCCGATGGACAACAGTGACATCGCCACCATCCGTGCGCTCGCCGCCGACCAACAAAACGTCGTAACCGACTTTCGGTACATCCCTAACGAAGAAGTTCCAATCTACTTTGCGGCGTGTGACTTCGGTGTATTTCCATATCGTGACATCTTTAGTTCGGGGTCTGTCGTCCTCAGTCTCAGTTTCGGATGTCCCGTTATCGCACCGAACGCAGGGTGCATCCCTTCGATTCTACCCGATGGAAACGTCATCTACGATAGTCTTAGCAACGGATTCGAACGCGCAAGAGATCTCTCACTAAAGGAGCGAACAGAACTCGGCGAGACGAATCACGTCGCCGCTGTGACTAACCACGATTGGGACGATATCGCCGAAAGATTCGAGACGGTCTATCGGTCTTGAGCCACTGATTTACGCGTTCGTCTTTTCGACCAAATCCGGCGTCAACAACCCATACAGGTAGCCGAAGCCGACCGCCGCAGTAAACACGAAGATAGCGACCAACTGTTGGACCTTCGCCGTCGACGGGTTCTTCACTAGTTTAATCAAGCGGTCGACGACGTACACCAACATCAAATCCTTGAGGTAGTCGTTCTTGTCGTCGGACGCCTCCGGGTACAGGAGGTCCATCACACGCTTCGAGTAGCCTTGCCAGAACGACCGGAAAACGAGCCACTGGAATTCGGTACGGTACTCGAACAGCTTGTGGTTCACACGGGCACGCTTGTTGTAGATAACACGCTTACCGGTGTTGTTGTAGATTCGGATACAGACCGGCGCTTCGTGGGCTTGGACGTGTTTGTCGCCTTTTCGGCCCGTGTTGGTGTCGTACCCACCGGCATCGAGGAAGACATCACGCTTGAAGGAGATGTTTGAGCCGTACGTGTTTCGTACCTCCTCCATATGGTTGCCGAACCCGCGTTCGTCACATCCAACGAGCCAGTAGAACTCTTCTGGGAAGAAATCGGGCTTTCGAGCAACCCAATCGGGGACGACTGTGCCACCGACAGCGACCGCTTCTGGATTGTCCTCATACGTTTGGACGAGCGTTTCGATCCAGTCTGGCTCGGCTGTCGCGTCGTCGTCGATCATCGCGACGATTTCTCCAGATGCAAGTTCAGCACCCTTCGTCCGGCTGTACGAGATGCCGCGATTCTCGTCGTTACAATGGAGGACGACGTTGTCGATGTCGCCAAAGTCGTCTTCGACTCGAGCGAACACTTCCTCGTTTCCGTCGACGACGATAACGACCTCGAGGGGATCGTAAGTCTGTTCGAGTGCACTCTCGACAGTCTCAGAAAACGACTCGTACCGTTCCATCGAGTAGGTACAGACCACGACGGAGACTTTCATTGGCCGGTGCTACCGAGGATATGTGAATAAGTATTGTCCTTCACTTTGAACCGATGGATTACTCTACATAGCCTATCACAAGGCTTATGAACGGCTTGACGGTTGTTGGTCACAATGAGCGACGAGCAACAAGAGCATTCGCCCTCCGTAGCGGATCTCGCTCGCGACTGGTATCACATACCGGTCCTCTCGACGATCGTTCTCATCATGCTGTGGATACGACTCCGCAGTTATGATGCGTTCATTCGAGAGGGATCGGTATTCTTCTCAGGAAATGACGCCTGGTATCACCTTCGCCAGGTGGAATACACCGTCCGCAACTGGCCGACGACAATGCCATTTGACCCGTGGACTCAGTTCCCATTCGGGACAACCGCAGGTCAGTTCGGTACTATCTACGACCAAATCGTCGCGACCGCGGCACTCGTCGTCGGGCTCGGAAGTCCATCTTCAGAGTTAGTTGCGAAGACCCTCTTGGTCGCCCCTGTGTTCTTTGGTGCGTTCGTTGCTATCCCGACCTATCTGATCGGAAAACGGCTGGGTGGTCGCCTCGGAGGTCTCTTCGGAGCGATCATTCTCATGCTGCTCCCAGGGACGTTCCTCCGACGTGGTCTCGTCGGCTTCGCCGACCACAACATCGCAGAGCCGTTCTTCATGGGCTTTGCTGTTCTCGCACTCATGATCGCACTCACGGTCGCCGACCGCGAGAAACCGGTCTGGGAACTCGTCCAAGTTCGTGACTTCGATGCTCTCCGAGAGCCACTAAAGTGGTCAGCGCTTGCCGGTGTTGCGACAGCCATCTACATGTGGTCGTGGCCGCCAGGAATCCTCCTCGTCGGCATCTTCGGCCTCTTTTTGGTCCTGAAAATGGTCTCCGACTACGCTCGCGGAAACTCCCCAGAACATGCCGCGTTTGTCGGTGCCGTCTCGATGATGGTTACGGGCATCTTGATGTTCGTCCCACTCGAAGAGATGTCCTTTGGTGTGACTGACTTCGGCTTCCTGCAACCGCTCTTCTCATTTGGTGTGGGACTCGGTGCGGTGTTCCTCGCTGCCCTCGCTCGCTGGTGGGAGTCGAATGATATTGACGACCGAGGCTACCCCGCTGCTGTGGGCGGTATCATGCTCGCCGGGTTGGTGCTGTTTTCACTCGTCCTCCCTGACGTGTTCAGCTCAATTTCCCGAAACTTCCTTCGAACCGTTGGGTTTAGCGCAGGGGCGGCGACGCGTACTATTGGCGAAGCACAACCGTTCCTCGCGGCGAACATTCTCCAATCGAGCGGCCTGACAGCAGTCGACCGTATCATGAGTGAGTACGGGTTCACCTTCTTTACCGGCGCTGTGGCTGCGATATGGCTCACCGCCAAGCCGCTCGTGCGCGAAGGTGACTCCCGAAAAATCGGGTACGTCGCTGCTAGTCTCGCGCTCATTGGCATCCTGTTCTTGATTCCCGCTCTCCCAGACGGCATCGCAAGCTTGCTTGGCGTTGAGTCGTCTCTGGTCAGTCTGACCATCGTCACCGCACTCATCGTCGGTGCTGTGATGCAAGCAGATTACGAGAGCGAACACCTGTTCGTCCTCGTGTGGGCAGCGATTATGACGTCGGCGGCGTTCACACAAGTACGGTTCAACTACTATTTCGCAGTCGTCGTCGCAGTGATGAACGCCTACCTCCTCCGTGAAGTTCTCGGCCTCAGCTTCATTGGACTCGCCAATGTCGACCGACTGGAGGACGTCTCGTACGGACGCGTCGCTGCAGTGGCATTTGCAATTCTTCTCATCCTCACGCCAGTCCTCATCGTTCCGATTCAACTTGGAAATGGTGGCGCAACGAGCAATGCCATGCAGGCATCACAGACCGGACCAGGAACAGTCACCGAGTGGGACGAGCCTCTTGACTGGATGGAAGAAAACACACCCGCTGAAGGTACCTTTGGTGGCGCGTCGAACCAGATGGAGTACTACGGGACGTACAAGTATGCAGATGACTTTGACTACCCAGACGGCTCGTACGGTGTCATGTCTTGGTGGGACTATGGTCATTGGATAACAGTCCTTGGAGAGCGGATTCCGAACGCGAACCCGTTCCAAGGTGGCGCGACGGAAGCAGCGAACTTCCTGCTGGCCTCCGATGAACAGCAAGCAGAAAACGTCCTCACGTCTATGGGTGACGATAGTGAAGGCGAGAACACCCGCTACGTAATGGTCGACTGGCAGATGGTCTCGACTGACTCGAAGTTCGGGGCACCGACGGTCTGGTACGACGAATCAAACGTCTCCACGTCAGATTTCTACAACCGCATCTACCGACTCCAAGAGCAGAATGGACAGACGAGCATTGCAGGCGTGACGAACCTCAAAGACCAACGCTACTACGAGAGTCTGATGGTCCGCCTCTACAAGTACCATGGGAGCGCTCGTGACCCAGCGCCCGTCGTTGTCGACTGGGAAGAACGCCCAGTCTCCGAGAGTCAAACCATCCGTGTGACACCGTCGGACGGTCAACCAATCAAGACGTTCGATAACATGAGTGCTGCCGAGGCATATGTCGAGAGCGACCCGACCTCGCAGATTGGTGGCGTAGGCGCGTTCCCAGAAGAACGCATCGAAGCCTTGGACCACTACCGTCTCGTGAAGTCGTCGAACAGTTCGGCCCTTCGCTCCGGTTCGTACCAGAACTCCTTGGTTCAGGCAGGCAACACCTATGGTATTCAACCACAGGTGCTCCTCGGGAACAACCCAGCGTGGGTCAAGACATTCGAACGTGTCCCCGGTGCAACTGTCGAAGGGTCCGGTGCCCCAGCAAACTCGAATGTAACCGCTACAGTCGAGATGCGTGACCTGACGACCAACACGACGTTCACCTACACCCAGCAGGTCCAGACAGACGACAACGGCGAGTTCACCATGACGCTGCCGTACTCGACGACTGGATATGATGACTACGGCCCCGAAAACGGGTACACCAACGTGAGCGTCCGTGCGACGGGTGACTACACGTTCAGTGGTCCAACGTCGTTCGAAGACAACAGCACCATCGTCGCCTATCAAGCCCAGAATGTCAGCGTCGACGAGGGCCTCGTCAACGGTGCTGAAGACGGCACCGTCGAGGTTACCCTCGAACGAAACGAACAAGAACTGATCACAGAACAGTCGTCCA
>NZ_LOPV01000010.1 GCF_001469865.1 Haloferax profundi
TCCATCGACGCCGACGCAGTTCAGACTGCCGCAGTCGCGTAACGCCAGCGACACTGCGTCGCGTTCCGCACGCTTCCAACGTTTTTCACTGGAGTTTGTCAATAACCAGACTTATATTCTGTTTATTTGGTGTTTCTGACTCCATAGATATACGTGGCAAAGACGAACTGAAACCAATGCAAGCAGTGGTCTTGGCCGCCGGTAAGGGAACGCGTCTCCGCCCGCTGACGAAAGACAAGCCCAAAGGGATGGTCGAAGTCGACGGAAAGCCGATTCTAACGCACTGCTTCGACCAGCTTGTCGAACTCGGTGCGGACAAAATCGTCGTCGTTGTCGGCTACAAAAAAGAAGTGATTATCAGCCACTACGGCGACGAGTACCAGGAAATCCCGATTACATATGCCCACCAACGAGAACAGAATGGACTCGCGCACGCACTGTTGACGGTCGAAGACCACATCGACGATGACTTTATGCTGATGTTAGGAGACAACATCTTCCAGGCCAACCTCAACGATGTCGTGCGACGGCAGCGCGAAGATCGGGCTGATGCGGCGTTCTTGGTAGAGGAGGTCGATTGGGAAGACGCCTCCCGTTACGGCGTGTGCGTTACGAACGATTATGGTGAGATTACCGAAGTCATCGAAAAGCCCGAGGACCCACCGTCAAATCTCGTGATGACTGGATTCTACACGTTCACACCCGAAATATTCCACGCCTGCCATCTCGTCCAACCGTCTAATCGCGGTGAGTACGAGATTAGTGAAGCAATTGACCTCCTCATCAGGTCCGGAAGAACAATCGATGCAATCCGTCTCAACGGATGGCGCATCGATATCGGGTATCCAGAAGACCGCGACGAAGCCGAACAGAGACTGCAAGGAAAGTTCCAATCGACAGAGATGGTCTCAGACTGAACGAGAACCGGACAGAAGAGAAACATTTCCTGAGAGGGGCGTTCCTCAAACTAACGACTCGTAGTCGAGACCGTCACGCCGGGTCACGATACGGCGACCGTCGATGACGACTTTCTCGCGCATCTCGTCGAACTGTGCGTCCAGTGCGGCGAACTCGTCCCAGTCGGTCGCGACGAGTGCGGCATCGGCATCGACGAGTGCGTCTGCGGCAGACGTCGCGTAGTCGATATTCGGGAAGTGCACACGCATATTCTCGGTCGCGACAGGGTCGTAGCCGACGACGTCGGCACCGGCATCGAGGAGGTGGTCGATGAGGAGAATCGCCCGAGAGCTTCGAACGTCGTCGGTGCCGGGCTTAAACGAGAGGCCGAGGACGGCGACACGCTTCCCCTCGGGGTCGAATCGGTCTTCGAGGAGTTCGAGCATCCGCTTCGGTTGCTCGTCGTTGACGTCGACAGCGGCTTGCAGAAGCCGTGGTTCGTAGCCGCGAGAGCGGGCAGCAGCGATAATCGCCGCCGTGTCTTTCGGAAAGCACGACCCACCCCATCCGAGACCTGCACCGAGGAACGCCGACCCGATGCGAGAGTCGAGGCCGATTGCATCGAGAACCTCCTCGGAGTCGACACCGAACTCTTTGCAGATGTTCGCGAGGTCGTTCGCGAGGCTAATCTTCGACGCGAGGAAGGCGTTGTTCGCGTACTTGATCATCTCTGCTTCGCTGATGCCGGTCTTGACGACCGGCGGGTCGCCCGCACGCTCGACGAGCGGGGCGAATATCTCGTCTAACTGTTCGTACGCACGTTCGCTCTGTGCACCGAGGACGATTTTGTCTGGAGAGAGGAAGTCTTCGACGGCAGTACCTTCGCGGAGGAACTCGGGGTTCATCGCGATGTCGAACTCTTCGCCGACAGTCTTCCCCGATGCCTCCTCGATTCGCGGTCCGATGACTTCCACCGTCGTCGTCGGAACGACCGTACTCTTGGTGACGACGAGGTGTGTGTCGTCTTTCTGTGCGAGTGTCTCACCGAGCGACGTCGCCGCCGCTTTCATCGCGCCGAGGTCGATACTTCCGTCGTCGTTCGAGGGAGTCGGGAGGGCGAGGAACGTCGCGTCCGTATCGAGAATCGCGTCGTAGTCTGTCGTCGCCCGAAGTCGGTCGCCGGCGTGTGCCTCGACGAGTTCGTCGAGGCCCGGTTCGTGAATCGGCGCGTGGCCGGCGTTCAGCGAGTCGACGATGTCTTCGTCGATATCGACGTTGACCACGTCGTGACCGAGGTCAGCGAAACACGCGGCAATCGTCGTGCCGACGTACCCGCTGCCGATGATGCTGAGTTCCATTATCCAACACGTCTTCGCCCGACGGTTTGATTCTTTCCGAGTTGTGTCACTGAAGATGGGTGCAGCTGAGTAGGAGTCACTCGATGGAACGTTTCTGTTGAGTTCCTCGGTCAGTAATAGATGTCCTAAACAATACTGAATATTGGGCACATCTCAATCACGTCATTTTTGTTGCGTTCTGAAGCAGTCAAAGAGCAGAGATGTTTTTCTCAGCTCTGCTCGATTTCCGTTGAGTGTCTCAAACAAGGTCGGTTTGACTGAGGAGAGACGGTACACTCGTAGCCAAATTAGGCACTATTCTACACCCCTGATTTCGGTGGTGTATCAGGTTTCGGGCGCTACACCCCCGGTTTCCAAGGGTGTACACCCACGACGATTCCCCGCAAGGGTGTACTCGATTGTGAGAACTCAGGGTTGTAGAAAAGTCCTCTCGAACCGTGGATGTCGCACTCTCTTCGGGTTCTTGATTTGCCCGAAAAAGAGAGCAAGAGAGCCTATCGTGTAGAAATCGGACTCCCAGGTCAAAATCACAATGGTGCACTCAATGCTGTATCTCTGCTAACTCACGCTTTTCAAAAGTCGCAATTCACCGGTACAGGCTACCGTTGGTGGGGTGTATCCACCGAATACGCATTTCAAATGGGACTCTATGATACGGCCACCAACGACGAATCTACGCGCTTCTTCACGAACACCACACCCCATGTCTTAGACCGTCTGTGTCCTTCTCTGCGGTGTTTCGACCCGAAGCGGGGGTTGTGGTTTCGTTGGTCAAAACAGGTGGCATTCGTCCTAACACAAATCGTCTCGGCGCGCTGCTACCTGACGGGCACGTCTCTTCCGGGAGATTTCACCGGTGTATCCCCATCAATCAACGGATGCTGTCCAACACTCCTAATCCACGATGAGGTGGACTTCTGAAGTGGAAACAATCTTAGAATCAGTAGTACTGGGCCAAGATGAGAGACATGACTCCGGTGTTGAGAGATTTAACACAGCAAGTGGTTGTAACCGGCACCCAAGGGGCAATTCACGCCTCTCGAACGGTGGACTGATATGGGTCCCAAAGAAGAAACGCACAACCAAATGTCGACGCACACAGACGAGCGTCCAGCCCTCCTCTCGTGGCTCGTCCTCTACCTGAAGGGTGTCTGCATGGGTGCAGCAGACGCGGTCCCTGGGGTATCCGGTGGGACCATCGCTCTCGTCACAGGCATCTACGAACGACTCATCAGTGCAGTGACTGCCATTACACCCGAGCGAATTCGGCGGGTACTGAGCGGACTCTCACCGAAACACCGGAGCGACGCGGTGGCGGCGTTACGCGAAATCGACGTTGGGTTCCTCGTCGTCCTCGGGGCAGGAATCGTCACCGCCATCATCACTGTCACCCGCGTCCTCACCGTCGCAATCGACCAGCAACCGGTACCGACGTTCGGATTCTTCTTCGGCCTCATCGCCGCGTCCGCCGTCGTCTTGTACGCACAGGTCTCACTCGACTCACCTCGACAACTCGTCGCAGCAGTCGCGGGATTCACTGTGGCGTTCGTGGCGTCGGGGACCGTCGGAACTGCACTCGGGAACTCGCTCCCAGTAACTGTCGTCGCGGGCGCAATCGCCGTGAGCGCGATGATTCTCCCCGGCATCTCGGGGTCGCTCCTCTTGTTGCTCCTCGGTCAGTACGAGTACATGACCGGGACACTCAGCGAGTTCGTCGATACCCTCATCGACGTCGCGATGGGCGGGCCGACGTCGTCACTCGTCGAACCCGGAACGATAGTCGTCGCCTTCATCGCCGGTGCTCTCGTCGGCCTGTTCACCATCGCTCACGTCGTCCGGTGGGCACTCGAACACTATCGTCGTGAGACGCTCGCGTTCCTCGTGAGTCTCATCGTCGGTGCACTCCGCGCACCCGTCGTCAAGACGAGTGAGAAACTCGGCGAGTTGGGCCAGACGTGGTCTGTCGAACTGTTCGGCATCTTCGCCCTCGCAGCGCTCGGCGGTGCGATACTCGTCCTTCTGGTCGACCGCTACACGATGGTCATCGAACCGTGACGACGAGTCGTCTCGGTGACTGACCGCAACGCAAAAATCGGGACCGATTATTCGCGGGCGACGGCGATGTTCCGAACCAACCCACCGCAACTTGGACACGAACCGAGGTGAGCGTCGCTGACCGTTCGCGACCCACAGGAGCGACATTCGAAGTACCCTTCGGTGGCACGATAGTTGTCGATGGTCGAGTTGTGTACTGTCATGCTAATTCGTAGCACACTTCCCGATATAACGTTTGTCCTGAAATCCACTAGATTGTTCTAGGAAACTATTACGATTGGCGCCGAAACTCTACTGGAGCCAACCTCTTACGAACAATCGTGTGAATTTTGTTGCTTTCGGCTCGTGTCTCAGCGCCGTGCGACACAGACGAACGTCTCGCGCCGCGTCTCGCCGTGCGTGACGGTGAACCCGACAGATTCGAAGGCGTCGATGGCGTCGGCGAGGCCGAATCGCTCGTCTGTCGGCGGACCGGCCTGTCCCTCACCGGCCGTGGACCAATCGACCACGACGACCGTCCCGCCCGGGCGGACGACGCGTGCGAGTTCAGCCATCGCGTCGTCGGTAGCGAACTCGTGGTAGGTCATCGTCGAGAACGCGCCGTCGAGGTAGTCGTCGTCGAAGGGGAGTGACGCGACGTCGGCGGTGACGAACGCGACGTTCTCGGGTGCACCCTTCTCTCGGTAGAAGTCGTGCATCTCCTCTTGTACGTCGACTGCGTGCAGTTCGTCGACGTAGGGTGCCACGTCGTCGGTGAAGAATCCGGTGCCACTCCCCAGGTCGGCGACCACGTCTTCAGAACCGGGGCCGAGGAACGAGAGGAGTTCCTCCCGCGAGACGTACCGGTACCTCGCGGGGTCGTCGAGTTTCGCCGCCGCGTCGGCGTCGAAGGTGTGAAATCCCATAGACGGACTCGGGTCGGTGGGAGGTAAGTACCATCGGTTTGTGTACGGTCGTTCGACTAGCGTACAAGAGCGGCCGCGAAACTGCCGTCGGCGATGGGCTTTTGCATACTGACACGCACTCTCTCACGTATGGAACCCCACCTTCGACGGCCGACCCGACGCGCCTGTGAGCGCTGTGGTCGAGTAGAACGCTGGGACGACGACGTGGCGACGTGGCGTATCGCGTCGGAAGACGGCGAGAAACAGGTCGGAAGCCCCTACTGCATCCACGAGTGGGACATCAACGGCCGGTTCGCACCGTTCGAAGAGGCAGTCTGAGCGTCCGACGTACCCGTTCGATTTCATGCCAACCGTCTACGTTACAGCGCCGCCTCCTGCGGCGGACGACCTCGCTCGAACGCTCGTCGAAGAACGTCTCGCCGCCTGTGTGAACCGCCTGACCTGCCACTCGACCTACCGTTGGGAGGGCGAAGTCCACGACGACGACGAGGTCGTCCTCCTCGCGAAGACGACCGACGAACGCTACGAGGAACTCGTCTCACGAGTCGTCGAACTCCATCCCTACGACGTCCCGTGTATCGAGCGGTTCGACGAATCGCACGTCCTAGAAGCGTACGCGACGTGGGTCGCAGACGAAGTGCGATAGGAGATACCGGGGCGGGGTGACCGCCCGACGACCGACAGATTACGATTTCTGCAACGATTCGAGCACCGAGAGCGTGCCGTCCATGTACGACTGCTCGAGTACCTCGTCCGCCGCCTCTTTCGCGACGTCGTCTGCGTTGGCGACGGCGTAGGACTGACCGACGACGCGGAACGTCGAAGCGTCGTTCTCGCTGTCGCCGACTGCGACGAAGTCTGCGGGGTCGTAGTCCATCGTCTCACAGACGTGTTCGAGGCCGACGCCCTTCTCCACACCGTGCGACTTGACGTGGTAGGCGAATCCCGTGTCGATGACTTCGAGGTCGAACGCCGACGCAACGTCGCGGAGGAGTGCCTCGTCGGCGTCGAGACTGACGGCTATCTCCGTCTCACGCCAGCGGTTGACGGTATCGGCGGCGTCCCAACCGAGGGTGCCACCCCGTGAGACGAACTCGTCGGCGACGGCCTGTGCTGCCTCTCGGTTGCCCGCGAACGTCACCTCGCCGTCGACGAGGACGACGCCCCCGTTTTCGGCGATGACCGTCTGGGGGAGTCCGAGGTAGTGACACAGCGAGACGGGGTAGGGGAACGCCTTGCCCGTCGCGAGGACGACTGGGGCGTCCCACGACGGCAGAACCTCGAAGACCCGTGGGTCGAGTCGGCCCTGCGCGTCGGTGAGCGTCCCATCGATATCGAGTACCAGCGGCGGAACCATACCGGCGCTTAGGACACCGGGGAAAAAGAGTCAGCGGTCCGTGTCGTTCAGGCCGCGAAACGCCAGTGTGGAGAAGTTCGGGATGGGTCGCGTGGCCGGACGGCCCGGGCCGTCGGTCGATTTGGCTACCGGAACGCGGCGGACGAGTCCGAGGTCAGCGAGTTCGTAGAGGACGCGCCTGATGGTCGTCGCCGACAGCGAGACAGACGGCGCCGCCGCGATGCCCTCGGTCGCAGCAGTCACGGAGGATTTCTCGGCGTCGTCGAGGGCGACGAAGGTCTGGAGGACCCGTCTTCGACTCTCAGGGAGTGCGAACACACGGCCCAACGAACACCCGTCATCCGGGACTGCGTCGATGCCGGCGGTGACGAGGCCCGTATCGAGCGTCTCGGCACCGTCTGCCGCCGCGAGTCTCGCCGCCCCGTACAGTGCCGACAGTGCGTCGTGGGCGTCGCCGTCGGCCCACGCTGCCACTTCGCTCGTCGCCTCGTGGGTGAGTGCGTTCCGTGCGATACCGTCGGAGGCGCGTTCGACGAGGATGTCGACGAGGTTGTGTCGTTCGTACGCTGGGACTTCGACCGTTTCGACGCCGCCGCCGATGCCATCGACCGGTTCGCGACCGATTGTAAGCACCGAAAAGTGGGGCGACACGTCGTCGAGCAAGTCGATTGCAGTCTGCGCCGAGTACGTCTCCGGTTCGCCGACGTGGTCGACAGCGACGACTGCTCGCTCGTCGTGCGAGACGCGGTCGGACAGACGATTCCGGAGCGACTCGATACCGACGCCTTGTGACGGGACGCGCTCTTCCGAGAGGGCGTCGAGCGTCGCGTGGAGAAGTGCGAATTCGGTCGAGGCAGTCCGTGCATCGACGTATGCGAACGAGGTGGCCGGTGTTCCGGCCGTTCGCGTCGTCGTGTAGATGACCGACTGCTGGGAGGGTATCGCACGCGCAAGTTGGTCGAAGAGGGCAGTCACGACGGCCGACTTCCCGACGCCCTTCGGGCCGTAGATGTGCGCGTGGGGCGGCAACGACCCGTCGAAGACAGGGTCCAACACATCGAGGATTCGTTCGAGTGTTGGCCCGCGACCCGTCGGTTCGTCCGGGTGGGCAGTCGGGTCCAGGGCACTCAAGTCGCGGACGACTCGACGCGTCCGTCCACGTCGGCGCCGTCGTGTGATTCGGTCTTCGAGTCGCATGAGGTGAGACGTCTCGACCCGACGGTACCCGGTGCAAGTGTAAAAATTGACCCACTGTCGCCAAGAGGTGTGATGAGTGTGAACACGAGTCACAAATATTGCGGTCCAAGGGGCCTCCACTGGGACGTTCTATGGGGGGCACCCCGACACAGAGAGTATTGGGCGTAACTAATTCGAACGATAATTTTGAATTATCTTCGTCGTTTCATATCGAGTCAGAATCGGTGTGCTCCGGTATTCGAGGGGGCATCGTACCGGTCGTGTCGGTCAGAAGTAATCCGAAGTTTGAGAAGAACGTCGTGGCCGACGAGTGAAGGTAAAATAAAGTGCAGGCGGTCCTACTTCACGAAAGACGAATGAACAAATCGCCGAGCGTCCTCGTCATTGGCGGGGGGTCGACCGGAACAGGCATCGCACGAGACCTCGCGATGCGTGGACTGGACGTCACCCTCGTCGAGAAGGGGAACCTCACACACGGGACGACGGGGCGGATGCACGGCCTGCTCCACAGTGGCGGTCGGTACGCGGTGTCCGACCAGCCATCTGCGAAGGAGTGCATCGTAGAAAACCGCGTCCTCCGACGAATCGCGGGACACTGTGTCGAGATGACGGGCGGACTGTTCGTCCAGCGCCCGGAAGACTCCGACGAGTACTTCGAGAAGAAGTTGAAGGGATGCCGCGAGTGTGGTATCCCTGCGGAAGTCCTCTCGGCCGAAGAGGCCCGCGAGGTAGAACCGTACCTTGCCAAAGACATCAAACGGGCTATCAAAGTTCCCGACGGCGCTATCGACCCGTTCCGACTCTGTGTCGCGAACGCCGCGAGTGCCGTCGAACACGGTGCGCGCATCGAGACGCACTCCGAGGTCACAGACGTACTCGTCGAAGACGGCGAGGTCGTCGGCGTCGAAGTGACTCACCAGACCGGGAGTGGCCCGTACGTCCACGGTGAACCCGGAACAGTCGAAGAGATATACGCCGACTACGTCGTCAACGCGACGGGCGCGTGGGCGGGACAAGTCGGCGACCTCGCCGGTGTCGACGTCGAAGTCCGGCCCTCGAAGGGCGTCATGACTATCATGAACACCCGACAGGTCGACACCGTCGTCAACCGCTGTCGTCCGAAAGGTGACGCCGACATCATCGTCCCGCACGAGACGACGTGTATCCTCGGAACGACCGACGAAGAGGTCGAAGACCCAGAAGACTACCCCGAAGAGGGCTGGGAAGTCGACCTGATGATAGACACGCTGTCGGAACTCGTGCCGATGCTGAAAGAAGCGCGGACGATTCGGTCGTTCTGGGGTGTTCGTCCACTCTACGAACCACCGGGAACGGGGACGGAAGACCCGACAGACATCACACGAGAGTTCTTCCTCCTCGACCACGAGTCCCGCGACGACTTGCCGGGCATGACCAGCATCGTCGGCGGAAAACTCACGACGTACCGGATGATGGCCGAGAAGATTTCGGACCACGTCTGCGAGAAACTCGGCGTCGACGCCGAGTGCCGCACCGCCGACGTGCCGCTTCCGGGGAGTGAAGACTTCTCTGTCCTCCGTGACTACATGGACGACTTCAACCTCCGGTCGCCAATCGGCCGGCGGTCGGTCCAACGACTTGGCTCTCGGGCCGACGAGGTGCTCGGCGGCACCAACCCGAACCCAGTCGTCTGTGAGTGCGAGGCCGTCACCCGCGCCGAGATTCAAGACTCGTTGGAGACCGCAGGGACGGACCTCAACTCGGTCCGCATCCAGACGCGCGCCTCGATGGGGAACTGTCAGGGCGCGATTTGCTGTCACCGGATGGCGAACGAACTCGCTCCGGAGTACGACGAAGAGACCGTCCGCGCATCGCTCGACGACCTGTATCAAGAACGCTGGAAGGGCGAACGCCACGCGATGTGGGGCGAGCAACTCTCCCAGACCGCGCTCAAACACATGCTCCACGTCACGACGATGAACCGCGACGAGGACCCCGCGACGGTGGACAAAGACATCGACTTCGCGGCGTTCGACGACGGTTCATCTGAGGGCGGAGACGCGTCGGGTGCTGCTTCAGACAGTGCAGTCGCCGACGGCGGCCGAAGACGGCCCGACGACGAGCATACAGGAGGTGCCGATGGCGATAACTGACGACGTCCTCGTCGTCGGTGGCGGCATCGCCGCCTGTACGGCCGCACTCTCGGCCGCAGAGACCGGCGCGCGGGTTCGCCTGCTCGCCCACAAGAAGAGTACGCTCCGACAGGCTAGCGGCCTCGTAGACGTGCTCGGCTACATCGGCGACGATGGGCCCTTTTCGGACCCATTCGGCGCACTCGACTCGCTACCGGAAGACCACCCGTACCACGTCGTCGGCGAAGACGGCATCCGCGACGGCCTCCGAATCTTCGACGAGGCAGTCGGAGACGCCTACCAGGGCGGTCACACCGACACGAACGCCCTCGTCACGACGTACGGCGGCACCGTGAAACCGACCGCTCGCTACCCAGCGTCGGTCGCCCCGGGACTCACGAGTTCGGCGGAAGATACGCTCCTCGTCGGGTTCGAAGGCTTGACCGACTTCGACGCGCCAGTCGCCGCCGACCACCTCACTGCTGCCGGTGTCCCCTTCGACGTGCAGGGCGTCACCGTGAGGCTCCCCAAGTCGTTCCGCTCGGACGCGAAAGTTACGCGCTTCGCGAAAGCGCTCGACAGAGACGAGGAGGTGTCCGGAGGGACGGTTCGGTCCGTGCTGGCCGACACCGTCGCCGCCGAGATGGACGGCGAGACGCGCGTCGGGTTCCCGGCGATGCTTGGCGACGACCACGACGAGGCGGTCCGCGACGAACTCGCCGACAGACTCGGCGTGCCAGTCTTCGAGGTTCCGACGGGTCCACCGAGTCTCCTCGGTCTCAAACTCGAAGACATGCTGTTCGACGCCCTCGACGACGCTGGCGTCCGCATCTCGTCGGGCAATCCGGCAGTCGATTTCGAGGCGAACGACGGCCGTATCGAGACGGTGTTGGTCGACCAGAAGAGTCGCCTGACGCCCTACGAGGCCGACCAAATCGTCCTCGCGACGGGCGGACTCGTCGGGAAGGGACTCGACTCCGACCGCGAACACGTCTCCGAACCCGTCTTCGGGTGCCACGTCCCACACCCTGAGGACCGCTACGAGTGGTCCGACCCAGAGGCGTTCGGCAACCACGCGTTCGCGCGCTTCGGCGTCGTCCCCGACGACGAACTCCGACCGACCGACGAAGACGGCGAACCACACTTCGAGAACTTGCGTGCGGCGGGCGGTGTCGTCGGCGGCGCCGACGTGGCACGTGAAAAATCCGCGAGTGGCGTCTCGCTGGCGACGGGTGCCGTCGCCGGGCGACTCGCAGGCGAGGAGGCTACCCAATGAGCGACGCAGAATCACCGACGAACCCGACACTCACCCCGGACGCACAGACAGACGACTTCGAAGCAGTCGACGTGTTCGCAGAGAGCACCGACATGGACCTCCGTCCCGGTGCGGACAACTGCTACAAGTGCACCGCCTGCGACGTGTCCTGTCCGGTCGCCGAAGTCGACGACGAGTTCCCCGGCCCGAAGTTCCAGGGCCCAGAACAGTGGCGTCTCAAGCGGAAAGACGACGCTGCCGTCGATGACTCCATCATGTCGTGTTCGAACTGCATGCGCTGTGACGACGCCTGTCCGTCGGGCGTTCCGCTCAGTCAGATGCACAACACGGCCCGTGGTGAGTACGTCGACGAGGAGATGGACAAACTCTCGCGAGAGTACGTCCGTAACCGCATCCTCGCCAACTACGGGACGCTCGCTCAACTGGGCAGCATGTTCCCCCGTCTGACGAACGCCGTCATGGGGAACTCGCTCGTCCAACAGATAAACGAGAAGGTCCTCGGCATCACCGCCGAACGCGACTTCCCCGAGTTCGCCACGCAGACCTTCCGTGAGTGGTGGAACGAACGCGGCGGTCCGCAGGTGCGTTCCGAAGAGAAGCGCGTCGCCTACTTCCACGGGTGTTACTCCAACTACAACACCCCCGAAGTCGGGAAGGCGATGGTGCGCGTCTTCGAGTCGTTCGGCTACGAAGTCGTCGTCCCCAAGCAGCGCTGTTCGGGGACGCCGATGTTCGCCAACGGCATGCTCGACGACGCGAAACGTGCTGCCGGCATCAACGTCGAGAACTTCGCTGGCCTCATCCCGGAGGGATACGACATCATCGCGTCGTGTACCTCCTGTTCGATGTCACTCCGACAGGAGTACCCCGAACTGTTCGACATCGACGGTATCGAAGACCTCTCTGCACACACCTACGAGGCACTCGAATACCTCCGCATCCACGAGGACCTCGAAAGTGAGATTCGTGAGGCGTCGGTGTCCGACCAGTCGTTCGCCTACCACGCCCCGTGTCACGGCAGGAATCAGGGCCTCGACCGGCAAGCAGTCGAACTCTTCCGCGAACTCGACGGTGTGAACATCGAGGACGTCGGCGACTCCTGCTCGGGTATCTCCGGCACCTACGGGTGGAAAGAAGAGAAGTACGACAAGTCGATGCAAATCGGCGCGGACATGTTCGACCACATGGAACACGCCGAGGGGAACGTCGGTATGACCGAGTGTCCGACCTGCTCGATGCAGATGGAACACGGCACTGGGTACGACATCAAACATCCGCTCCAACTCCTCGAAGAAGCGCTGGTCTGAGTCGACGCTAGTGGAGTACTCCACTGCGAAGTATCTTATTCGACGGTAACGCTCTTTGCTAGATTCCGTGGCTTATCTATCGGTCGGTCGAGATGTGCGGCCATCTCGTACGCGACGAGTTGGAGCTGTACGTTGGCGAGGAGGGAGCTCATTGGCCCTTCCATCTTCGGAATACGAAGCAACGAATCTGAGAACCGTTCGACTTCTAGCACACCATCGGTGACCGCGATGACCGGTGCACCTCGCGCTTGCACCTCCTTGATGTTGCCGAGTGATTTTCTGGCCGCCGCATCGTCACCGGTAACGATGGCAAAAACGGGTGTGTCCTCGCTGATGAGTGCGAGTGGGCCGTGTTTGAGTTCGCCGGCCGGAAAGCCCTCTGCGTGTTCGTACGTTATCTCTTTGAATTTCAGTGCGCCTTCTAATGCCACCGGGGCGTTGTATCCCCGTCCGATGAAAAAGTACGCGTCTGAACCGGCCACTTCGTCGACCAGCTCGTTGATATCTTCGGCATCGTCGAGGACAGACTGAACGTTGCCGGCGAGGTTCCGGAGCGAGTCGACGAGGTCACGGGTTCGAGAACCACTAACGTCTGGTGCCACAGACTCAACGAGAAGTGACAGCGAGACGAGTTGCGAGGAGAATGTCTTGGTCGCTGCGACGCCGATTTCAGGGCCCGATCGAATAAACATGACGTGGTCACACTCCCGCGCTGCGGTACTCCCGACGACGTTCGTCACGGCGAGTGTCTTGGCACCATGACCCTGTGCAGTTCTGAGCGCCGAAAGCGTGTCGGCCGTCTCGCCGCTCTGTGTGACACCGATGACCAGTTCCCCATCTCCGATGGGCGGAGCTGCGGTCGAGTATTCACTCGCGAGGAATGCCTGCGCCGGGATTCCTGCCTCGCGAAACCGATGGGCACCATACAACGCCGCGTGATATGAGGTCCCACACGCGACGAACTGGACTCGTTCAGGGGTGTCGAGGTTCGTGAGTTCGTCGACAACGACCTCTCCTTCCAACGGGTCGAGGCGACCACTGAGACACTGTCTGAGTGCAGTCGGTTGTTCGTGTATCTCTTTCAGCATGAAGTGGTCATAGCCACTCTTCCCCGTTTGCTCGGCTTCCCAATCGACAGTGTGTATTGGTGGGTCGACGACAGTCCCATCCGAAGTAGTCACACTCCACGAATCTGGACGGAGTGTCACTGTCTGTCCATCTTCGAGGTATACAACGTCACGAGTGTACTGGAGGAACGCAGGGACATCACTGCCGAGATAGTACGCACCGTCATCGATTCCGAGCACCAGCGGTGAGTCTTGTCTGGTCGCGAAGATTGCTTTCTCACCGGCGATGGTGACTGCCAGTGCATAACTCCCCTCTAACCGTGAGACTGTTCGTTGGAAACTCGTCGTGGCGTCGTAGCCATCGTCGAGGTACGACGCGATGAGGTGGGGAACAACTTCGGTGTCGGTATCGCTGACGAACGTCGTCCCCGCAGCTTCGAGTTCGTCACGAAGCTCCTGATAGTTCTCGATTATGCCGTTGTGGACGACTGCTACGCGACCACTCTCGTCAGTGTGCGGATGGGCATTTTCATCCGACGGTGGACCATGTGTGCTCCACCGAGTGTGTCCAATACCGAAGGTTCCACTCAGGGGGTTTGCCTCAACAGCCTCTCGAAGGTTTTCGAGTTCACCCTCCCGTTTTCTGACCTTCAGGTCACCATTTCTGACGGCAATACCAGCGGAATCGTATCCACGGTATTCGAGCGATTCGAGCCCTGACAGGAGTACGTCGACCGTCTCTTCGGGGCGGCCGATGCAGGCGATGATTCCACACATTATCGAACCACCTCTGCCCCCTCTTCGACGACGCCCGATAACGAGACGCCA
>NZ_LOPV01000011.1 GCF_001469865.1 Haloferax profundi
GCGACAGTTGCTCCGGATCCGATGATGGTTCCGGGCGCGACCGAGACACTCCCTCCGATTTCTGCACGGTCGGCGATCACGGCTCCAAGGCGGATTTTTTCGTGAACGTGGCTCCCAATCCGAACGTCACCGACCCCACCCTCGACGGTGACTCCTGCAGCAACAGTTGTGTTTAGTCCCATCACACAATCGACCAGTGTCGCGTTTGGTCCGACCTGTGAATCTTCGTCCACGATCGTATGTTCGACGACGGCGTTACATCCGACAAACGAATTCTGACCAATCGTCGTA
>NZ_LOPV01000012.1 GCF_001469865.1 Haloferax profundi
CGACGACAGCCCCCGGAGCGACGACGGCATCTGGTCCGATGACGACTGGGCCGCGGACGATGGATTTGTCGTGGACCGTCGCACTTGATGCGATGTAAGTCGTCTCGTCGTTCAGACGCAACATCTCTGCGGTGAGCTCGAGTAGGTCCCACGGATAAGTCGCATCACGCCAAAGGCCGTCCGCTCGGATACCCCTTACAGTCGCCCCGTCGTCGATTGCGTTCGTCAGCGCTGCAGTCAGAGAGTGTTCACCATTTTCGAGTGGTGCCGTTGATATAACGTCAAAGACATCTGGTTCAAAGACATATACCCCGGCATTCAGAAGTCGATAGTAGCCTTCTCCGGGTTTCTCGACAAGGTCGGTGACGACTTCGCCGTCAAGCGATACTGCACCATACTGTGGAGCCATCTCTGACTCCACGATACTGAGCGTCGCAAGTTGGTCGCCAAGAGTGTGTTTCTCGACGACCGATTCGACGATGTCCGCCGAAACTAACTGGTCGCCGTTGACCACGACGAACGATTCGTCGAGGGCGTCGCGTGCCTGAAGAACAGCGTGCCCAGATCCGAGTTGTTGGTCTTGGAGGTGGTAGTGGAGCTGTACGCCTTCGTATTCGAATCCAAAGTATTCTTGGACGCGGTTCCGTCGATAGCCGACAACGACGTGTATCTCGGAGATACCAACTTCGACGAGCGTATCGAACACGTGTTCTAGAATCGGTTTATTGGTCACCGGAAGCATCGGCTTGGGCCGATACGTGGTGAGGGGCCGAAGCCGCATCCCCTCGCCTGCAGCGAGGACCACCGCACATTCCATAGGCATAGTCCCACGTACTCGGTTTATCACCTAAATGTTCGCTATGCAGCGAGTGTGCCACGGCCCCTCGCTGTAGAACGAGTCATACAAACGCGCCCCAAACCAAGTGAGAGTACAAAAATATATTCCAGAATTCGGAACGTTAGTCCCGAATGGGTCGAGAATTTCTACTCACCGGTGTTACTCAATCGTAAAGAAACATTTATCATATTATTTGTACATGTTTGTAGTGGTTGAGCTCTCAGCGGAGAGTTCGATTCGAGGTTGGTTAGCAATGTCAGGAGAAACGTATGTCGGTGCCATCGACCAGGGCACCACTGGTACGCGGTTCATGGTGTTCGACCACGACGGAAAAGTGGTCGCGAACGCCTACGAAAAGCACGAACAGATATACCCCGAACCCGGTTGGGTCGAACACGACGCCAACGAGATTTGGGAGAACACGAAAAAAGTCATCAACGAGGCGCTCGACAGCGCGCTCCTCGAACCCGAACAACTCGAAGCAATCGGTATCACGAACCAGCGCGAGACGACAGTCGTCTGGGACCGTGAGACAGGACAGCCGATTCACAACGCCATCGTCTGGCAGGACCGACGGACGACAGACCGAATCGAGACGCTCGAAGCAGACGGCAAGACGGACGACGTTCGCCAGAAGACGGGCCTCGAACCAGACGCCTACTTCTCTGCGACGAAGGCGGAGTGGTTGCTCGACAACTCCGACCCCATCAAGCTTCAGCGCGCTCGTCCCGCAGACGTTCGCGAACGCGCCGAAGAGGGGGAACTCGCGTTCGGGACCATCGACACGTGGCTCATCTACAAACTCACGGGGAACCACATCACGGACGTCACGAACGCCTCCCGAACCATGTTGTTCAACATCCACGACATGGAGTGGGACGACGAACTCTTAGACGAGTTCAACGTCCCGAGGGAGATGGTTCCAGAAGTACGCCCGTCGTCTGACGACGACCACTACGGGTCGACCGACGCGAGCGGATTCCTCGGTGCCGAGATTCCCGTCGCGGGTGCACTCGGTGACCAGCAGGCGGCCCTGTTCGGCCAGACCTGTTTCGACGCCGGTGACGCAAAGAACACCTACGGGACCGGTTCGTTCATGCTGATGAACACCGGCGAAGAGGCAGTCATGTCCGAACACGGCCTCCTCACCACCGTGGGCTTCCAGCGCTCCGGCGAACCCGTCCAGTACGCACTCGAAGGGTCCATCTTCATCACGGGTGCCGCAATCGAGTGGCTCGAAGACATGACCCTCATCGAGGACGCCGCGGAGTCCGAGAAACTCGCGCGCTCCGTCGACTCGACCGACGGCGTGTACTTCGTTCCCGCCTTCACCGGCCTCGGTGCCCCGCACTGGGACCAGCGCGCCCGCGGGACCATCGTCGGCATGACTCGTGGCACCCGCCGCGAGCACATCGTCCGCGCGACGCTCGAAGCAATCGCGTTCCAGACCCGTGACGTGGCCGAAGCGATGGAGTCCGACAGCGACATCGACCTCGCCAGCCTCCGCGTGGACGGCGGCGCGGTCAAGAACAACTTCCTCTGTCAGCTCCAGTCGAACATCCTCGACACGGAAATCGTCCGCCCCGAAGTCGACGAGACGACAGCCCTCGGTGCCGCGTACGCTGCCGGCCTCGCCGTCGGCTACTGGGAGACGCTGGACGAACTCCGCGACAACTGGCAAATCGACCGCGAGTTCGCACCGTCGAACCCGCAGAACGTCGAACACCGCTACGGCCGTTGGAAAGAAGCAGTCGACCGGTCGCTCGACTGGGCACGAGATAGCGAGGAATAATGGCGCTGAACGAACTCTGGGCCATCGAGATGATAATCGCCGCCTTCGCAGGCGGCGCATTCGGGGCAGCCATCGGTGCGCTCCCCGTCTTCATCTTCACTGGCTTCGCGGTTATCGCAGGTGAGGTTGCAGCCTACGTCGACGCCGACGCAGGCGCGATCACCGGCGCTGTCGCGTTCGGTGTTCCGTTCTCCCCGGCTATCAGTTTCGCCGGCGGGGCGGCCGCCACGGCCTACGCGGCCAATCGCGGTTACATCGACAGTGGATTCGACTACCACAAGGCCAAGGACATCGGCTTCGCACTCGGTTCCAAGCCCGACGTGCTCGCAGTCGGTGGTGTCTTCGGTATCATCGGCTACTGGCTGACCGTCCTCTCGGCGTCGTTCAGTATGCCGTACGACCACATCGCGATGGGTGTGACGCTCTCGGCGCTCCTCCACCGTGTCGTCTTCGGCTACGACATCATCGGGAAAGTCCGTGGTGACGGCGTCTTCGACATGTCGCCCTTCGAGCGCGGGGAGACTCGTGGCGGTGCAGTCGCAGATGGTGGCGAAGATGCCCGCCTGAGCGTCGAGCCGTGGCTTCCGAACATGTACAAGTGGCAGGAAGTTGCTGCCATCGGCGCCGTCGTCGGTATCTCGTCGGCGTACATCGCGCTCGTGACCGGAAGTCCGTTCCTCGCGTTCGGTATCTCGGCGGCGACGCTTCTGTTCTTGAACCTCGGCGTCGAGCGCGTCCCAGTGACGCACCACATGGCGCTTCCCGGTTCGACGGCGGCGCTCGCGTGGACGTCAGGTGCTGCAGAACTTGGTGTCGTCGCACTCCTCATCGGCGGTGTGTTCGGCCTCATCTGTGCGCTCTTCGGCGAAGTGTTCCAGCGTATCTTCTACGCACACGGAGACACGCACTGGGACCCACCGGCGGCCGCAATCGTCTTCGGGACGTTCCTCATCGCGATGCTCGCCATCGCCGGAATCTTCCCGAGTTCGTCGTGGGTCGCCACACTCGGCCTCTAAGCCGCGACACGAACACACGTCCCCCTTTCGGTTTTTTGACACGGCTTCCGCAACCGTCAGCGATAACGCCTCGCAGTCGGAAGCAGAGACATGGAACGAATCGTCTCTGTCGTCCCGAAAGACGGCCTTCACGCCCGCCCTGCGTCCCAATTTGTCGAGACTGCCAACTCCTTCGACGCTGAGATACAACTGGGACGCGCTGACGACGACGGCCTCGTCCCCGCGGCGAGTATGCTCGCTGTGACGGGACTGGGTGTCTCACACGGCGAAGAAGTGCGTCTCGTCGCCGACGGTGACGACGCCGAAGCGGCGCTCGACGCCCTCGAAGAAGTGCTTTCGACGCCCGAATCGGGCGACGAAGAATAGCGTTCTCTCGACCCTCGTCTAGTTCAGTTTTCGGTACTCACGCGCCTCTTCGGCGCGTTCGACGACAGATTGGAGCGTCGCCTTCTTACTGGTCGTCTCCACCGCGGCGTTGAGTGTGCCTTCGAGAATCGGCGCATCCGCGATGGAGGCGTTCACATCTGTCGCCATCTCGATAGCGAGTTCCGTGTTCATCACCGCACTCCCGAGGTCCACGAGGACGACGACGCCGTCACCGTCGTCGGCTTCCTCGATAGCCTCACGGATGGTGTCCGGCGACGTGCCGATGCCGCCGTCTTCACCCCCAGCGGGAACGATTCGAGCGCTTCCACCGCCCATCTGTGCGGCCACGTCCGCGATGCCTTCTGCCGCCTTCGCGCTGTGCGAGACGACGACGAGGCCAATCATTCGTCCCTCCGCACCGCGTCCGCCGCGCGCGCATCGCGTTCGACGTCGCCGTCGAGGTACTCTTCGGCCGTCGCAAGCAGTTCTTCCATGATGAACAGCGTACTCGTCGCACCGGGGTCCTGGTGGCCGACAGAGCGCCAGTCGAGGAACGACGCACGGCCCTTCAGCGCCTTGATTGGCGTGGTGAACTGGACGCCGCGTTCGGCGGCATCGACGGCTTTCGCAAGCGCCTCCAGCGGTGGCAGGTCGTCCTGTTCGATGGATTTCTTGTACGTGTGGACGGCCGGTACGAGTGCGTCGACCATCGTCTTCGACCCGACTTGGGCGCCGCCGCGGTCTTTCACCTTGTCCAGATACGCCTCGGCGAACGCGACGGATGTCTCAACCGTGATACCGCCGTCGAGTTCCTGACTGGCGAACATTATCGACCCGCCGTAAAGGGGACCAGACGCCCCGCCGACGTTCGAGATGAGGGTCGTTCCGATGGTCTTCACGATGTCGTCGGGGTCCATATCGGCGAACTCGTCGCGTTTCTCTGCCGCCTTCGAGAATCCACGTTGCATGTTCGACCCGTGGTCCGCGTCACCGATTGCAGAGTCGAGGTCCGTGAGGTACGATTTCTCCGCTGTGAGTCGCTCCGCGACATTGTCGAGGGCGTCCAACACCGCTTCGCGCTGAGTGTCAACGTCGGCCATGGAGGTTCCTTCGGCCGCTTGTCGTTAATCCCTTGCCCCGATGGAACGTTCTGCCGCGAAAAATGAGTTCGTCGGTCGGTCGCTGCGACCACCTGCTATCGTGTCGTGCGCGACTACTCCTCGGCGACGGTGAGCGCCGGCGTGTGTGCGGGTGCGCCGAGCAAGTCTTTCAGTTCGTCGTCGACGCGGAGGACCGAGACGGAACACCCCATCATGTCGAGTGAGGTCATGTAGTCGCCGACCCACGCGTCCCACGTCTCGATGCCGCGGTCGTCGAGCATCGACTGGAGTTTGCGGTTGACGATGTAGAGTTCCGACAGCGGCGTACCGCCCATCCCGTTGACCATCGTGACGACTTCCTCGCCCTCACCGACGTCTAGGTCGTCGAGGACGTTCTCGGTCAGGTGTTCGGTAATCTCGTCGGCAGTCATGATGTCGGCACGTTCGGTCCCCGGTTCGCCGTGGATGCCGATGCCGAGTTCTATCTCGTCTTCGCCGAGGTCGAACGTCGGTTCACCCTTCTCGGGCGTCACGCAAGAGGTGAGGGCCATCCCCATCGTTCGGACGTTGTCGATGACCTTCTCCGCGACTGCTTTGACCTCGCCGAGGTCACCGCCCTCGGCCGCTTTCGCGCCGGCACACTTGTGGACGAAGATGGTTCCCGCGACACCGCGGCGACCCGAGGTGTACAGCGAGTCTTCGACCGCTACGTCGTCGTTGACGACGACCTGTTCGACGTCGACGTCTTCCATCCCCGCCATCTCGGCGGCGGTGTCGAAGTTCATCACGTCGCCTTCGTAGTTCTTGACGACACAGAGGACACCTTCGCCAGCATCGACTGCCTGAATCATGTCGTTCAGCTGGTCTGCCGTCGGCGAGGTGAACACTTCACCTGCGGCGGCACCGTCGAGCATCCCTTCGCCGAGATAGCCGGCGTGTGTCGGTTCGTGTCCGGACCCGCCACCCGAGACGACGGCCACCTTTCCATCGACCGGCGCGTCGCCACGGACGAGGACGTTCGTCCCGTCGAGTCGGCGCAGTTCGGGGTGCGCCGCAACCATGCCATCGAGCATCTCGTCGACCACGTCACCGGATTCGTTGATCAGTTTCTTCATGCGTCATGATACCACACGCGTGATTCGACCAAAAGTGTTGGTCAAGCTGAAGGCTACGGAGGAATTTCACCAAAAAATCGGTTGTCGGTTCGAAGCGGAGACGACTCAGTCGAGTCGCGTGACCGCGATGGTCACAGAGACACCCTCGATGTCCCACTCTTCGACAGTGTCGCCCTCGGCCGTACCGAGTTCGAACTCACGGGCGCGAACCTCGTCGGCGACGAGGTCGGCGTTCTCTGCGACGAATTCTGCGATGCGGTCGTCGTCGACGACGACGCCCACGTCGATTTCCTCTTCGACGTCGAGGTCGAGTTGCTTGCGCATCTCCTGGATGCGGCGGATGACGTCGCGCGAGTAGCCCTCAGACTCGATGTCGTCGGAGAGGGTCGTGTCGACGTAGACGGAGCCACCTTCGAACTCGGCGCTGGCGACGTTCTCCGGCGGTTCGGCGCGGTACGAGACCATCTCGTCGGTGAGGTCGTACGTCTCGCCGTCGACTTCGACGCCTGCTTCGACGTCGGCGCGCGTGAGACCTTCGACAGCCTCCATGATTTTCTGCGCGTCGGCACCGAACTCCGGCCCGATGACGCTCATCTGGGGTTCGGCCGTCTCGACGAGTTCGTCGAACACCTCGACGACTTCGACCGAGCGCGTGTTCACGCGCTCCGAGAGGAGGTCCGAGAGTGCTTCGACGGCCTCGGCGACGCCGTCGTCGTCGGATTCGACCACGATGCGTGAGACGGGCCAGCGGAGTTTACGGCCGCCCAGTTGGCGAGCGTGTGCTGCGGCCTCCTCCACGTCGCGGAGGACAGCCATGTTGGCTTCGAGGTCCTCGTCGCGGAGGTCCGCGTCCACCTCTGGGTACGAGAGCATGTGGACCGTCGTCTCGCTGCCGTCGAGGCGCTGGTACATCTGCTCGGCCATGTACGGCGTGTAGGGTGCGATGAGGCGGATGGACTCGGCGAGAACCGTCGAGAGCGTCGCGTACGCGCCGAGTTTGGAGTCGGACTCCTCTTCGTCCCACATGCGCTCACGGATGGCCTTCACGTAGAAGCGCGAGACGTCCTTCGTGATGAAGTCGAGAAGCGTGTTCAGCGCGGTGTGGACTTCGTAGTCGTCCCACGCCTCGTGCATCTCGGCCTTCACGGTCTGGAGGCGCGAGAGGACCCACTCGTCGACGACGGTGAGTTCACCTTCGGAGAGGTCCGCCTCGGCCGGGTCGTAGCCGTCGAGGTCCATGTACGGCAGCGGGAAGCGGAAGACGTTCCAGAAGATGTTGAGCGTCGACTGCGTGTCGGCGAGGCCGTCCCACTCGAACGAGAGGTCGACGCCCTGCTGGTCGTGCGAGAGGAGGTACGCGCGAAGTGGGTCGCGGCCTGCACGCTCGATTGCCTCTTCGGGCGTGACGATGTTGCCGACGGACTTGGACATCTTGCGGCCGTCCTTGTCGTTGGCGAACCCGTGCATGATGACCTCCTTGTACGGGGACTTGCCCGTCGCGGCGGTGCCCATGCCGAGTTGCGACCAGAACCAGCCACGGGTCTGGTCGTGCGCCTCGATGATGAGGTCGGCGGGCCACAGTTCGTCGTAGGCTTCGGTCTCGCCGGGGAAGTCGAGCGTACCCCACGTGGCGACAGAGGAGTCGATCCACACGTCGAACACGTCGGGGACGCGTTCGTAGGTCACGCCGTCTTCGGTGATGGTGAGTGGGTCGACCGATGGTCGGTGGAGGTCCACCGTCTCGGGGTCGATGTCCTGGTCGACGCGCTCGGCGAGTTCCTCGCGCGTGCCGACGACAATCATCTCTTCTGCGCCCTCGGCGTCAGGGTCCTGCGGGACCCAGATGGGAAGCGGGATACCCCAGTAGCGCTGGCGAGAGATGTTCCAGTCGGGCGCGTCGCTCACGAAGTCGCGGAAGCGGTTGTCGCGCGCCCACTGTGGGTGCCACTCGGACTCCTCGATGTTGTCGAGGAGTTGGTCTTTGATGTCTGTGACCGTGATGAACCACTGGTCGGTGGCGAGGAAGATGATGTCCGTGTCACAGCGCCAACAGTGACCGTAGCGGTGGTCGTGTTCGCCGGCGTGGAGCAGGTGCCCACGCTCGTCTAAGTCCTCGATGACGGCAGGGTTGGCGTCGCGGACGAACGTGCCCGCGTACTCGCCGCCCTGTTCGGTGAACTCGCCTTTGTCGTCCACGGGGACGAACACGTCGAGGCCGAGTTCCTGCCCGCGGGCGAAGTCCTCCTGACCGTGCCCGGGCGCGGAGTGGACGAGACCCGTGCGGTCCGCTTCGACGTAGTCGGCGGTGTAGACCTGTCCAGCACCCTCGAAGTCGGCGTACTCGCCGAGGACGTCCGCGAGTGGGTGGTCGTACTCCCAGCCGACCATCTCGTCGCCGGAGAGTTCGTCGAGGACTTCGTAGTCCTCGTAGCGACCCTTCTTCAGGACGCCCTCGACGCAGGGTTCGGCGAGGTAGAGCACTTCGCTCTCGCCGTCTTTCTCGGCGCGGACGGCCTGATAGGTCATCTCACCGTCGACGGCGACGAAGGTGTTCGCCGGGATGGTCCACGGCGTCGTCGTCCAGATGACGAGGTTGCCCTCGCGTCCCTTCAGAGGGAACTTGACGTAGATGGACGGCGAGGTAATCTCGTCGTACTCGACTTCGTTCGCAGCGATGGCTGTCTGACAGCGCGGACAGTAGTTGACGCTGCGCTTGCCCTGTTCGACGAGTCCGTTGTCGGCGACGTTCGAGAACGCCCACCACGCGGCCTCCATGTACTCGGGAGACAGCGTCTCGTAGGGGTCGTCCCAGTCCATCCACGTGCCGATGGACTGGAAGTCCTCGTCCATGGCCTCGCGGTTGCGGACGGCGAACTCCTTACACTTCTGGATGAACGCCTCCATCCCGAACTCCTCGATGTCGCGCTTCGTGGTGAAGCCGAGTTCTTCTTCGACTTTGACCTCGATGGGGAGGCCGTGCATGTCGTATCCGGGGCGGTCGGTGACCTGGTGCCCCGTCATGCGCTTGTGCCGGATGACGGCGTCCTTCAGCGTCTTGTTCCACGCCGTGCCGAGGTGCATCTGGCCGGACGTGT
>NZ_LOPV01000013.1 GCF_001469865.1 Haloferax profundi
AGCGTCGATTCGTCCCTGTTCGACGTCGACGTCGAGGTTCCCCTCGCTCATCTCGTCGGTCTTGGCGTTGATGGAACTGACCGACTTCATCGTGCTTCTGACCATCAACCCCCCGAGGAACCCACTCACCACGATACCGCCGGCGGCAGCAGCGACGATATCTGTCGGAATTTGGTACGCCGTCGTTCGCCCCACACCTAGTCCCACTGCACCGACGATGACGCCGATGCTGCCCAGCACCACTCCAAATCGAAGTGCATACCGTCGGCGTATGAACCTAGGTAGAAGGAGACCGAGTATATCTACCATATGCCACGAATGTCTCATCTGATACTATAAACCTTCGCACAGTATTGACAGTCTGTTTTTCATACTATTCTGGCATTATACGGCGGATTAAACGGGGCTAAACGACCACTATTGCGGAGGAGGGACTCGCGTTCAGTCGCCACTCACGTCTCGCTTTGGACCGGCCAATCGGTGGTCGAACGGCCCGGAGACGACCACGTGACCGACCTCGTCAGGCGCTTTCTGCGTGTTGGACGACGAGTTCACAGTGGTCGTCGCCGTCGTGCATGCAGACCGGTTCGTCGATGTCGAACGGTTCGTCGAAGTGGTCGCCGACACCGGTGATGATACCTCTCGCGAGGTGGCACAGTTGACGGTCGGACCGGTAGACGACGCTCACCGTGTGGTTGTCTCGCCACCCCGACTCCAGTTCGGGTGGCGTGTACGTCGAAACCTGTTTCGCTCGGAGAGCGATGTGGATGTACCGTTCGACGTTGGCGATGAGTTCGAGTCCAGTCCAGTCTTTGTCGACGTGGACGCCGTAGGTTTCGAGGAGGGGTGGGACGAGGAACTCGCCGAACGCTTCGAGCAAGTCGGGGACGGGCATCTCCGTGAGTTCAGATGCCGTCTCGACGAGAGCGAGAACGTCTTCGTCGGGGTACTCTGTCACCGGAACGTACAGTTTCCCTGGGAGGCCTGCTTCCTGTTGTAAGGTCGTCCACGTCTCGCGGTCGTACGTCTCGACGACGAAGTCCTTCAACTGGTTGAGGACAATTCCGTGCACGACTCAACGCCCTCCGAGTGCTCGTGTCGCTGTTCGATGGGGTGCCCGGGGAGTGGACACGGGGAAAGTGGTCGTTATCACGCTGGGAAGAATATGTTGTGTAATCGTATAAAATATTTTCAATCAAATAATTTACACGCTAAGGTAGACTTATCAGAGCGTGACTTAATATCCGGTTAATGTCGGGCAATAAAACTCTCTACGAACGACTCGGTGGGAAAGAGGCAATCTCCGCCGTCGTCGACGAGTTCTACGACCGGATGTTGGCAGACGACGACCTCGCCCACTACTTCGAGGACACGGACATGCAGGCGCAGCGAGCGCACCAAACCCAGTTCATCAGTTCCGTCGCCGGTGGCCCCGTCGAGTACTCGGGTGCAGATATGGAGGAAGCACACGCACACTTGGGCCTCTCACACGAGGACTTCGCGGCGACTGCCACGCACCTCCAGAACGCGCTAGAGGAGTTCGACGTTCCCGAGGACGAAATCGACGAGGTGCTGGGTGCTGTCGCGAGCCTCGAAGACGACATCGTCACAGCGTAACAGCGCTCGGCGACGAGACGCCCACAGACACTCGTTTTTCACCACTCGACCGGCCGGAGAGCGCCCGCTTCGTCTCTCGCCGACACTGGCTACGTGTTCCCACAGTGCAAATGACATTAGAAAAACGTTTTAACCCCGGGGCTGGAATACGTCTACTGCAGGTAGATACCTGCACTTGGGTTGCGTATACCGGGGAGTTTTCCCCAGTGTCCGTGGAGTGTGGGCGGGTGCCCGGCCGCCCTCGCTCTTACTTCTCTCGGTGCCGTCGTAACTGAGTCACCAGACTCGAACTGCCGAGCGCGTGACCGGCGGGTTCGGTGTCTCTCACTCCTCCCGCACTGCTTTCCACTTCGCACACCAAAGAGTGGTATGAGCGACACAGCACAGAACCCGACCGACGAAGTCTGGCCACGCGGGACCCCGCGAGTCGGTGAGTACGCCGAACGCTCGCGGAAGGTCGAACCCGAGTACATCGAACTCTTCTCGGAGTTGAGCGGCGACCACAACCCACTGCACTACGACGAGGACGTCGCGAAGGCGTCGAAGTTCGGTGAAATCGTCGTGCAGGGTGGCATCACGAGCGCAATTCTCAACGCCATCGTCGCCGAGGACCTCCCCGGTCCCGGAACGGTGTTCCTCAACGTGAACTGGAACTTCACCGCCCCCGTCCGCCCCGGCGACACGATTACTGGGTGGGTCGAGGTGACGAAGGTTCGGGAGGACAAGCCGATTACCGAACTCGAGACGGAGGTCACACGCGACGACGGAACCGTCGTCCTAACCGGGACTGCCGTCTGCTACACGATGCCGATTGTGGACGGCCAGTAGAAGACCCGAAAAAATGTCCGTTCGGTGTGCTCACATCTCGGGAAGTTCGACGATACCGAGTTGCGTGAGCATGCCGAGCATGTCGGGGTCGACCCACCGCTCGGCAATCATCCCGTCTTCGATGCGGGTGAACACCATGTTCCCGACTTCGAACCGCTTTCCGGTCGGTTCGACGCCCATGAACTCGCCGGCGTGGGTGCCGCGGAGCGTAAGTCGCATAGCGACGGTGTCGCCTTCCGTGACGGTTTCTTCGACCGTCGCAGAGAACTCACCGAACGAGTCGAGTAACGACTGCATCCGTGATTTGAATTCGTCGCGCCCCGTCGTCTCCCACATCGGCGTGTGGTCGACGAAGTCCTCCGCGCAAATCTCGTCGATGAGGTCGAAGTTCCCCTCTGTCGCAATCTCTTCTGGAATCCGTCGAGCGAGTTGGGCGTTCGCGTCGGTGCCCGGCGTGGGTGTGCTTGCTGATGCCATTCTAGTCTCTCCGTCGTACTCTCCGCAGCGGTGGTCTCGCCTCGTCGTCGCTGGTTCGAGTACTATGTAGTGGTATGCTGTGTTGTGTGTTAACAATTACCAAATGGTTCTGTGGGGACGAGTGGGCAGGCGTCTCCGTCTTCCCCACGTCACTCCGGACGAACGACGAGTGTCAGGTCGGTCTGTGAGCGCGGCGTGCCGATGGCGAGGTCCACGGCGACGGCGACGATGGTCGTCCGCGACACACAATTTCACACCTTGGGTTCTTTTGGAGTACACCCTCGATATTCCCCGCAACAACAACACTCGTTCACCATTGCATGCCACGGGACACAGCTATCGCAACTACTGAAAAGAGGAGGCCATCGAACTACCCACTCTTCCGGTCGAGAGAAACGCGAGCCAGAGGCAGTGAGGCGTCGAAACATGGGAGTGTTGGCAGCAATCGAAAGTTGAAGTCAGTTCCACGAACGGGGTGTGACGGGTACCGACGACAGGTCGCATCTTGGGGAACTACCGAAACCGAAAACAGGTGATACACCCCGTGTATGATGGGTTGTACTAGAGAATCGAGCGTATGACGCGACACACAGAGACGGAGAAAACACGGCGAGAAGGCCGATATTTCTGGCGGCTAGGAATCGCATACGTTCGATAGAAGGCCACATAACGGCGAATATGCGGAAGTCGCGAACTGAGGAGGGGGACACGAAGTCAAGAATCGGCGGACACCTGTACACCCTTGGGTAGACACAAATGGAGTACACCCTTGCGGGGAATGGGCGTGGGTGTACACCCTCGAAAACAGAGGGTGTAGAGTGGGAGAGACGAGATAGACGCCCTCGAAAAGGGTGTAGAAAACTGGAAAAATGAGTAGCGGTGTACCGTCCCATTACTGCTACAACAGCCCCTCGAAGACGCCATCACGCCTCCACTTCCTACGCGCAACGCACACCCAAAACGAGCAGGTTGGACGGACACAGTGAGCGGGGGAGCTCACACACACTCAGTGGAGAGGAAACGAAGGTTCCCGTAACCGCGAGCGTGTGTTTTCTTGGCAACAGTCGAGACGACGTAGACGCCCCTTGACAAGGTACTAATTGTGAGATTTTATCTCAGCCGACAGGGGTGTCGGCTGTGTTCAGTCGACTGATTTTCGATGAAACGAACGAAGTCTCAAGATCCGGGTGACCGGGCAGGGGTCTACAAACGAAGTCAACAACCCCGGGTCGGGTGACCCGAGGCTTGTCAGTGTTCTCGGCGTCTAACTCGGTACTGAGTACGGGATAAATCCCCGATTCGGCCTCACTGTCCCTGACTTTAGGGCAAGTTGACTGTTGCCCGTCCGTCGTGAGTCGTTTAGCCCACGACGGACAAACTGCCACCCAATGTTCTTCGCCGCGTTGTAATCTGCGTGAAGCACTT
>NZ_LOPV01000014.1 GCF_001469865.1 Haloferax profundi
CGTCGACGAAGAAGAACGACGGGTCGTCGGCGTGTGCCTCCTTCGTCGCCTCGTACGCGTCGTTCTCGTCCCAGTACTCGCCGACGACGGACTCGACGTCCGCCGGCGTGTACTGGTCTGCGATGTCTTCCATACCCCGTCCTTCTCGTGGATATATATCAAAACGGCGGGTCTCGTCCGCGTCCGTCGGGCGTGTATCCGTGTCA
>NZ_LOPV01000015.1 GCF_001469865.1 Haloferax profundi
TGGTTCTCCTCCGCGGTTGGCGTGGGGGTCGTGTGTCGTCGATACTCCAGTCGGGTGTGGTGCGTGTGTCGCTCCATATGGTGTCGGTGTACGTCGGTGAATACGACGTACTGCGGGCGCTCAGAGACGATTCGGGCGAAAGGACAGTGAGAGGTGAATGCGAGGCTAGCGCCCCGCAATAATGGACGACTGGGCGACGACAGAGCGTTTCGACTGGTGACCCCCGAAGGTACCAGTCGAAGTCGTCTCGTCACGTCGCATCGTACGCAAGCAAAGTGTCGCCTCGGCAATAACGCTTACTCCGCGAATGAACGTCTCGGAGATGGTCGCCCGCGAATCGACTCATTCAGACGAGGAACTGCACTGCTTCGTCCATCCTCCAACGCGGTGGTTCCCGTACGATTCTCCGGTGTCTTGGTCACGGATAGCGAGCGTCGCCTCCGAAGGCACACCACCGTTCTCGGCATCGAGTTTCGTGAGTGCGGTGCAGACCAGTACGTCGGCGTCGTCGTCGCCGTTGAAGTGGGTCGCAGACCGTCGAATCGATATCTCGGCCGTGTTCCATCCTGTCCAGCGAACCGGGCCGCCGACGTTGTAGAACGCCGCCTCGTCGCGCGGCATCCGAACCTCGAACAGGAGGACGAACGAGTCGCCTTCTGCCCACAGCAGGTCGTTCGAGAACTCACCTTGCATGGCCTGTTCGGTCAGCACGTCTCGCTGGTCGTCCGGAGGGTCTGAAAACAGCCATCCCCGGACATCGGTGTCGTCGGGGAACGAACCACAGACGTACTGCTCGGCCGCAGCGTGGAGGTTTGCGTACCCGTGGTCCTGGTAGATGTGGCCGCTCACGGTGCGGCGCACGTCTGTGAGACATCCGGCGGTCGATGCGAGAGAGAATGAAGCAGCGCTAGCGAGGAGGGCACGGCGGCGCATACCAGCCGATTCGGACAGGTTCCTGATAAATCAGTCCCACGTCACCCACAAGAGGACGGCGAGTGCCACCGCTTGGAGGACGTGGATACCCATCAACACCTGCCACGCGATGTCCGGCATCTCGGTGGCGAACCACACCGAGAGCGTCGGGTCGACGAGGTAGTAGTAGAGGGCAAAGAGGTTCTGTGCGAGCAGGAAGAACCCGAAGACGACCAATCCCAGTGCGTGCTTCGAGCGGAACGTGAGCAGGTTTCGCCCCCAGATGAAGAGGAGGACGACGAGGAAGGCGGCGCTCACCCCGACGGAGAGACGGGCGATATCGACCCAGATGCTCATCGCCGCCGCTCCGCTCTGGCAGACGCACAGCACGTTCTCGTGGGCGTCATTCGTTCACTTGCGCGATTATCCGTTCTATCGTATCCCAATGTTGTCTCGTTTGCCCGGAGGGGATGTACACAGAGCCATACCCGGTTCCGCTGTGTTCGACGACGCCGTTCTGGACGAGGACGTCGAGGTGGTGGCGGACCGTCTTGTAGTCGAGATGCAACTCCTCTGCGAGTCGGTTCGCGTTTCGGGGACGGTCCGAGAGTTCGCGGAGGATTCTGATGCGGTTTGCACCGCCTCGTGTGCCGGTCAGCACGTACCAGAGGACGCCCTCCATCGCCCCGTACTACGTCAGATACCGACCTAAGCACATCGGCTATCTGAGAGGTCACCCGTCGGGGTCGCCGGCTAACGGGAGTTCGACTCCCGATTAGTTGTCGGCGACGAGTTGGAGGTCGAAGGCAGCGTCCGTGGGTTCGTCGTCCGTCGTCAGGTAGCCCTGGGCGATTGCGGTGTACGCCCGACCACCCTCGGGTGCGACGTCGAACTCGGCGACGACGTCGCCGTCGTTCATCTCGGTGTCGTCGCGGATTTCGAGGGTGTACTCGCCGGCGTCGACTTCCACCGTCGCCGTGTCACCGAACGCGGCACCGTCGACGAGCGTGAGGTCGGCCGATTTGACGGTCACGTCGACGGCGGGTGCGTCGGGCGAGGCGTGGAAGACACGGATGCGGGCCATATCGTCAGCGGGGTCGGACCGGTCGTCTTCGAGGAGGACGACTTCGAACCCGTTCTCTGCACCGTCTTCGAGTTCGCCGATGGCGGCGGCAGTGTACGCGCCGGCCATCAGGTCGAGTTCCGCGTCGAAGACCACGGTGTCGGGTGCCTCTGTCGCACGAATCGTCACCTGGTGCATACCGGAGGTCAGTCCGAGGTAGTCACTGACGGCACCGAACGGGACGTCAGCGAGGGCGACTTCTTCGTCGACGAGTACGTCGACGTTCGGCGCGTCGGGCGAGAGGTGTGCTGCGCGGAGGTCAACGTCTAACAGACCACCGCCACCCATGCCGGCGTCGACGACGGCGATTGGCCGGAACGCCTTGTCCATCGCGTCTTCGGGGGGCGAGAGGTAGCCCGCAGCGAAGACAGTGTAGACCGTCTCGCCGGCGAGTTGGACGTCGAACTCGGCGACTGCGTCGCCGTCGTTCGTCTCGGTGTCGCCTCTGACTTGCAGCGTGTAGGTGTCTGCGGGGACTTCGACACTGCCGGACTGGGTGAACTCGACGCCGTCGAAGAGCGTCTGGTCACCGGCGGTGATGTCGACGGCGGGAGCGTCGGGAGACGCGTGGACGACGCGGACGCGGGCCATGTCGGCGTCCGGGAGCGACACGTCGTCTTCGAGGATGAGCGGTTCGAAGGTTCCCTCGCCCAGTTCGCCGACGGCGGCGACGGTGTAGGTCGCTTCTTCGACCGGAACGTCACCTTCGAAGGCGACGGTCGATTCGTCACCGGCGGCCGTGACCTTCACCATCCGAGTTCCGACAGGGACCGAGAGGTAGTCACTGACGGCACCGAATGGAACGTCCGAGAGGGCGACTTCGCCATCGACGTACACGTCGACGTTCGGCGCGTCGGGCGAGAGGTGCGCGACGCGGACCATCGCCATCTCCGGTTCCGGCGTCGGCGACGACGTCGTCGTCTCGTTCATCTCGGCTTCGGTCGTCGTCTCGGAGTCGTCTCCACCACCAGCATTTCCGCTTCCCGTACAACCCGCGAGGCCACCGATGATGGCTACACCACCGATTCCACGCAGCATCTCACGGCGCTTTAGATTCGTCATAGCGACGAGAGATGGAATCGTCAGTGTGGATTTGAGGGTTTTCCCAAATCTCACCCTGATGTCACCGGATGTCTCCCGAGTGTCGCCCTGCTGTCACCCTGCCGTAGCGTTAGTTGCGGCCGTCTCTGGCTGAAATTACCTCACGCGCCCGGGGCGAACAGATAGTCGTTCGCTCGCACTGCCACGTGCGCGCCTGCACTGCCACTCGGTCGGTGTCCCGTCCCTTCTCACTCGAAGTCCGGGAGGTCGTCTGGTGCTTCGTACGACGATTCCCAGTCGATGTAGTCGTCTTTGAGCACGTCACACACCTCCTGTCCGAGTTCGGTGAGACCCGCGTTTATCGACGACACTTGCCCCCACGAGGTCAGTTTTGGGTGCAGTTGTCGCTCCTTCCAGTCTTCGGGGATTCCCGGTGCGTGATACCCGACGCGGTCGGCGAAGTCGTCCCAGAAGAAATCGAAGTACGAGAGCAAGTCGAGTTCGAGGACGACCTGCCACTGGTCTTCGGTGACGGGCGTCTCTGCTGCCCACGCTTCGAACGCGTCTTCCCACGCCCCCTCGTTCAGGAACGCCTCCAGTTCGGTTCGCTTGAAGTCGGCGTCGACAGCGACTTGGGCGTCTTCGTACTGGTTCGGGTCGACCTTCGGAAGCGATGGCGGGTCGGGGACGGAAACGTCGAGCATGACAGAGGGTGAGGCGTCTTCCCGGATAAGGGTTAGCCGATTCCGACTCGCAGACTCACTCTTCCATCCGTTCGATGACAGACTCCAACTGGTCGGCACGGGCGGCGACTGCCTCCGCACGGAGTTCTTTCTCCGCGTCGGTCTCACAGACGAGTCGCGGGACCGGCGTCGGGGTGCCGTCGTCGTCGAGGGCGACGAACGTCAGGAACGAGGTGGTCGTCTTGCGTCGCTCGTCGGTCTTCGGATTCTCCGCGTGTACGTCGACTTTCACGTCGATGCTCGTCTGCCCGACGTTGAAGACGTACGCCTCCATGACTGCGACTTCGCCGAGGTCGATGGGACCGATGAAGTCGACGTGGTCCATCGAGGCGGTGACGCACTGCCGGTTGCAAAAGCGCATCGCGGCAATCGCGCCGCAGATGTCCATCCAGTGGAGGACGGCACCACCGAGGGCGCGCCCGAGGTTGTTGGTGTCGTTCGGGAGGAGCAGTTCCGTCATCTCCGTCTGGGACTCTGCGAGGGTCGCAGTACGTTCGCTCATGAACGGGGCGTCGCACCGAGGGGGCTTGAAATCGTAGGACCTGGCCGCACCGCGGTCACTCGTCGAAGTCGACGTCGAAGGCTTCGGGCGGTTGGCCCGCCGCGTCGAGGACGCCGTCGGAGATGAGAATCGGGCAGTCGACGCGAATCGCGAGGGAGATGGCGTCGCTCGGACGAGCGTCGAACACGAACGTCTGTGCCTCCCCGTGCTGGTAGCGTTCGGCGTCGACTTTCGCGAAGAACGTCCCGTTCGAGATGTCGTCGATGCGGATACTGTCGATGGCACCACCGAACTCCGTCACCATCTCGACGAGTAAGTCGTGCGTCAACGGGCGCTCGAACTGTTCGCCTGAGAGACCGAGTTGGATGGCCTGGGCCTGGTCCGACGTGATGACAATCGGGAGGAACTCGTCGCGGGCCTCGAGGATTACCGCGGGGACGCTCGACCCGTCCTCACCGACACCGACCCCGATACCACGGACCACGGCACGGTGTTTCATGCTACTCTGTAGTTGCGCGGAGTACGAATAGTTACCCCACCGACGAGTCGCGACGCGGGGTGAGACGAACCAGGTCAGAAGGTCGGAGCGGTGGCGAGAAAACGGCCGTCAGCGACGATAGAACTGGACGACTGCGATTGTGAGGAGGATGACGAGGCCACCCGCGAAGAACGCCAGTCCCGGCGGGAATCCCTGCACGACTGTCGGGGCCGCTTCGGTGGCCACTGTCGTCACGGCGTCCGCCTCTGCGCCGCCGGACTCGGCGACGGGTGCAATCCCACGGAGGCCGCGGGTCGCGAACCACTGGACGAGTGCGGAGAGAAGCCCCAGGACGGCCACGGCCCCGAGGAGGCTACTGAGGATACTCGCGACGCCCGAGCGTGTCTCTTCGGTGGCCGCGACGACGACGAGTGGTCTGTCGGCGGGCGCGTACACTTTCATCTCTCGTCCCTTCTCCGAGTAGACGGTGTCGACCACTTCGACGAGACCGGCGTCGTCCAGTTTTCGGAGGTGGTACTGGACGTTCTGGAGGGACGTCTCGACGCGCTCTGCGAGGTCCGCGGCGTTGGTCGGTTGCTCGTGGAGCGCAGCGAGGATGTGACGGGCGGTCGCAGACGAGAGCGCCGACAGGAGGTCGGAGGCCTCGTCGTCGCCGAGTCCGATGACTCGGGGCGCGGCCTCGTCTGCAGAGGAGGTGTCTGGAGCGGAGGGCAGCAAACCTGCCATACGAGGCGATACTACACCGGAGGTTACAAACTTGTTGTCCCGACGGTCAGTGGAGTCGACGACCCCTCGTCACTCGCTCGGGTCGACGACCAGTACCCGCAGGTCGTTGACGTTGGTTCCAGTCGGTCCCGTGTCGACGAGTGCGTCGGCGTCGCGGAGCGTCGGGAGTGCATCGTTCTTCGCCAGTGCAGCGTGTGCGTCCCGTGCGGAGACGGACGACGAATCGACGATGGCACCCGCAACGTCGGTTCCGCCGTCTTTTCCGTCGCTGTCGATGCTGGCGAGAACCGCGTCCGCCGGAAGTTCTGGCGCGGCGGCGAGGCAGAATTCGAGGTTCGGGCCACCGGACCCGTCTCCCCTGACAGTGACCGTGCACTCGCCGCCCGAGAGAATCACGGCAGGTGCGTCGAGTGGGTTCCCGGTGGCGAGTACCTCTTCGGCGACAGCGACGTGCGTCTTCGCCGCCTCGCGTGCTTCTCCGCGAACCCGAGACGAGAGGATGACTGAGTCGTACCCGCGGTCCGTCGCCACGTCGCGGGCCGCATCGAGCGCAGTGAACGTGTCGGCGAGGACGTGGTTCTCGACTCGGTCGAACACCGAGTCGCCCGTGGTGGGCGTCTCTGGTACGTCTCCCGCAGACCCGCGAGCGAGGCGCGTCCGGACCGACTTCGGAACGTCGAGGTCGAACCGGTCCAGCACGTCGAGGGCGTCGTCGTAGGTCGTCTCGTCGGGGGCCGTCGGCCCCGACGCGATGACGCCGAGGTCGTTTCCGACGACGTCCGAGAGGACGAGTCCAACGACAGTCGCCGGGGACGCGAGGCGTGCAAGGCCACCGCCCTTGAGCGTCGAGAGGTGCTTTCTGACGGCGTTAAGGTCGTGAATCTCGGCCCCGCTCGCGAGCAACTGGTCCGTCGTTTCGCGGAGGTCAGAGAGCGAGATTCCGTTCGCGGGGGCCGGGAGAACCGCACTCGCGCCGCCGGTGACGGCGACGAGGACGAGCGTTCGTTCGCCGAGGTCGGAGACGAGGTCCACGAGACGGCGGGTACTCTCGACACCGCGTTCCGAAGGAACCGGGTGGTCTCCGGGCAGGCGGTCGATTCGGTCTCCATCACCCGGATTCGGCGTCACGACCACGCCCGCGTCGATTCGGTCGCCGAGGACACCTTCGAGTGCGTCCGCGACGCCATCGCCCGCTTTTCCGCCACCGACCACGAGGATTCGGTCGTACGCGGAGAGGTCGTAGGTCGAGTCCGCGATAGAGAGCACGTCACCGTCGAGTGAGACCGACTCGCTGACGACGCGTTCGGGGAGAACCGCCTCGACGCCCGCGTGGAGACAGTCGACGGCCGTCTCGTGGGCGCGGGTCGGGGTTCGCGCATCGAAATCCTGCATGGTTCGTGGGTGATGCCGACACGGATAAAAACCGTGGGCCGGTAAACCCGGCGATGAACGATTCGTCGCCCGGCGAGGGCCACGTCCACGTCGTCGGGACGGCCCACGTCTCGGCCGACAGCGTCCGAGAGGTCGAAGAGACCGTCAAATCGGAACGCCCAGACGTTGTCGCGGTCGAACTCGACGAGGGTCGGTACCGACAGTTGAAGGGCGGAACGCCAGACGATATCGAAGCGCGCGACCTGCTCCGCGGGAACACCGTCTTCCAGTTTATCGCCTACTGGATGCTCTCGTACGTCCAGTCACGAATGGGAGACAAGTTCGACGTGAAACCCGGTGCGGACATGCTCGCGGCGGTCGAGACGGCCGAAGAAGAGAGTCTCGACGTCGCACTCGTCGACCGTGACATCCAGACGACCATCCAGCGCTTCTGGCGGCGGATGGGGACGCTCGAAAAGATGCGCATGGCCGGTGACCTCGCGTTCGGCGTCGCCGACGCACGGGGTGTCGGTGCTATCGCCGGCATCGCCGTCGGTGTCTTCCTCGGCCCACTCGTCGGCCTCTACGGCGACGTGGTCGGAATCTCTGACCTCTTCTTGACGCGTGCAGCGACTGGCGCAGTCGTCGGCGCGGCGGCGGCGTATCTCCTCTACACTATCGCGTCGTTCTCGCTCAGCGGCGACGACGCACTCCTCGCCGGACTCGGCGGGGGCGCGGCAGTCGGCCTCGTCGGCGGGTTCGGACTCGGGTACGGGACCGGACTCGTCACGTCGCTTCTCGGTGGCCTCGGGACGACCATCGTCGGTAGCCTCGTCGTCGGTATCCTCGCCGGCGTGGCCGTCGGTGTCGCCGTCGGGACCGTGTTGAACGCAGTCGGCCTGTTCACACCGGCCGAGGGAACCGACGTCGAAGAGTTCGACATGGCCGACCTGACCGACGGCGACGTGGTCTCGGCGATGATGGAAGAGTTCCGCCGGTTCAGTCCGGGTGGCGCTGAGGCCCTCATCGACGAACGCGACGCCTACATCGCCCACCAACTCGTCGCGCTCCGTCAGTCGGGACGCAGCGTCGTCGCCGTGGTCGGCGCAGGTCACAAAGCCGGTATCGAAGGCTATCTCGAAAACCCCCAGACGCTTCCGCCGATGGAGTCACTCGTCGGCGTCGCCGAGAAAGACGGGTTCCCGTGGGGGAAGATCGTCGGATTCGGCATCACTGCGGTGTTCGTCACGTTCTTCGTCCTCCTCGCGATGGCGGGCGTCGGGAACCAGCGCCTCCTGACGATATTCGGTGCGTGGTTCCTCATCAACGGCATCTTCGCCGCTGGTCTCGCTAAACTCGCCGGTGCGCGCTGGACCTCCGCGCTCGTCGGCGGTGCCGTCGCGTGGATGACCTCTATCAACCCGCTTCTCGCTCCGGGATGGTTCACAGGCTACGTCGAACTTCGACACACACCCGTCAACGTCGGCGACATCGGGACGTTGAACGAGATTCTCTCCGACGAAGAGACACCTATCGCCGACCTCGTCGGCCAGATGTTCGACGTTCCGCTGTTCAAACTCATCATGGTCGTGGCGATGACGAACATCGGGAGCATCATCGCGAGTTTCCTGTTCGTGACGTACGTCCTCCCAGTCATCGCGGCGGACCTCGGTGGCATCACGGGCGTCACGAACCTCATGCTCGAAGGCGCGGCGAACAGCGCCGACCTCATCTGGAGGACCCTCGCATGAACATCACCTTCTCGTCGCGCGAACTGCGTGACCTCGTCGTCGCGTGGATTGCACTGGGTCTCGCGTTCGCCATCTTCTTCGCCGGTGGCGGCCAGCGAGCAATCTCGATGCTGCTCGGCGGGTCGTTCGGCCTCGCACTCGTCGTGAGTCTGTTGACCGCCGGTGTGGGCTTCCTCCTTCACGAAGTCGCCCACAAAGTCGTCGCCGTTCGGTACGGGCAAATCGCCGAGTTCCGCGCCGACTACAGTATGCTCGGTATCGCCATCATGAGCGCTCTCGTCGGGTTCATCTTCGCCGCACCGGGTGCCGTCTACCACCGGGGGATGCTCACCGAACGCGAACACGGCCTCATCGCACTCGCCGGGCCAGCGACGAATCTCTTACTCCTCGTCGCGTTCGCGCCCCTCTTCGTCGCGGGTCTCGTCCTCGGGTCCGGCATCCTCGAACTCATCGGTGCACGCGGACTCGTCATCAACGCGTTCCTCGCGGCGTTCAACATGCTCCCCTTCGCGTCGCTCGACGGTCGGACAGTCAAAGCGTGGAGTACCCCCGTCTTCGCGGGTGTCCTCGCCCTGTCGATTCTCTTGACGGTGGGTCTCCTCCTGTTCGTCGGGTTCTGAACTCGCGTCACCCTGTCGGTCGGGGAGACTCACAGGCCGCGTTTCTCACTCGGTCGACCACCGTCGAACGCATCGAGAGAGCGAGGTTCGGCAGTCAAAATCGTGGAGAGTGGAGTCGCAGTCGTAGTTGCAGCATGAAAGGAAGCGGGACCAATCGACGCCTGCTGGGGCAATAGCGGGCGCCTGGGGAGCCGAGACGAGTCCAGAGTGGAGTCGAACGCAGTGCCGTGACGGACGTCTCGGGTTAGTCCTGTGCGTGACCGCGTCCGAGGACCAGGGCGGTTGCGTGGAGCGCCAAGAGACCCACGAACAGAGGCACGTCAGCGGAGGTGAGACCGTTCGCGAGGAGGGGCAAGTATGCAATTGGAAGGGCGACGGCTGACCAGAACGCGACGGCTTCTATCGGTTGGTACGCGAGGCGGCCGACCGTGGAGGCGAAGTCGAGGGCAATCGAGTCGGTGGTGGAGGGGATTCCGGACATCGTCATTCCTTCATACGACAGGGACCGTCATATAAGGGGCCGAGCGTTACGGTGAATTCGCTCGCTTTTCTCACTCTTTATTCCTCGATGAAACCGGTTAGGACGCTTTTGAAACGTTTTACAAACGCCTCAGAACGAGCGAGACGATTCATAATCGCTTCTCAACCTTTTTCACGTGTTTGGGCAAATTTTGCCAAATCGGAGGGTGGAATCGGCCACCGACCGCCCAACCGACTCCGCAAACGTAACAGGAACCAGTTACAGGTGGCTCGGCTCGGACGACAGTCGTTGGACGCGCTCCGGGGCGACGAGACACTCCGACGTTCACAACCGGGTCGACGGCAGACATATCCAAGTACGTGTACAAACGAGACCCTGTGATTTTATATTTCGGCCTATCTCGTACACGAACATGACGAAAGACGACTCCGAGGGGATGACGTACGCCGAGGCTGGCGTCGATATCGAGGCGAGTGAGGCCGCCACGGCAGCACTCGTCGCACAGGTCGGCGGCGGGTCGGGCGACTACGCCGGACTGCTCGACATCGGCGACCGATACCTCGCCCTCGCCACCGACGGCGTCGGCACGAAACTCCTCGTCGCCGAGGCACTCGGAGACTACTCGACAGTCGGCATCGACTGCATCGCGATGAACGCCAACGACCTGGTCGCTGCGGGCGTTCGGCCCGTCGCGTTCGTCGACTACCTCGCAGTCGACACTCCCGACGAAACCTTCGCAGAACAGGTCGGACAGGGACTCGCTGCGGGTGCCGAGGAAGCGGACATCGAACTCGTCGGTGGCGAGACAGCGGTCATGCCCGAAGTCATCAACGGACTCGACCTCGCAGGAACCTGTGCCGGACTCGGGAAGAAAGACGCCATCTTCCCGGGTGAGGCCGAACCGGGCGACGTGCTCGTCGGATTCCCGTCGTCGGGTATCCACTCGAACGGCCTGACGCTCGCACGCAAGGCCGCTACGACCGACGGCGACTACGACGACGAGTGGGACGGCGACGAGTACGAGACGGTCGGCGAGGCACTCCTCGAACCGACGCGTCTCTACACGTACCTCTTGGACGACTTGCGCGCCGCAGAGACCCACGCTGCGGCCCACGTCACCGGCGGTGGGTGGACGAACCTCGAACGGATGGGCGAGTTCCACTACGTCGTCGACGACGCGTTCGACCCGCAGGCAGTCTTCGAGTTCGTCCAGAAGAGAGGCGGAATCTCCGACGAGGAGATGCACAAGACGTTCAACATGGGAACCGGATTCGTCGCCGCCGTCCCCGACGCAAACGCCGAGGCACTCGTCGAGGCGACTGACGGTCGCATCATCGGCCGCGTCGAAGACGGGTCTGGTGTCTCGATTCGTGGCCTCGACCTGTAACGAGACGAACCATTCTTAAGACCGGTTTTTCCTTATCGAAGTGTGACACGACGACCACCGACACCCGACGGGGTGCCATTCATCGGGCACACCCTCGGGTACGCGACAAAACCGTTCGACACTGTCGCCGACCTGCTGGCAGAACACGGCGTCGACGACGTCGTCGGCCTCGACGTGTGGGGGATGGGTGAACTGTACGTCCTCGCCCACCCGGAGTACTTCGAGCGAGTGTTGGTTTCCGAGCGTGACGCCATCTCGAAGGGAGCCGAGTTCACAGATGCAGTCGGCCAGAGTGTCGGTGCTGTAGAGGGTGACACGTGGCGATTGCAGCGAACGGAAATCGACCCGTTCTTCCGCTGGGACCGCATGTCCGACTACGCCCCGACGATGCGAGAACAGGTCGAGCGACGACTCGGTTCGTGGCCGTCCTCGGGAACCGTGTCGCTCGTCTCCGAGATGAAAAATCTCACTCTGGACATCATCTTCGCAACCATTCTCGGACGGGAACTCGACCTCGATGGCGACACCGAAGTGAGAGAGGCGGCCGACGGTATCAACGGATTGTTCGAGCCAATCGCGTGGGCACTCCCCGATTGGGTCCCCACGCCGGGTCGTCGCAGGTTCGAACGGGCCGACCAGGTTCTCCGTGCAGAGGTCAGAACCCTCGTCGAATCGGCACGCGATGGCAGTCTCGCTTCGCGATTGTCGGAGGCACTCGGTAGTGAGTACCCGGCGACCGTCGAAGAGATGGAAGACCAACTCGTCGGGATGATTTTCGCCGGACACGAGACGACCGCACTGGCGCTCACGTTCACACTCTATCTCTTGGCCACGCATCCCGAGGCGTACGAGGACGCGGTCGCCGAAGTGGACGATGTCGTCGGTGACGGGCCAGTGACCGAGGAGGCAATCGATAACCTCCCCGTACTCGAACGCGTCCTCAAAGAGAGTCTTCGACTGTACCCTCCGGTACACACACTTCCGCGGGTGACGACCAACCCGTTCTCGGTCGGGGAGCGGACGATTCCCGCAGGGACTGACATCCATCTCTCGGTGATTCGTGTTCACCGCGACGAGCGTTGGTACGACGAACCACTCGAATTCCGCCCCGAGCGCTGGGCCGACGACGACGAGAGACCACAGTACGCCTACGTCCCCTTCGGCGCAGGCCCGCGGAGTTGTCTCGGGCGTGCGTTCGCACTCACCGAGGCGAAAATCGTCCTCGCAACAGTTCTCAGAGACTTCGAACTCGACTGGGGAACAGACGACCCATTAGAAATCACTCCCGAGATGACGACCCAACCGAAGGGTTCGACTCCCCTCGTCGTTCGCCGCCGGTAACGTCGTCGTCGCCTGCCCTCGACAGCGTCGTCGTCCGCTGTCGGATTCGACCCGTGTCAGATGTGCGCGGCGATGTCTGCTTCCGTGATGATACCGACCGTCTCGCCGCCTTCGACGACGAGAATCGCCGAGTTGTGGTCGAGGTAGACGCCGACTTCGTCCAGCGTGGTCTCGGGTTCGACCGTCGTGATACTCTCGGACATGACTTCGTTCACCGGGCGTTCTGCGACGTTGTCCTCTTGGACGTGGCGGATGTCGGCGTTCGAGATGATGCCCAGTGGCCGACCATTCTCGATGACGGGCAACTGCGAGAACCCTGCGTCGAGCATCATGTCGCGTGCTTCGAGGACGGAGTTGTCCGGTGCGACGCTTCGAACCTGCGTGTTCATGATGTCTTCTGCGCGGACGATACGGCCCTCTGCCTCGTCGAGTGCCTCGACGATGCGTCTCAGCGTCGAAAGCCGTGGGTCGACGTCTCCGCCCTCGATGCGGGCGATGAGTGGTTGTGAGACACCCGCCATGTCGGCGAGTTTGCTCTGGGTCAACTCCAGTGCCTTGCGGCGTTCCCGAAGGTCCTGCGGCGTGGGGAGTTCCATGCCGAGGAATAACCCACGGTTATGAAAAAAGGTTCTGGTCGCTCAGGCCTCTTCTTCGTCGAACTCCATCACGTCGATGACGTCGAGGGGGACGTCGCGGAGTGCGCCGCCGACTTCGCTCTTCGCGATGCGGGAGGCGTGTTTCTCGCCGTCTGCGTTGAAAATCTTGATTTCGAGGAGCAGTCCGACGAGTGCGGTGTTGGCCGCGATGAACGCGGAGTCGAACGGTTCGCCACAGGCCGGACACGGCGTGGCACCGACTTCGACTTCGACGTACTCTTTGTTCTTTTCGTTGAGTCGCTTGCCAGCCTCGCTGACGGCGACGCCGATGGCGTCGTCGATGTCCTCGACGTCCCGTACCAACCAGGCCGCCTCCATCGCGACGAGATAGTTGCTCATACTCCTGTTACGCGCCGGTGGGGTTTCGTGTCTTGTGGTTCGCGCGGACGGATGGTAGACAGTTCCACCCGCACACGATGCGCGACGAAGTACCGTCGTCCGCGACAGTCGCGAATTCGGACCAGAACGCGCACGGCCTGCGCATGCCATCGATATTATCCTCATAAGTTACGAGAATCCCCCGGACTGGCCACAGACTACCCACGCGGAATAGTCGCTCGTATTGGAGTATGTACAAGTGTAGTTGAATCGCCAGACAGCGTCGGGGGTGGAATTCCCCGAGGTGGGAAAGCTTATATTCGAGGGCATCTGGAGCCACGACTGAGGACACGGAAATGACACCCCGCCTGACGAAGTACGTCCTATTCGCCGCCTATCAACTGTCGGTCGCGACAGGCATCGCGCTCTTGCCGATTGCCCTCGCTGCCCGCCGGATGGGCGTGACCCTCCCAGTCCGTCGTCTCGTCGAGACGACCGGAAACGCATACGAACGCGCTGCGGCCCGCTAACCCGGCCCACGCGCCACTTTTTGACAGACCCACCGTCGCCGAAGAGCGACGCCGCCGCCGACAGGCGTCAGACAGCGCGACACCGGCAACGGCGAGGTGAAGGGTTGCATTTATCAGCGCCGAAGTGCAATCGCAGACAATGCGTACCCCGACTCACGACGAGTTCTCCGGCCGTCTCGATTCGCTCAACGGCGACCACTCGAACGTGTTCGGCCCCGAACTCGGCGAGTTCCCACACGCCGAGCGACGCGCCGAATCACTCGGTGACAAAGAGACGAAGACCGGTACCACGACCGTCGGCATCAAAACCGAAGAGGGCGTCGTCCTGGCGACCGACATGCGCGCGAGCATGGGCTACATGGTCTCTTCGAAGGACGTCCAGAAGGTCGAAGAGATTCACCCGACGGGCGCACTGACCATCGCTGGGTCGGTCTCTGCTGCCCAGTCGCTCATCAGTTCGCTCCGCGCGGAAGTCCGCCTCTACGAGGCCCGCCGCGGCGAAGACATGAGCATGCAGGCGCTGTCGACGCTCGTCGGCAACTTCCTGCGCTCTGGTGGCTTCTACATCGTCCAGCCCATCCTCGGCGGCGTGGACGAAGAAGGCGGCCACATCTACAGCATCGACCCCGCAGGGTCGGTCCTCGAAGAAGAGTACACCGTCACTGGCTCTGGCAGTCAGTACGCCCTCGGTGTCCTCGAACGCGAGTACGAAGAAGACCTGAGCGTCGACGAAGCGAAGCAGGTCGCCACGAACGCCATCCGCGCGGCAGTCGAGCGTGACCTCGCGTCGGGTAACGGCATCAACATCGCCGTCGTCACCGAAGACGGCGTCGACATCCAGCGCCACCAGAACTTCGAAGGCCTCGAATAAGGCCCCTCTCGGTTTCTCTTCGCTTTCAACGACTCGCCCACCCGCAGGACTCGTCGGGTGAGTCAGCACGACCGAGAGGACGGGGGCGTCGCTTATCTCCCGTCACCCCTACCAGCACCCGTGCTTGGATTGCGATTCTTCGCGTGTGGCCAGTGTGGCACCGTCACCGCAGACCCCGAAGAACCGTCACGGTGCAGCAGGTGCGAAGAACCATCTCTCGAAGAGATTACGCACAAACTGGGCGATTACACGTACTTCGCACCGCCCACGGACCGAAACTGCTGACTGGGACGGAGACTGCCTTCGCCCGCTTAGAACCAGTCCGCGAACGCCCCTTCGAGGAGCGTGTCCGACTGCTGTTCGACGTACTCGCGTTGCATCTGGTGAAGTGCGGCCTCGAAGTCGGCACCGCTGTCGAGGTGTTCACGGACGCGTTCGCGCTTCCAGTCGGCCGGTGTGACGCCCGTCTCGACGCGCTTCCGCAGGGGTTCGAGGTAGTAGTTGGCTTCTTCTTCCGAACACCCGGCGAGTCGGAGGCCGTCGCGGGCGTGGATGAGCAGGTCTTCGTACATCTCGGCACCCGACACCACGTCACCATCGGCGTCTATCCACTGCAAGTCGCCGTGTGGTCCCTCGCGCATCGCAGTGTAGAAGTTCTCGTTCGCGACGTCCCACTCGAGGTCGATGACCGGGTGGTCCTGCCGCGGGAGACGCTCCATCAGACCTGCGAACGCGGCTTGGAACGCCACGGAGTCGCGGACAGTCGGTTGCCCGGCGATTGGCCGGAACTCGATGCGCGCGTTCGCCGACGACCGGGACGCGCCGTCGAACACTGGGCGAACCCACCGCCAGTAGGTGCCGTGTTTCCGGCGAAGCGTGGCGAATTCGTCGTCGAATCGGTCCCCTCGTGCGACGGACATCGGAACCATCGTCGAGTCGGCGACGACCCGGTCGACGGCGTCTTCGACGGTGTCGAGGTCCGTCGGGAACGTGACTTTCTCGTGGTCCCCAGAGTTGAGGACTGACTCGAAGACGGCGATACGGTGTTCGTCCCACCCGTCGTCCAGTATCTCCTCTGCCGTCGCGTCGTCGTCGTAGAGGTCGGCGGGGAAGAACGGCGAGTTGACGCCGAGTGCGAGGAGTGGTCCAGCGACCCGGAGGGCGTAGTTGAAGAAGTGGGGGAGGTCTGCGGCGTGCGGCACCTGATAGTGCGGTTGGATGGACGTGATGAGTGCCTCGGGCATCACCGTGTCTGCTTCGAGCGAGACGTGTGGTGCCTCGAGTTCGAACGACGGCGGCGCAGTCGGCCCGTTGGCCATCGCGTGATACCGCACCGAGTTACTCATGTTCGTCGCGAGGCGGACCCCACCGTCCCTGATAGAGTCCGTGAGGTACTCACGGGCAGATTCGCCGGCCGGCG
>NZ_LOPV01000016.1 GCF_001469865.1 Haloferax profundi
ACATCCCGTCGGAGACGAGGCGCATCCCCTCGGCGGCGGCGGTATCGAGGGCCGCGTCGAGTCGGGCGCGAACTTCCGACTCCTGTGCGCGGAGGCCGTGGGGGTTCAACGGTTGGGGACTCGTCGTCATCTCGGCGTTGTGCAGGCCCAGTTCCTTCTCGAAGCCCATGAGTCCGAGCAGACGCCGCGGCACACGCATGAGCGCGTGAACGTCGTCTTCGCTCGCGGACCACCGGCCGTCCGAGACGGCGTAGAACTCGTACTCCAGTCCGACGATCGACTGATGATTGTCGAAAGTTCCTTCGCGCAGTTCGCGCTTGAGAACCTCTCCGTCGGCTTTCGCCTGTGCTTCGAACTCGGCCGCGTCGACCGCGAGCACGTCTTCGACGCGCTCTGCGAGGTCGTCGCTCATACCCACCGCTGGGACGCCGAGACTCTTGAACGTCCCGGCAGCGCGGTCGTTCGGCAGCGAATCACACCCCCGACGACTGTCGAGATGCTTTTGGGGCGCGCGCGGATACTCACGCTCGATGCAGTTCGCCGAGTTCGCAACCCGCGCCGCCGCCATCGAAGCAGAGAGCGCGGACCTCGCTATCGTCTCTCTCCTCGCCGACCTGTTTCGCGACTCGGGCGACGACCTCTCGACAGTCGCCCGATTCGTGCAAGGCCGCGTCTTCCCGGCGTGGGACTCGACGACGCTCGATATCGGCCCCCGCCTCTGCCACGAGGCGATTGCACGCGCCGCTGGGCCGAACGTCTCCGCAGACGACGTCGAGGACACACTCGCTGACCTCGGCGAAATCGGCGCTGTCGCCGCGAGTTACGACTTCGGCGGCCAACGCGGACTCGCAGCGTTCGGCGGTGGCGGTGGCCAAGACGGCCTCACCGTCGCCGAAGTCGATTCCGAACTCCGCGCACTCGCTGCCGCCTCGGGGTCGGGAAGCGAAGACACGAAACTCAAGACGCTCTACGGTCTGTTCAACCGGACCGACCCGGACGAAGCGCGGTTCCTCGCGCGTCTCGTCCTCTCGGAGATGCGCATCGGCGTCGGCGAAGGCAGCGTCCGCGACGCAATCGCCGAGGCGTTCCTCGTCGCACCCGACGACGCCGCGGCAATCCGCGACGACGACGTAGACGCAGACACAGAGTCGGCGGCACGAGAACGACGCGACGACGCCATCGCCAGCGTCGCCCGCGCACTGCAAGTCTCGAACGACTACGGGATGGTCGCCGAAGTCACCCGCGACGAGGGCGAGTCCGGCCTCGACGAGGTTCGCCTCGAAGTCGGCCGGCCGATTCAGGCCATGCTCGCGCAGGCCGGGACCGCCGCAGACGCCCTCGACGCGTGGGAATCCGCGGCAGTCGAGACGAAGTTCGACGGTGCTCGCGTGCAGGTCCACCACGACGAATCTGGCGACGTGTCGCTCTTCTCTCGGAACATGGAGGACGTGACGGACGCGCTCCCCGAAGTCGTCGAGTTCGTCGAAGCGACGGTCGACGAACCCGTCATCTTGGACGGCGAAGTCGTGGCGATGGACGACGAC
>NZ_LOPV01000017.1 GCF_001469865.1 Haloferax profundi
AGCCACTCCGGTTTCAGGAGATTCTCCGCCGCTTCCGTCGTAAACACGACGTCGGGCGGATGCGCGAAGAGGTCCGCGTGGAACTTCGGGCGTTCGACTGTCTCCACGCCGCCGGCGACGACTTGTTGACGGAACCACTCACGATGCGACACGACCGACTGGCGACGGTCCTCGGCCCAGAGTCCGACGCAGTGTCCGACTTGCTCCGCTCCGACGACGCCGACGAAATCGCCGCCTACGAGGCTGACGCCCTCGACGCCGGCCACGAAGGCATCATGCTGAAGAACCCCGACGCGCCGTACTCGCCGGGTGACCGCGGGAAGAACTGGCTGAAGCGCAAACCCGACGTGGAGACACTGGACCTCGTGGTGACTGGGGCTGAGTGGGGAGAAGGCCGACGCGCGAAGTTCCTCGGGACGTTCCTGCTCTCTGCCCGCGTCGAGGACGAAGCGGCAGCGGACGGAGAGGGATTCGAGACCATCGGTAAGGTCGCGACAGGTATCACCGACGAACAACTCGTCGAACTCACCGACCTGCTCGAACCCGAAATCGAACGCGAGTCCGGCAAGGAAGTCGACATTCGACCGTCAGTCGTCTTCGAAGTCGGCTACGAGGAGATTCAGGCGTCGCCTACCTACTCGTCCGGATACGCGCTCAGATTCCCGCGGTTCGTCACCGTCCGCGAAGACAAGACGGCGGAGACGGCAGACACACTCGAACGCGTCGAGCGGTTGGCCGACTCGCAATAGACGGGTACCGGGTCGGGCGCTTCCCGACTCGCAGTAGTCGCGTTTTTCATGCGGCGGGTCCACCTCACGTCCATGAGCATCAAACACGACGGCCTCGACGCCTCGTGGCTGGGATACGCCACGGTCCGCATCGAGTCACCCGACGGCTTCGTCGTCTACTTCGACCCCGGGCGGTACGGCGTCCTCGACGACTACTACGCCCGCGACGGCGACCTGATCTTGGTCACCCACGACCACCACTACGACTCCGACGCCATCGAACAGGTGGCCGACGCAGATGCGACTGTCGTCGCCTTCGAGGGTGTCGACGCGTCGAACATCGACCGCGACGTGACACCTGTCGAAGACCTCCCGTACGAGACGATTCGCGTCGGCGAAGAAGACTTCCTCACGGTCGGCGAGGCTGACGTGTGGACGCTCCCGGCGTTCAACGACCCCGATGGCCCGCATCTCCGCGAGAGTGGCGACCCCTACCACCCACGCGGACTGGGCTGTGCGTTCCACATCTCGGTCGGCGACCGAACCATCTTCTGGCCCGGCGACTCAGACGTACTGGAAGGCTTCGAGCACCTCGAAGTCTCGCTGTTCCTCGCCAACATCGGCGGCACAGTCGTGATGGACCGTCACGAGGCCGCGGACCTCGCGGAGACACTGGACCCAGACCTCGTATTGCCCATCCACTACGACACCATCCCCCTCCTCGAAGCGGACGAAGAGGCGTTCGTCGTCGACGTGGCGACGCGCGGGATTCCGGTCGTCCTCGACGACCCAGACCACGTCTGAAAAGGTGTAAACAGACAGAACGGTTTTGGCGCATCGCACCGTGTATCGACGCATGGACCTCGACTATGGTATGCTCGGTGGCCGGCGTCCGTACTATCGGTTTGGCGACACCGACGGTGACCCCCTCCTCGTCCTCCCCGGCCTCTCCGACGCCTTCCAACGCGGCGAACCGAATCGTGGTATCGCGATGGCACTGACCGGACTCTACCGGGAGTTCTCCGACCGAGACGTGTGGGTGGTCGGCCGACGCCGCCACCTCCCTGTGGGTTCTTCGACTCGCGACATGGCCGCGGCGTACGCGACTATCGTCGACGAGCACGACCTGTGGCCCGCCGACGTCGTCGGTGTCTCACTAGGTGGCCTCGTCGCGCAGTACCTCGCCGCCGACTACCCCGACTACGTCGGGTCGGTGGCTATCGTCTCGGCAGGAACACGTCTCGGCGGTCACGGTGAAGCAGCAGTGAAGCGCTGGCGAAACTGGGCAGGCAAAGGCAAGTGGACCGACGTGCTCGCAGACACCGAACGCGAGGTGGCGGACGGGTACGAAAAGACCATCGCCCCACCACTCATCCAACTTGCCGGACGAGTCGCCGACTTCCGTCCGGAGGTTCCCGCCGACGTGGTCCTCTCGTGTACCGCCAGTCTGGAACACGACTCGCGTGAGATACTCGAAACCATCGACGCACCCACACTCGTCGCCGCGGGAGATTCGGACCGACTGTTCCCCGAACCGCGCATCCGCGAGGTGAAAGACGGCATCGACGACGCGACGCTGGCGCTGTTCAAAGGTGTCGGCCACAACCTCGCGACCAGTAAGCCGAGAGAACTCAACGGCGTCGTCAGTCGATTCTTCGACGGATTCCGCGGTGACGGTCTCTATCCGTAATCGGAGACACAAAACGAAAGCGGGGCCGGAACGTGCCTCGCCGAGTTAGATGACGCCCATCTCGTCGAGACGCGTGGGCAGGTACTCGTCGGTGACGAAGTCGAGGCCGCGGGCCGCGAGTGCCTGCTGTTCTGCCTTCTTTCCGATGTCGAGTTGGAGTTCTATCTGTTCTTCCCAGTAGTCGGTCATGAAGCGCGGGTCGTCCAGTTCGGACTGGAGCGCGTTGATGTCGGAGTCTGCCAACGGGTCGGTCGGCAGGTCGTAGTCGACGATGTCCTGTGGCTGGATACCCACGAACCGGGCTTCCGGCGTCGCGAGGTACTCAGAGAGGTGTGCCGATTTGATAGACCCGTACGCGACAGAGCCAAAGATGCGGTACGACCACGGGTCGCCGTCTGTGAAGACCACGACGGGCAAGTCGAGTTCGTCGTGGAGTCGCTTGGTGATACGACGGGTCGCTCGTGCGGGTTGCCCCTTCAGGTGGACGATGAGCGCGTTGTACTCCTCGTCGAACCCGTTTTCGATGAGGCGGTCACGCATCCCACCGGTCTCGACACACATCACGAAGTCGATGTCGTGGTCGAGGAACTCGATGGTGTCCGGGTTGTTCGGAATCTGGTAGCCACCTTCGCCGACGTCGCCCTGACAGTGGATTTTGCGCTCCCCGCGGCGAGTCTGCTCGCGAATCTGGAGTGGCCCCATGAGCGTCGCACCCGACTCCTCGGGTCGCATGTGGAAGTCCTCGCGGGTGACCTTCGAGACGATTTCGAGGTCTTCGACGAGTTGGTTCGACTCGTCCTGGTCGGAGAAGTGGGCCTCTTCGGCGTCCCACGACTCGGAGAGGTAGTAGAGTTCACGAAGGGTGGACGAACGGTCTTCGTCGAGTTGCCGTGCGAGGAACTCGATCGTGTAGGCGGCCTTCAGCAGTTTCCGCGCACCGCGGACACTGTTCGCCGACCGGGTCGAGGTTCGGTCGCCGTAGACCCACACGTGTGAGTCTTCGTCGTATTCGATGTTGCTCTTCGTCCGCGTCGGGAGTTTCATCTCGGGAATCTCCCCGCGGTCGAACTGGTCGTAGAACTCCGCTGCGAGGTCGATGAGCCGTTCGCGGGCAATCTCCTCGGAGGTCTTGGATTCGGATGCCATTATGCGTTCACCGTCAGTTTCTCCGTCTCGACGCCGTCGACGTTGATGTCGAACGACGCGTCCTGTGCGACTGAGTACGTGAGCGTCGCCGATTCGCCGGCAGACACCTCCGGACTCCACTTGACGAACCACTCGCCGTCGAGGTCGACCACCGTGGCGTCACCGTTGAGACCGCTCGGTTCCGCAGAGACGATGTCCGTGATATCGGGGGCTTCGTTCGTACTCGAGTAGTTCTTCACCGTGAGCGTCACCTTGCCGTCGTCGACGTCGCGGTCCACACTCACGTTGTTCATGATGCGAGCGAGTGCGCCCTCGATGTTGGGTTCCTCGCGTCCGGTGACTTCCGAGAGTTTCGTCGCCATCTGCGGCAGGATGCGGCCGAGCACGTCCTGCTTCTTCCGGCGCTTCTGGAGCGAGCGACGCTTCGAGAGGTACGACTTGAGGTCCCGGGCCGCCTCGCGAATCGCGAGTTCGACCTCGTCTTGAATCGCCGGCACGTCCGCGAGTGCGTCTTTCGACTCACTCGTGAACGGCACGTTCGTGGATGCGACGTGGACCATGAGGACGGCGGGGCCGTTCGGCATACCACTGCCGCCCGGTTGGTCGAGGCCATAGTTCCGCCAGCCGATGTCCTTCACGACGTGCGTGATAGTACACGCACCCTGCTGGTAGACGAGGGGGACGCGGTTCGCGAAGCGAAGCAGGTCGATGCTCCCCTCGGATTTGAGTTCGCCGCCGTAGGCGATGCCCGCTTCGACGATGAACGGGTCGCCGCCGTGGACTTCCGCGTCACGCGTCGCCGCGGCGTAGAAGTCGGCGTCGAACTCTTTTTTCAGCCCTTCTTCGACGAGTTCGGCCGTGATGGGCGAGAGACAATCCGTCGGTGGTGCGAGGATGTCCGTCTCGCGCATCCCTTCGAGCAAGTCGCGGGCGACGTCCCGGTCGTCGGCGATGTCACGGACTTTCGGCACGTCGTCCGAGACAGTTCGCATCCGCGACCAGAGTGCGTCCACGATGTTCTCGCGGGCCGTCTCGCCGTACGTCTCGTCTTGCCGTTCTTTGGTTCGTTCTGCCGCCCACGTGACGAACTCGTCGACGTCGTCGTGTGTGGCGCGGTCTGCGGGTCCGGTCGTCTCGGCGAACTGCGTGGCGATAGAACGCGAAATCGACACCTTGCCGGCGTCGCTCTTCTTCGTCGTCGTCACCTCGTCGACGAGACTGTAGATGTCGCCCTCGCGGTCCTCGGTGAGGACGGGCCACAGCGCTTCGACGACGTTCGCCTGAACGGTGTCGCCGAACGAGGTGTCCGTCTCGGCACCGACCGACTCGGCGACGTTGCCGACTATCTGTTCGAGTTCTTCGTGGGCGATGCGGTCTTTCCCGACGACGATATCGACGAGTTCCTCGGCGAACGCGGCCGTCGGCCCCTTGCCTTTGTTCGCGATTGCGTCTTCGACGACGGCGACGAGTTCGTCCGATTCGTGTGTCGCTGGCGTCTTCCACGTCATCTCGCGGCCGAAGTGTCGGTCGCGGAAGGCGTCGATAACTTTGCTCGACGTTTTCGCACCGACGCGGGTGAACTCCTCTTGGAGGAATCCAGAGACGGAGTACGACTCCGTCGCAGCGAGCATCTTCAACAGCGTCCCGAGTTCGACCCCGTGTGGGTGTGGCCGAATCTCGCTCGTCTGTTCCGGGAGTTGGTCGGTCGCCCGTTCGAACTTCATCGGTTCGTCGAGGCCGGGTTCCCGGAGTTCGAAGCGCGCGTGCGGGTTCACGACTGCCGTGTGGAGGATGTAGTCGTGGAGTTGCTGGCGCGCCCGCATGTTCGCTTCCATCTCTAACTCGATTCGCGTGCCGTGGGGACGGTCCCACGACGTGGTCTTCGACGTGCGAATCTCGGGTTCGTTCTTGTCCGTGTCGATGACGAGTTCGAAGTACTCGGCGTCCGCAGAGCCCTGGGTTCGGCTCGTAATCTTCGCGGGTTTCCCGCTCGTCAGTTGCGAGTAGAGAACTGCCGCAGAGATACCGATACCCTGCTGACCGCGGGACTGTTCGCGTGCGTGGAAACGAGACCCGTAGAGGAGTTTCCCGAACACTTTGGGCACCTGTTCTTTCGTGATGCCCGGCCCGTTGTCTTCGATGACGAGGCGGTAGTAATCGCGTACCTCGCTAATCTCCACGTAGATGTCGGGCTGGATGCCCGCCTCCTCCGTGGCGTCGAGCGCGTTGTCCACAGCCTCCTTGACGGCGGTGACCAACCCGCGGGCTCCACTGTCGAAGCCCAACATGTGCTTGTTCTTCTCGAAGAACTCGGCGATGGAGATCTCTCGCTGGCCTTTCGCCAACTCCTCTGCGATCCCCTCGTCTTCACCGAGCGTCGACTGGAACGACGTCATTTCCTGTGCCGCATCTACCCAGTCCCGCGTTAAGTACTCACCGGCACCAGGGTGAAAGTGAACGGGGCTGTCGAATCGTGACCACGGTTGCAGGGCAGAACTGGTCGAAAATTGCACGACAGGTCGGTCGTTGGCGTCCCGAAGCAGCGTTCCTGTAAGTAGTTCGCGCCCGCGCGTGCGAGGCTTTAAGGGACGGGCTATCCTAGGCCACTTCAGATGTCTCAGGATAACGAGTACGGGGCCGGACAGATTCAGGTCCTCGAAGGGCTCGAAGCCGTTCGAAAACGTCCGGCGATGTACATCGGGTCCACCGATTCTCGCGGACTCCATCACCTCGTCTACGAAGTCGTCGACAACTCCATCGACGAAGCACTCGCGGGGTATTGTGACGCTATCGAAGTGACCCTTCACCAAGACGGGTCAGTGAGTGTCGCAGACAATGGCCGTGGTATCCCGGTGGATACGCACGAACAGTACGACCGACCTGCTCTGGAGGTCATCATGACCATCCTCCACGCGGGTGGGAAGTTCGACAACAAATCCTACCAGGTCTCCGGGGGTCTACACGGCGTCGGTGTCTCCGTCGTCAACGCACTCTCGAAGGAACTGAAAGTCGAAGTCAAGCGCGACGGCGCACTCTGGCGTCACCGCTTCGAACTCGGCGAACCACTCCCAGACGGGTTCGAACGCGTTCGTGACCTCGAACCGGACGAAGACACCGGGACGGTCATCACGTTCTGGCCGGACGACGATATCTTCGAGACGGACGAGTTCGACTTCAAGACGCTCGAAAACCGCCTTCGGGAACTCGCGTTCCTCAACTCTGGCGTCGAAATCACGCTCACCGACGAGCGAACCGACGAGTCGAGTACCTTCCTCTTCGAAGGCGGGATTCGCGAGTTCGTCGAGTACCTCGACGAGACGAAGACGTCTCTCCACGACGACGTCATCTACTACGAAGACGAGTCAGACGGCATCGCCGTCGAAATCGCCATGCAGGCGACCGACGAGTTGCAGGGCTCCATCCACGCCTTCGCCAACAACATCAACACCCGTGAAGGCGGAACCCACCTGACTGGGTTCAAGACGGCACTCACCCGTGTCGTCAACGACTACGCGAACTCCGAGGGAATGCTCTCGGACCTCGACGGCGACAACCTCCGCGGCGAAGACGTTCGTGAAGGCCTCACCGCCGTCATCTCCGTCAAGCACCCCGACCCGCAGTTCGAGGGCCAGACGAAGACGAAACTCGGCAACTCCGAGGTTCGCGGTATCGTCGAGAGTGTCACGCACGAGAAACTCGGCACGTACTTCGAGGAGAACCCGGACGTGGCGCAGGCCATCATCATGAAGGCCGTCGAGGCCGCACGCGCCCGCAAGGCCGCGAAGCAGGCCGAGGAACTCACCCGCCGCAAGTCGGCACTCGAATCCACGTCGCTGCCGGGCAAACTCGCAGACTGTCAGACGCGCGACCCCGCCGAGTCCGAACTGTTCGTCGTCGAGGGTGACTCCGCAGGTGGGTCCGCGAAGCAGGGCCGCGACCGGAAGTTCCAGGCGATTCTCCCTCTCCGCGGGAAGATTCTGAACGTCGAGAAACACCGTCTCGACCGCATCCTCCAGAACAACGAGGTTCGCGCACTCATCACCGCCATCGGCGCGGGTATCGGCGACGAGTTCGACATCGAGGACGCACGGTACAACCGCATCATCCTGATGACTGACGCCGACGTCGACGGGGCACACATTCGGACGCTGCTTCTCACCCTGCTCTACCGCCACATGCGCCCCCTCATCGAAGCAGGCTACGTCTACGCGGCGCAACCACCGCTCTACCGCGTTCGCTACCGCGGCAACACCTACGACGCGATGAACGAAGAAGAGCGGGACCGCATCATCGAAGAGAAGTGTAACGGCAACCCCACGCAGGTCCAGCGGTTCAAGGGTCTCGGCGAGATGAACCCCGACCAGTTGTGGGAGACGACGATGAACCCCGAAAACCGCGTCCTCAAGCGCATCACCGTCGAGGACGCCGCCGCCGCCGACCGGATGTTCAGCATCCTCATGGGCGACGCCGTCGAACCCCGAAAAGAGTTCATCAAAGAACACGCGACCGAAGCCGAGTGGGTAGACATCTAATATGAGTTCTGACGCACCTGATTCCTTCGAACCCGGCGCGGGTATCGCGGCGGAGATTCGCAACGCTCGTATCGAAGACGAGATGGAGCAGTCGTACATCGACTACGCGATGTCGGTCATCGCGGGACGTGCTCTCCCGGACGTCCGCGACGGCCTGAAACCGGTCCACCGACGCATCCTCTACGCGATGCACCAGGCCGGCGTGACCTCCAACTCCTCACACCGGAAGTCCTCGTCCATCGTGGGCGAGACGATGGGTGACTACCACCCACACGGAGACTCCGCAATCTACGACACCCTCGCGCGCATGGCGCAGGACTTCTCCATGCGCTATCCCCTCGTCGACGGACAGGGGAACTTCGGGTCTGTCGACGGCGACCCGCCGGCGGCAATGCGGTACACGGAAGCGCGCATGTCGTCTATCGCCGAGGAACTCCTCGCGGACATCGACAAGGACACCGTCGACTTCCAGTCGAACTACGACGACCGGAAGCAGGAACCGACCGTCCTCCCCTCGTCGTTCCCGAACCTGCTCGTCAACGGGTCGTCCGGTATCGCCGTCGGGATGTCCACGAACATCCCGCCGCACAACCTCGGTGAAGTCATCGACGCAACCGTCGAACTCATCGAGAACCCCGACGCCACCGTCAGCGACCTGATGGAACACGTCAAGGGACCCGACTTCCCGACCGGCGCGAACATCGTCGGCCGCAACGCGGTCCACAAGGCGTACAAGACGGGTCGCGGCCGAATCCGCGTCCGCGCCGACTACGACGTCCACGAAGAGGAAGGCCGCATCGTCATCAACGAACTCCCGTATCAGGAGAACAAGGCCCGCCTCATCGAGCGAATCGCCGACGACGTGAACGCCGGCAAGATTGAGGGCATCCGCGACATCCGCGACGAGTCAGACCGCGACGGTATCCGCGTCGTCATCGAACTCAAGCGCGGCGCGATGGCGGAAGTCGTCAAGAACCAACTGCTCGACAACCACCTCGAATCCACGTTCGGCGTCATCAACCTCGCCCTCGTGGACGGCCAACCACAGGTGCTGACGCTCAAAGAGACGCTCCAGCACTACCTCGACCACCGCCGCGACGTGGTCCGCCGGCGCTCCGAGTACGAACTCGCAGAGGCCGAAGACCGGGCACACATCCTCGAAGGCCGCCTGAAGGCCCTCGACAACATCGACGACGTCGTCGAGACCATCCGGAACTCCGAGAGTCGTGACGACGCGAAGGCCGCACTCCGCGGCGAAGTCGTCGTCGAAGTCGACGGCGAACCGCTTCCGACGTTCGACTTCTCCGAGGACCAGGCGAACCACATCGTCGCGATGCAACTTGGCTCGCTTACCTCGATGGAAGCGGCCGAAATCGAAGACGAGTACGAGGACGTACAGGCGACAATCGAGCGCCTCGAAACCATCCTCGGCGACGCGTCCGAACTCGACGCCGTCATCGAGTCCGAACTCCTCGACATCAAAGACGAGTACGCCGACGACCGGCGGACCTCGTTCGTCGCCAACACCGGCGAAGTCACTCGCGCAGACCTCATCCCCGAGGAAGACGTCGTCGTCGTCGTCAGCGAAGACGACTACATCAAGCGGATGCCCGTCTCGCGCTTCCGCGCCCAGCACCGCGGTGGCAAAGGCATCATCGGCACGGACCTGAAGGAAGGCGACAAGGTGTCGTCGGTGTTCGTCACGAACACCCACGACGACCTGTTGTGCTTCACCAACCACGGGCAGGTCTACCAACTCAAGACCTACCAGGTTCCGGAGATGTCCCGCACCGCCCGCGGCAAGTCCGCGGTCAACCTGCTGGACTTCGACGACGGCGAGGAGATTACCGCCGTCGTCAACTGCGACGACCTAGAGGAAGAAGACGGCTACCTCACGATGGTGACCCGAAACGGGTACATCAAGCGCACGAACATGGACCGCTTCCAGAACATCCTCTCGACGGGTATCATCGCCACCAAACTGGACGACGGCGACGAACTCGTCGACGTGGAGGTCACCCGCGGCGCACACGACCTGGTCATCGGCACCGAACAGGGCATGTCCATCCGCTTCGACGAAGACGAAGTTCGAGCGATGGGACGCTCCGCACGGGGTGTCCGTGGCATCAAACTCACCGGCGACGACCAGGTCGCCGGGGTCGCCGCTATCGACGAGGACCACCACAGTTGGATTCTCACCGTCACCGAAAACGGCTACGGCAAGCGCACGGACCTCGACAAGTACCGCGCGCAGTCGCGTAACGGGAAAGGCCTCATCGACATCAAGACGAACGAGCGAAACGGTCCGGTCTGTGCCATCAACACCGTCGGCGAAGGCGACCACCTCGTCGTCATGTCCGACGACGGCCAGATACTTCGGACGCCAGTCGAAGACATCTCGACGGTCGGTCGGAACACGATGGGCGTCATCGTCATGGACCTCGACGCGGGCGACACCGTCGCCTCTGTCGACGTGATTCCGCCGGCGATGACGACCGAAGACGAGGAACTCGAAGACGAAGCAGTGGACGCAGACGAAACAGTGGAAACGGACGAAGCTGACGGCGCAAGCGCTGCACCCGAAGCGAGCGAAGACGCCGAATCAGACGAAGAGTAACCGCGAGACGCGGTCACTCCGACTCGTTTCTGCCCTCGAAAAATCAGTCTCGTAGTGATTACTCGTCGACGTGCGACGGTTCGCTCGTCAGGTCGTACGTGTAGTGCCGCGGTTTCCGGTCTCGCAACCACTCGCGGAGCGGTTCCACACGGGGACGGTACGTGAGCGTCGACCCCAGTTCGGACAGTGGGAGATACGCCGCCTCCTCGATTTCGTCGTCAGGGTCGCGGGGCGATGGGTCGGCGGCGTCCTGTGCCTCGGCGTGGTAGAACCGCTGGAGGTAGATACGCCGGTCGGGGCCGCGAATCTCGCTCGTGAACGCGAGCGACTGAATCTCGACGGGGATACCCGTCTCTTCTGCTGCCTCGCGCGCGGCAGTCTCGAAGAAGAACTCGCCGGGTTCGGACCCGCCTTTCGGCAGTCCCCAGCGGTCCTTCTCGTACACCGCGAGGATGGCGTCGTCACGGATGACGACGACGCCGGCGGCCAAGTCGTGGGGTGCGGGTGCTTCTCTTGGCGCTGCCATCAGAGGATGCGCTTGCCGAAGGCGCTGGCGGCGAGTTCAGTCGCGAGCGTTGCCGTCTCGTTGTGCTGGTCGAGGATGGGGTTGACCTCGACGAGTTCGAACGAGCGCATCGCCTCCGACTCGGCGACGAGTTCCATCGCAGCGTGCGCCTCTCGGTACGTGGCACCGCCGCGGACGGGTGTCCCGACGCCCGGTGCTTCGCGGGGGTCGAGCCAATCGAGGTCCAGACTGACGTGAATGCCATCGGTTCCGCTCGTGGCGACGTCGAGTGCGTCCTTCGTCACCTCGGTGATGCCACGTTCGTCGATGTCGGACATCGTGTAGGCAGTCACGTCGCTGTCGCGAATCGCCGCCGTCTCGTTTTCGTCCACGTCGCGGAGGCCGACGATGGCGACGTTCTCTTCTCTCAGGCCGTCGGCGTTCGCCCATTCGACGCCGTCGAAGTCGCCGATTCCGAGGGCCGCAGCGAGGGGCATCCCGTGGACGTTCCCCGACGGCGAGGTTCCAGGCGTGTTGAAGTCGCCGTGGGCGTCGAACCAGACGACACCGATGTCGGCGTCGCGGGCACTGCCGACCATCGACCCGATTGCGATAGAGTGGTCGCCACCGAGGGCGAGTGGCGTCGACCCATCCGCGAGCGCAGTCGAGACAGCGTCGGCGAGTGCCGTACACACCTCTTCGACTTCCTGGATGTGTTTTGCGTTCTCCGCACCTGCGTCGGCGTCGCGCGTCGCGTGGTGGGGGACGCTGAGGTCACCCGCATCCGTCGGTGAGACACCCGCAGACTCCAGTTGCGCCGTCAGTCCGGCGTATCGAATCGCAGAGGGACCCATGTCCACACCACGACGATTTGCACCGTAGTCAGTCGGTGCACCGAGAATTCGAACGTTCCGTTCCATAGTCGAATCACTCGGTGCGGGTGTTTAGTGGCATCGGAACCCACAGCCTCGGAGACACCTCCAAACGAGAGACTGTCCGGCGAATAGACCAGACAGCATCCCGATTTTTGCGGCGAGACGTCGTATCCCTCGGCATGCGTCTCCTTCAGATACGCGTCGAGAGTGGTCTCCTCGACGCGGTCCTCGGCACACTTCGAGACGAGGATATCGACCCCGTGGTACTCCCGACTCACGACGAACACGCAGACGACGAGGCCCGAGCATTCCTCGTGGTCTTTCCAGTGCCGACCGAGGCAGTCGATAGAGTCAGAGACCGTCTCGCCGAGACGGGATTCGAAGAAGACCACCTCGTCATCGGCAACGCTGAGTCGGCGACCACGCCGAACTACGACCACCTCGTCGAGCGGTTCGTCGAAGGCCACGAAGAAGAAGAGCGCGTCTCGAACGAAGAGATTCAGACGAAGGCGCACGACCTCAACCCGCAACCGACGGCGTACTACCTGATGACGATTCTGAGCGCCCTCGTCGCGACAGCGGGGTTGTTGCTCGACTCGCCCGCACTCGTCGTCGGGTCGATGGTCATCGCTCCACAAATCGGTGCAGCACTCACGGGGAGCGTCGGGGCGGCACTCGGCGACGAGACGATGTTCACGCACGGGGTTCGGTCGACGGTGGCCGGACTCGCCGTCGCCGTCGTCGCTGCCGCCCTCCTCGGGTGGGGACTCAAGACGGCACAGTTCGTGCCACCGTCGCTGGACGTGACGACGGTTCAGCAGATAGCGAGTCGTTCGTCGCCGGGCCTGTTGACGTTGCTCGTCGCACTCTGTGCCGGTGCCGCCGGCGGTGTAGGCCTCGCCACCGAACTTCCAGTCTCGATTGTTGGTGTCGCCGTCGCTGCTGCGACCGTTCCCGCCGCGGCGGCAGTCGGTATCGGTGTCGCGTGGGGCATTCCGACGGTGACCGTCGGTGCACTCACGCTACTCGTAGTCAACATCGTCGGCATCGTCTTCGCTGGGACGCTCTCACTGTGGTATCTCGGCTACCGTCCCACCGATTGGGACTCGGCGTCGTCCACGCGCACGCTCGTCCGAGCACTCGTCAGTAACCGGGCGACGTGGGTCGCCATCGCACTGCTCGGACTGACGGTACTCGGACCTGGTACACTCCTCACCTCCCACATCGTGTTCGAGAATCAATCGACTGCGGCAGTACAGACCGTCCTAGACGACCCAACGTACGACTCGCTCGAGCTCCTCTCGGTTCGGGTCGACTTCGGAACGGCGGGACTGAGTGACGCCCCGCGAGAAGTCACGGTCGCCGTCCAGCACCCAGTCGGCCAGCAGTATCCCCAGTTAGCATCGCGACTCGGAGACGAGATACGTGCGACGACGCAGCGAGACGTCACCGTGAACGTGGAGTTCGAAGGACGAAGTCGGTCACCGCCGCCGGAGGAGTCAGAGAGTTAGTCGGAGCGGTACGGTTCACAGACGCGACGGACGCCCTCTTCGAACGAGATTTCCGGTTCCCATCCGGTGGCCTCGCGAATCTTCGTACAATCGGCCATCGTGTCGTGGACGTACACGTCCAGTGGGTTCTCGATGTACGCAGGGTCCACGTCGGTTCCGAGGGCGTCGTTTATCATCGCGACCATCTCGTTGAACGAGTAACTCTCGCCCGTCCCGAGGTTGTAGATACCCTGCAGTCGGTGGTCGGCAGCGAGTTCGATGCCGCGGACGACGTCGTCGACGTGGGTGAAGTCGCGCGTCTGCGACCCGTCGCCGAAGAGTTCGGGACGCTCACCACTGGCAATCTTGTCGGCGAACTGTGCGACGGTGTTCGCGAACTCGCCTTTGTGTTCTTCTGCCCCGCCGAATCCCTGATAGACCGAGAAGAAGCGCAGGCCGGCGAGGTGCATGTCGTAGTGGTGGTGGAAGTATTCGGCATAGCGCTCCCGTGCGAGTTTCGACGCCTCGTACCCCGTTCGCGCCTCGACAGGCATACTCTCTGGCGATGGTTCGGTCCGCGACCCGTAAATCGACGACGTGGAGGCGTAGACGACGGTGTCGCACCCGTCGTTTCGGGCCTGTTCGACCGTGTTGACGAACCCCTCGACGTTGACGCGGGCACCGCGTGCCGGGTCGTCTTCGTGCATCTTGTACGACGACAGCGCAGCGAGGTGGAACACCACGTCCACGCCCTCGGTCGGCAAGTCGTCGTCGAGCACGCTCACGTCGTGGAACTCCACCGAGTCGTCGAGGTTCTCGGGCGTGCCGAGGTAGAGGTCGTCGATGGCGACGACGTCGTTGTCTTCGGCGAGCGAGTTCGCGAGGTTGGAACCGATGAACCCTGCACCGCCGGTGACGAGCACTCGTTTCCCGTTCATATTCGACCGCACACCCGTGAGGCGTTTAGTGTTATCGACACCAACTCGGCGAACGTCTGTCCCAGTTTGACATTCCTGAAAAGGTGTTCGTTACAACGGAGGTGAACAGAATATTCGAGCCATCATCCATCGGATTTAAGGACGTATGTAGCGAACCACTCTCCATGTCGTCAATCGAGCTGACTTCCAGTCAGAAAACTATCCTTACCGCACTCATCAATCTCTACCGAGACTCCGACGATGCGGTGAAAGGAGAAGACATTGCGGAGGAGGTCAACCGCAACCCGGGGACCATCCGTAACCAGATGCAGAGTCTGAAAGCGCTCCAGCTCGTCGAGGGTGTACCTGGCCCGAAGGGTGGCTACAAGCCGACAGCGAACGCGTACGAGGCACTCGACGTAGACAAGATGGACGAACCCGCGTCGGTTCCGCTGTTCCACAACGACGAGCAGGTCGAAGGCGTGAACGTCGACGAAATCGACCTGTCGAGCGTCCACCACCCCGAACTCTGCCGCGCAGAGATTCACGTGCAGGGCTCGGTTCGTGACTTCCACGAGGGAGACAAGATTCGCGTCGGTCCGACGCCGCTCTCGAAACTCGTCATCGACGGCACGCTCGACGGCAAGGACGACACGAGCAACATCCTCATCCTCCGTATCGACGATATGGAGGCCCCGGTCGGCGAACCGTCGCACTAACTCTCACCGTCTTTTCTCTGTTCTACTGCGACGACCGCATCAGCGTGCGGTCCGTTTGAGCGCTGGCACGGCGATTCGGTAGTTGGAACACTCTCGTCACTCGTGCGAGAACAGCGGACGAAGAGATGTGGGGGAAAAGAAACGTGACGAATCGAGGAGTGTCGAGTGCGTGCCGAACGAGTCAGCTTACAGGTCGCTCCACGCAGAGACTGCGCGGTTGACAGAGGTCACGTCGGCAATCCAGTTGGCGGCGATACCCTTCTTCAGCATCTTGGCGAGGGGACCACCGAAGACGTTGACCGGGAACTCGCCGACGACGGGGAACTTGACGCCGTGGGCGACGGCGTCTTCGCCGATGGAGATGACCGTCCCCTTGTCGGTGAACGACCAGCGCTTGAGCGGACGGCCAGCGATGGCGCGAGCGACGTTCTCGCCGGCGACGTCGGCGGCGTCCCAGGCGGCCTGCGCCGTCGGCGGTGCGACGTTGTCGGACCCCTGTTCGACCAGCGCACAGTCACCGACCGCGAAGACGCGGTCGTCGCTCGTCTGGAAGTCGTCCTCCGCGAAGAAGCGGTGGGAGCGCTCGTCCTGTTCGAGTTCGAGGTCCTGCGCTTCTGGCTGACCCGTGATACCACCGGTCCAGACCAGCACGTCGTAAGCGAGTTCGGCGGGGTCTTCGTCCTCGCCACCGCCGATGAAGACCGTCTCTTCGTCGACTTTCGAGATGAAGTCGCCGGTCAGGATGTCGATGTCGAGGGCTTCGAGACGGCGACGGAGCGCACCCTGCAGTTCTGGGTCGTTGCCGGGGAAGATTTCGTCCATCCCTTCGACGAGTTTGATGTCGATGGGGGCGCGGTTCAGGTCGCGGTACTCGGCGACTTCTGCGGCCGTCTGGATGCCAGAGAGACCAGCACCACCGATGACGACCTGTGCGGGGTCGTCGCGGGAGGCGTCTGCGGAGGCCTGCTTGATGTCCTGGTGAATCTCGCGGGCGTCGTCGAGACCCTTGAGTTGGTGGGCGTACTCTTCGAGGCCCTCGATACCGAAGAACGCAGTCGAAGACCCGATGGCGACCAGAAGGTAGTCGTAGTCGACGGTGTCGCCACCTTCGAGTTCGACGAGGCGTTCGTCCACGTCGACGTCGGTGACGCGCCCCTTGACGAAGTCCGTCTCGCTGGATTTCACGTCGTCGATGGGGATGGCGATGTTCGACTCGACGCTCGGGTCACGGATACATCGGTGGACCTCGTGGAGGACGAGGTGGTAGTCGTGTTCGGCGACCCACGTCAGTTGTGCATCGTGACCGAGTTCCGTTTCGAGGCGTTTTACTGCGCCGGCCCCGGCGTAGCCCGAGCCGAGAACGACGACCTGCGTGCTCATGTGGTCGTCTGTGCAGTCATCAGATAAAGGGGCTTTGAAACCGTCTCCCGAGATGTGCGTATTTGTGGGGTATGCGGCCCGACGCGTCGAAATTCGGGTTCGACGTTCGTCGGACTATTCGAGTGTCAAGCCGGCGTGCCAGTGGTCGACGCCTGCTTCTTGTTTAGCTTCGTCCATCTTGGCGAGGAGGTGAACCGCGAGACTCGCGACTTCGGACGCTCTGGACTCACCCTCGGTACGGAACTCTCCCGTGACGCGGTTCGCGTAGACTGAACAGACGGCACCGGCGCGCAGGCCGTAGACGTTGGCGATGGTCAACAGCGCAGACGCCTCCATCTCGATGTTCTTGACGTTCGCGTCCTGCAGTTCCTTCACCAGCGAGTCCGACCCTGCGGCACGGAACTCCTCGAACCCGGGGCGTCCCTGTCCGGCGTAGAACGAGTCCGCGCTCATCGTGAGGCCGACGTGGTAGTCGTAGTCGAGTCGTTCTGCGGCGGCGACGAGGGCCGAGACGACTTCGTGGTCGGCGACGGCCGGGTAGTCCTCGCGGACGTACTCTTTCGACGTTCCTTCCTGTCTGACTGCACCCGACGTGATGACGAGGTCACCCACGTCCATCTCTGGTTGGATGGCACCGCACGACCCGACGCGGATGAACGTCTCGACGCCGACGCGAGCGAGTTCTTCGACGGCGATAGCGGCCGACGGACTCCCGATACCCGTCGACGTGACCGAGAGAGGCGTCTCGTCGTACGTCCCCGTGGCAGTGCGGTACTCACGGTGGTACGCCTTCTCTTCGTAGTCGTCCCACAGCGCAGTTATCTTGTCGACGCGCTCTGGGTTTCCGGGGAGTAAGACCGCATCGGCGAGGTCCGATGGTCCAACTTCGAGGTGGTACTGGACCTCGGCGTTCGGGTCCTCACTGTCGTTCATAGATGTACTCCCACCGGGACAGTGGAAATTCTTGCGTTCTCCGAAACCTCACTACGGAGCAGTCTGTGACGGTCCGAGGGCCGACTCGTTCACGACACCGCGCCACTGCGGGTCGTCTCGTAAGTCACTGTCGCGGAACGGCGGGGGTAACTCCGCACGCTCGTCTGCCGCGAGCAAGTACCCGAAACTGGACCCGACGTACCAATCGACGAGTGTCGGTCCCATCCCGGCGTCGACGACGATGTCGCCACCAGTGTACCACTCGTACGCTCTGTCGTCGTCTACGGACTCGCCGGTTCGTCGCCACCGAGCGCCGGAGTGTCCGTCGTCGAAGTCGGTGACAGAGACGACGACGTGCGCGCGAGACGGGTCGGACACACGAGTTATCGAGAGGTCGTCGGGAGTGAATCCGGCGGCACCAGAGTCGTAGTACGTGAGTGCGTGGTCGATTTCGGCCTCGTACGCGTCTCGGTCCGTCGCAGAGACGTTCGAGAGGTCCACGTAGACCCGAAGCATCTCAGTCCGGTACGGAGACTCGCGGACCGTGGCGTCCGTGGCCGGCAGTCGTGTCGTCTCGATTCGGGGACTCATGACGGGGTGCACCTCGGCGTCGTCGTGGGTCACCCCGAGGAGGTGGCCGAACTCGTGGGTGAGGACAGTCGTCGTCGTCTCGTCATCGTAGCCTGCGGCGACCTGAACCGGCGTGGCGTTCTGTCCACCCTGCGTCTTCGACTCGTCTAACAGCGGCGCACACCCGACGGCGTTTTGGCCGGCGTACTCACCGCACGAGTCGATTTCGTCGACGATGGAGACGCGTACGTCCGGGTCGGACGCGTTCGGTCGGACGACGAATCGCGGGTCGTAGGAGGTGTTCGTGCTGTTCTCGGCCCAATACGAGACTGCCGACTCGACGAGTGACGCGTAGTCACGGCCGTCGTCGGGCGCGTCCACCGAGACGACGATGGGAGCGTGGCCCCACGGGTTCTCTGCCGGGTGTGTCGCAGAGGAGACGGACGCAGACGACGAATCGAGAAGTGTGCTATCGTCTACGTGGACTGCAGAGACACCTGCACACCCCGACAGGAGGACGAGGACCGCGAGTGCGAGCGAACGACTCCAGTCGTCGGCAGCAGATGGCACGTTACTCGTCGCGTTCGCGTTTCTCGGCGGCCGCTTCGAGCGTATCCAGCGAGATGGTGTTGGGCAGCAGTTCGCCCAGCGTGTACTCGGCCGTCTCGCCGTCGCCGAGGTCGCAGACGATGTCGAGGTCTTCGTCGGCGAACTCCGCGATGGTCTGGCGACACATCCCGCACGGCGTCACACCGTCGCGGGCACCAGAGGTGACCACGAGTCGGTCGAAGTCAGTGTGGCCGTTTTTCACCGCCTCCGCGATGGCGACTTCCTCGGCGTGGAGGCTGTTCGAGTAGTTGGCGTTCTCGATGTTGCACCCGACGTACACCGTTCCATCGGCGGTTTTGAGCGCGGCACCGACGGTGTACTCAGAGTAGGGGACGTAGGCGTTGTCGAGCGCTTCTCGGGCGCGTTCGACGAGTGGTTCGGGCATCGTGTGGCCGTGATTCGTGCGGGGTAGCTTAGTTCGTTCGTCTCCCTGACTGTCACTATCGCCCGACTGTCAGGAGTCACACTGGGCATCGACTCGCTCCGTTCCATTCGCACCCGGCCCGTCCCGCAAGCGACTATACCGTCCGGTCCTAACGCGGCATCGTGAACGACACGTTAGGCGGCCGGAACATCCTCCTCCTCGTCGGCGCGAGCGTCGTGGTCATCTCGGGGATTCTCGGCGTCTTCATCGGAGAGAACGGCGGGCAAGTCACCGAGGCAGTAACGCTGTTCGGCGTCCTCTCGCTGCCGACGTCACCGCTGGCGTTCAGCCTCTACGGGATGGTCGTCTCGGCACTCGTCCTCGCGGTGCTGTTCGGTCTCGTCGAGTACGTCTCTCGTCTCGAAGAGGCCTGACCGCGTCGCGGCGAGACCAGAAGAAAGGCGGACCGCTTTTGCTCGTCGGGGCCAGAGAGACGACTATGGACGCGCCCTCGTCGACATCGTCGTCGTCTTCGGCCGGAGAGCCTTCACCCGGCCCACTTCCGGAAGAAGAAGGTGGGAAGAACCGGAAACGCGCCGCGTTGGCGACTGCTCCGTTCCTCGCACTCGGCCTCGCGGACGTGGTCCTCATCTTGATGCAAGGACTCGAACCGCTCTGGGGCTTTGCCATCCTCCCGCCGATTCTCTTCTGTAGCGTGCTGACGTGGATCGTCTTCAGCACGGACTTCCTCGAAGGCCGGACCTGAGCGGTCGGTCAGCGTCGGAGGTTGGTGGAATACTTCGTCGGTGTCTCTTCGTCGTAGCCGAAGTCTTCGGCCGTGAGTTCCGGTTCCGTGTCGTCGGCGCTCGGGGCCGGTGTGGCGACTTTGAACCGTTCGCGGGCCCGGTCCGACATCATGAACTCGTCGGTTTCGAGTCGGACGGCAATCGTGTCCGCGTCGCGCGCTTTGACCTGTTCGTAGCGAGTCTCGACCCGTTCTGGCAGGTCGGCGGCGTCGACGGGTTCGAACCCGAACTGCATACAGTAGCGGTGTTCGGACGTAAACCCGTAGACGGTATCGAATTCCTCGGCGGTCGCACGGTCCACCAGTCGCTCGACGACGTGCGCACCGACACCCTGGTTGCGCCATCGCTCCAGAACGCCGACGCAGGTAATCTCGCAGAACGACTCGTCACCCTTGTGAACGCGTATCCGGCCGAACCCGGCCTTCTCGTTCGTCTCTTCGTCGAGTGCGATGACGTAGTCGCGGGAGCGGAACGCGCCATCGTCGAGTTCCAGGTCCTCGAGTGAGTCGAGCAACCAGGCCTCGTCTCGGTTCTTGGCATCCCGGACGTACATACCCGAGTATACCTCTCCGGTCGGTAAAAACACCCCGGCCCAGTGGGTCGATTCGACGGACTGCGTCCGCCTGACGTTGAATTTGGCGACCACCCACATTATCGAACGGTAAAGATTCATACTCCCGGTTGCAGTACGTCGATTTATGGACGTACCCGATACTGACACGGTGGTACACGAACCCGACCCGGCGTTCGTCGAAGACGCCAACGTGACGCAGTTCATGCGGGAGTACGACATCGCAGACTACGACGAACTCGTCGAGCGAACCACGACGGAGATACCGGGCGTCGGCGAGTCCGGCGTCGAGTGGTTCTGGGACGAACTCGTCGACTACCTCGACATCGACTTCTACGAAGACTACGACGAGGTGCGCGACGACACCGAGGGACCGCAGTTCTCGGACTGGTATCCCGGCGGCGAGATTAACGTCGCCCACAACGTCTTAGACCGCCACGCGGCCGTCGACTCACCGAACCGAAACCGCGTCGCCTGCATCTGGGAGGGCGAAGATGGGGAAGTCGTCCAGCGAACCTACCACGACCTGTATCAGGAAGCAAATCGCGTCGCCAACGTCCTCGAATCCTACGGCGTCGGCACGGGCGACACCGTCGGCCTCTACATGCCGATGGTGCCCGAAGTCATCTCTATCCTCTACGGGTGTTTCAAAGTCGGCGCTATCGCCGTCCCCATCTTCTCCGGATTCGGCGTCGACGCCACGGCGACCCGTCTCGAAGACCCCGAGTGTTCGGTGCTGTTCACCGCGGACGGATTCTACCGTCGTGGGTCCGAAGTCCGTCTGAAACCGACGGCCGACGAGGCCATCGAAGAGGCGGGATGCGTCGAACACACCGTCGTCTATCAGCGATTCGACGACAGTGACGAGAAAGGAGCAGACGGCAACGCCGTTCCGTGGAACGACGACCGCGACGAGTGGTGGGACGACACCGTCGGTGAAGCCGAGAGCGAATACGAGACGAAGCACCTCCCGTCGGACGCCGAGTCCATGCTCCTGTACTCGTCGGGGACGACGGGCAAGCCGAAAGGCATCGTTCACACGCACGCGGGAGTCCAGATGCAGACAGCCAAGGAGATTCACTTCGGCTTCGACCAGAAACCCGAAGACCGCTTCTTCTGGGTGTCGGACATCGGGTGGATGATGGGTCCGTGGACGCTCATCGGGAACCACACCTTCGCGGGGACTATCTTCATGTACGAAGGCGCACCAGACTACCCGGAACCCGACCGGTTCTGGGACATGATAGAGCGCCACCGTCTCACCACCTTCGGTATCTCGCCCACCGCGATTCGCGCTCTCCGGAAGTACGGCGACGAGTACGTCGAGAAACACGACCTGTCGAGTCTGCGTCTCCTCGGGTCGACCGGCGAACCGTGGGACCCCGAATCGTGGATGTGGTTCTACGAGAACGTCGGCGGCGGCGAGGCACCTATCATCAACATCTCCGGCGGCACCGAAATCTGTGGGTGCTTCCTGATGCCGATGCCGACCCAACCGCTCAAGCCGTGTTCGCTCGGTGGCCCCGGCATCGGGATGGACATCGACATCGTGGACTCCTCGGGCGAGTCAATCGCCGACACCCACGAACGCGGCTTCCTCGTCGCCCGTGACTCCTGTCCGTCGATGACGAAGAGTCTCTGGTCCGGTGACGAGCGTTACCTCGACACCTACTGGTCGTCGTGGGACGACCTCTGGGACCACGGCGACTGGGCACAGAAGGACGAAGATGGCTTCTGGTTCCTCCACGGCCGCGCCGACGACGCACTCAACGTGGCCGGACGCAAGGTCGGCCCCGCCGAAGTCGAAGGCGCACTCATCGAACACGACGCAGTGAATCAGGCCGCCGCCGTCGGTGTCCCCGACGACACCACTGGAACCGCCGTCGTCGCCTACGTCGTCCTCGAAGACGGCGTCGACGGAACCGAC
>NZ_LOPV01000018.1 GCF_001469865.1 Haloferax profundi
CGAACTCCGTGGCGTCGTCGGCGAGGAACTCGGCAAGCCGTTCCGCCCCCGCGAGATTCTCTTCGTGGACGAGTTCCCGAAGACGCAGTCGGGGAAGATTATCCGCCGCGCAATCTCGGCCATCTACTCGGGCGACGACCTCGGCGACATGAGCAGTATCGAGAACCCCGAAGCACTCGAAAAGATAGAAAACGCGTCCTGAGGTCAGGGGCCGACGTTCCCCGCGAGGGTCGGGTTCGGTCAGTCCGACCGAGATTCTTCCCACTCGCTGCGGAGCAGTCCGAATCGAAGCACGTCCTCGTACGACCCATCGACGAACGCCGCTTCTCGCAGTCGTCCTTCTTTCACGAAGCCGAGTCGTTCGAGGACGCCGCGCGACGCGTCGTTGAACGCGAACGTGACTGCCTGGAGGCCGTGGCACTCGACAGTGCGAAAGAGGTAGTCGACGAGACACTCGACTGCGTCCGTCCCGTACCCCTGTCCGTGGTATTCGGGCAGAAGCCAGTAGACGAGTTCGGGGCGACCGTAGTCACGAATCTCGGCCATGACGAACCCGATTGCCTCGCCGTCGACTTCCGCGACGAACGCGATGTTGTCGCTCTCCTCGACGGTCTGTTCGATGAACTCGGTCGCCTGGTGGTGATTCTGTGGCGCGGGCGCACCGAGTGGAACTCGAATCTCGGGGTCTGTCGTCGACCGCTGGAGGAGTGTCGCATCGTCGCGTTCGACCGGTCGGAGCGCGACAGACTCGCCTTCGACGACAGTCGTCTCAGTCATGACTGTCCGCAAGACAGATGTCGCTAAGTACTTTCTCACTCACCGACTCGGCACGGCGTCGTCGGGCGAAATCGACTGGGATTCGGGGGTGCTGTCGCCCACTGAGAGCGCCGCATCCACTGGGTCGTCGCCATCGGGGACGCGAATCGTTCCACCCGCGAGAAGCGGCGCGAGAATCCCGGCGACGACGGTTCCCGGATGTGCGAGCGACGACCGAATCGCCACGGTGTCGTCGGCGTCGAGGCCGTAGTCGGAGACAACCTGCGTTGCCGCCGCCAGCAGGTCGCCGTGGGTGTACTCGTTGTCGTCGGCGACGAGGGCGACGTCGTCCGGTTCGACAACTTCCGGGTGGACCGCCGGGTTCTCGCTCCACACTTCTTTCTCCCAGTGGGTGGTCGCCGGCGAACTCGGCGGGCCGTTGTAGACTGCGAGTTTGTGCCCCGGTGGGAGGTCGAACTCGCTCTCGCGGGCGACGTCGACGACGACGGCCCGAGCCTCGACGGACGGGTCGAAGACCGTCACGGCACCGAGTTGGGCCGCCCCGAGGAACGTCAGTATCGGTTCGGGAAGCGCGACCGGTTCGATGGCGACACGTGCGCCCTTTCGAACGCCGAGGTAGCGGAGGACGTTCCCCGCTTTGTACGACGTGGTGACGAGGTCGTAGTAGGTGTAGGTCCGACCGGGGCCGTCGACTCGCAAGGCGAGGTGGTCGCTTCGCCTGTCGCGAGCCATGAGGTCGCCGATGACGTCCATACGCGGCCCTACGGAGTCGGTGTGAAAAAAGGCGCCGAGGTGCTCGCCGGCCGTCGCTCGCGAACCGCGAGGGCCAGTGACTCAGGGTGACCCGGCGACGACGACGAAACTCTCGGTGTCCCCGTTTCGGAACTGGCGGGTGTCCGCTGGAGACACCCGAACGGCGTCGCCCGCTTCGAGCGGTATCTCCTCACCCTCGACGACGAGCGTCGCGTCGCCAGAGACGAGGAAGTACACCTCTTCGTGGTCCTCTTCGGCGTGGTCGTGCGCCTTTCCGGTCCAGTTCGGGTCGCACTCCAGTACGGTGAACCCGAGTCGCTCGGTTTCGAGCACGTCACGCATGAAGTGGAGGCCGCCGCCGAGTTCGTCCACCTCGCGGTAGTTGGCCTTGGTGTAAGACATCGTCTAGCAATCGACCGCGACGACCCTCAACGTGTCGGCGCTCGAACGAGAACAGGTGTCGGAGAGAAGATTACAGCGAGTTCTTCAGTTTCTGGAAGAGGCCCTCTTTGACCTCTTCGCCACCCGCCTCGGCGAACGTCTTGAGCGCCTCACGCTGTTCTTTGTTGAGGTCTTCGGGCGTGACGACGTGCACTTCGACGTGCAGGTCACCAGACCCACGGCCGTCGAGGTGGGGCATCCCCGCACCGGAGATGGTGAACGTCGACCCACTCTGCGTGCCCGCGGGAACTTTCAGGTCTTCCTCGCCGTCGAGCGTCGGAACTTCGACGGTTGCGCCGAAGACAGCCTGCGGGAACGATATGGGGTGCGTGTAGTACAGGTCGTCACCCTCCCGGTCGAACTCCTCGTGGTCACGGACGGTGACCTCGACGAACAGGTCACCGTTCGGACCGCCGTTCTCGCCGGGTTCGCCCTCACCACGGTAGCGGAGGCGTTGGCCGTCGCGGAATCCGGCGGGGATGGTGATGGTCACGTCACGGGTGCGGCGGACGCGCCCACTGCCGCGACACTCGGAACAGTCCTCGCTGTAGGTCTCGCCTTCGCCGCCGCAGGCGCGACAGGTCGTCGTCTGCTGAACGCGGCCGAAGGGAGTCTGTTGCACGGTGGTCTGCTGGCCCGACCCGCCACACTCCGAACAGGTGTTCACGTCGGCGTCGTCGGGGTGGCCCGCACCGTCACACTCGGGACACACCTCACGGCGACGAATCGTCACGTCGCGCTCGATGCCGTTGTAGGCGTCTTCGAGGTCGATGGTGATGCGCTGGGCGACGTCACGACCCTGTTGCGGCCGGTTGCGCTGTTGGCCCCGCCCACCGTTGAACAGGTTGTTGAACAGGTCTTCGAATCCGCCACCGCCCATGCCGCCGAAGGGGTTGCCGCCCCCTCCGAACGGGTTTCCTTGACCGCGGCCACCGCCGCCGGCACCGTGTTTCTGGGCCTGCTTGAAGCGTTCGTGGCCGACCTGGTCGTACATCTGGCGCTTCTCGTCGTCCGTGAGGACCTCCTTTGCCTTCTGGACCTTCTTGAACTTCTCCTCGGCGTCGTCTTCGTCGGAGACGTCGGGGTGATACTTCGCGGCCTTCTTGCGGTACGCGTTCTTGATCTCGTCTTTCGAGGCGTCCCGCGAGACCCCGAGCACGTCGTAGAAGTCCTCGCTCATCGGTTACTGCCTTGTAATCCGTCGAGGTATTTGAAAAGTGCGCCTCTAGTATCTGGGGTGTTCTGTGGCTCGCGTGTGGGTGTCTCTGCTGAGGTCGACGCGCGAAAGAAGAGAAATTCGACCGACTGCGTCAGGTCTCCCAGTGAGGGGAGTTCTGCGGTGGTTGGTTACTTGTCGTCTTCTTCGTCGCCGTCGAAGTCGGCGTCGGCGTCGACGAAGTCTTCAGGGTCGGGGTCGGCACCGCCGCCCATGCCGCCGGGACCGCCGGCCTGCGCCTGTGCCTGCTGCTGGTACATGCGCTTGCCGATCTCCTGGAGTTCCTTCGAGAGGTGTTCGGTCACGTCTTCGAGTTCTTCCGTAGAGGCCTCGGGGTCTTCGAGGGTCGCTTCGACATCGTCGATTGCGGCTTCGATGTCGGCCTGGAGTTCGTCGTCGACGTTCTCTTCGTTCTCTTCGAGGAGGGTCTCGGCACGCTGGACCGCGCCTTCGGCCTCGTTGCGGGCCTCGACGGCACGGCGGCGTTCCTTGTCCTCTTCGGCGTGCTGTTCGGCCTCGCGCTGCATGCGGTCGATTTCGTCGTCGGAGAGACCGGCACCACCCTCGATGGTGATGGACTCGGCGTTGCCGGAGCCTTTGTCCTCTGCGGAGACGTTGACGATACCGTTCTCGTCGATGTTGAATCCGACTTCGATCTGCGGCGTTCCCGCGGGTGCCGGCGGGATGCCGGAGAGCGTGAACTCGCCGAGGAGTTCGTTGTCTTCGGCCATCTCGCGTTCACCCTGGAAGACGCGAACCTGAACCGTCGTCTGGTTGTCGGCCGCCGTCGTGAAGACCTTCGACTCCTCGGTCGGGATGGTCGTGTTCTTGTCGATGAGGCGCTCGAACAGACCACCCTTGACCTCGATACCGAGCGAGAGTGGCGTCACGTCGAGGAGGACGATGTCGTCGACTTCGCCGCCGAGGACGCCGCCTTGAATCGCCGCACCGAGTGCGACTGCTTCGTCGGGGTTGACAGACTTCTTCGGCTCGGAGCCGAGCATCTCGTCGACCTTGTCGATGACCTGCGGCATGCGGGTCGACCCACCGACGAGGATGACTTCGTCGATGTCCTCTTTCGAGTAGTCGGCGTCTTCGAGGGCCTGCTCGGTCGGTGCGACGGTGCGGTCGATGAGGTCCTTCGTGAGAGACTCGAACTTCGCGCGCGTCAGGTCGTATTCGAGGTGGACTGGACCGGAGTCCGTCGCCGTGATGAACGGGAGGTTGATGGTCGTCTCCTTGCGCGAGGAGAGTTCGATTTTGGCCTCTTCGGCCGCGTCCTTCAGGCGCTGGAGCGCCTGTCGGTCCTCGCGGAGGTCGATGCCGTGGTCGTTCTCGAACTCCTGTGCGAGCCAGTCGATGATGGCTTCGTCCCAGTCGTCGCCGCCGAGGTCGTTGTCCCCGTTCGTCGCGACGACTTCGTAGACGCCGCCACCGAGGTCGAGGACGGAGACGTCGAACGTCCCGCCACCAAGGTCGTAGACGAGGACGGTCTGGTTCGACTCGTCGTCGAGGCCGTACGCCATCGAGGCGGCGGTCGGTTCGTTGACGATGCGTTCGACGTCGAGACCGGCGATTTCGCCGGCGTCTTTCGTCGCCTGGCGCTGTTTGTCGTTGAAGTACGCAGGGACGGTGATGACAGCCTTCTGGACCTCGTCGCCGAGGTAGTCTTCGGCGTCGCGCTTGATCTTCTGGAGGATCATCGCCGAAATCTGCTCGGGTGTGTACTCTTCACCCTCGATGTCGACGGTGTAGCCGTCTTCCCCCATGTGGCGCTTGATAGACCGGATGGTTCGCTCGGGGTTCTGGATAGCCTGATTCTTCGCCGGCTTGCCCACGAGGCGCTCACCATCGTCGGTGAACGCGACGACGGAGGGGGTCGTTCGGTCGCCTTCTGCGTTCACGATAATCTCCGGGTCACCGCCCTCCATCACCGCGAACGCGCTGTTCGTGGTGCCGAGGTCGATACCCAGAATCTTGTTACTCGCCATCTTGGTCACAGATACCGGCCTTTGCCGGTTAAAGGTTACTAGATACTGCGACACACACGGTGACACGAGGTCGCCGCTGTCTTGCGGTTTTGTCTTCTCGCGCCGAAACAGGTCGGTCGATTTATGTAGAACCGCCCACCGTGTTCTCCGCGCACATCACGAACCGCCGTCTCGACTCACCGATGGCACAGGGTTTCCTTCACTCCGCTCGCTCTGGAGTGACACTGTCACGCGCCGTTCTCTCGGTCAGTCTGCGGACTGCTCTGTCTCTTCGACGCGGGGGTTCGCTGCGGAACCGACTGCGTCGGGGCCGTCGTCGAGTGCTGCGAGAACCTTCGTGAACGTCCGTTCGCGCGCCTCGCTGGCGAAGAATTCGTGGCCGCCGTCGTAGGGAACGAGATTCGATGCGGGCGTCTGCTCGCCGATGGCCCGAACGTCGACGACCCGGTCGGTCGGTGAGTAGAAGACAACGTCAGTCTCTCGGAACGGCGGGAGTGTTCGTTGTGCGCTCTCTATCATCCGGAGGAAGGCCGGCGACACCCTGTCGGGCGCGTCGGCAACCTCCGCTTCGAGTTTCATCTCGCCGAGGTCGGGTCGGGAGATGCCACTCGGGGCGAGTGGCCGCTTCGTCGGAAGTCTCCCGACGACCGGGTACAGGAGTCGGTCGAGGCCTTCGAGTGCCATCCCCCACCACGGGCTCAGGAAGACGTTTCGGACGGCGAGGTCGAGGTGCGACGCGACGAGACCACCGGTGCTGTGACTGAGAACGAGGTCGAGGTCCCGGTCGAGTGCGTAGGCTCTGACCGGCGCGACGTACTGTTGTTCGAACGCCCACCCGTTCGTCGGGAGTTCGACGGCGTGGACGCGATAGCCGTCGTAGGTGAGACGGTCGATGAGCCATTCGACGCTTCGGTGTGTGGGTTTGTTCCCCCACCCGAGGACGAACAGCAGACCGTCGTCGAGCGGGTTCCCGTGCTGGGTGACCCGAACCGTCGGACGGCGTCGACGGGGACGAAATCGCATGTTCGAACCGAGGAGCGGTAAGGAGAAAAGTCCTCCCCGGGTTCGCACGAGATGGCGGTGAATCCGTCGTTCGACCGGTCCGCCGGCGGTTACTCGTCTTTGCTGACCGTGACCTGCGCGGCGCGGATGACCTTGTCGGCCATCTCGTATCCGGGTTGGAACACGCTGGCGATGGTGTCTGCGGGTTGGTCGCTGTCGACGCGCATCATCACTTCGTGGCGGTTCGGGTCCACGTCGCTTCCGGGTTCGGGGTCGATGACCTCGACGTTCTCGTCTTCGAGGATGCGGTCGAACTCCTTGAGCGTCGATTCGAGGCCGTCGCGGATGTCGGCGTCCTCGTCTTGGTCCAACGCGCGCACGAGGTTGTCTCGGACCGTGACGACACGTTCGACGAAGTCCTCCGTCGCGCGGTCTTTAATCTGGTCTTGGCGCTTCTTCGCGCGCTTCTTGTAGTTCTGGAAGTCGGCCTGTGTTCGCTTGAGACGGCTTTCGAGTTCCGACGCCATCTCTGTGGCCTCGTCGCGTTCGGTCTCGAGGTCGGAGACGCGCGCTTCGAGCGCTGCGACTTCCTCCGCGAGTTCGTCGTCGTACTCGGCCACACGGTCGGAGACCGTCACAGACTCGTCTTCGACTTCGTTGGTGGCGGATGCGTCGGCCGCCGACTCGTCCGGTTCGGACTCGGCATCGACTACCTCTGCGTCCTCGAACCCCGACGCTTCGGCGTCGGAGGCCGTCTCAGTGTCGCCTTCTGCAGTTGGTTCCGTGACCGACTCGGCAGGGTCGTCGCTCATGGGCGGGAAAAGTGTCTGATATGGCTTAAGGGTGTAGACTGGCGTCCGGCCGAAACATTCTCACTGTTGGGGAGAGTTGCGGCGGCGGGTCGCCCCGTCGCGCGCCCCGCAGTCGGTTACTGGTACATCCCGAGTGGCCGTGCCTGCGTGCTCTCTTCTTCGGCCTGTTGCATCCGCTTAGCCAACTGTTCTTTCGCCTGTCGAATCTCGGTCGCGCTGTCTACGAGGTCGTCGACCGGAACCTCGATACCCGTGAGTGGTTCGATACCGTGTTTGATGATGACCCGAGCGGCCTCCGGGTCCGGGAACTGTGGGTCGGATTCGACGATGAGTGCGAGCGCGGGGCGTCCCGACTGTATCGAGTGGTTCAGCATCGAACCGGTCGGGCCGGAGACGAGTCCTGTCTCGGTCGGCGCTCCGATACCAGCGTCTTCCAGGCTGGAGAGCACACCGTCGGAGCCGACGCCGTAGAGCGCCGGGACCTCTTCGGTCTTCTCTCGCGCGATTCCGGAGAGGAATATCGGCGTCACGTCGAGGTCGTCGAACCACGTGCCGAGACACGTCGCGAGTTCGGTCGCCGAGTCTGGACGAATCGGGATGTCGCTCTGGAGGACGAGCAAGTCCCGGTCGGTGTCGGCGTAGAGACGAACCGGCGGATGCAGCGTCGGTGACCCTTCCATGTACACCGCCACTTTGGGGACGCCACCGCAGAACACGTCGCCGTAGTGGGTCATGTCGAACGTCTCGACGAGGTGGTCGGCGGCAATCTTTCCGACGAGGCCGACACCGGGGAGTCCCTCGACGAGCGTCGGTGACTCCAGTTGGTCGGTGACTTCCTCGGCGAGGACGCGTATTTGTGCCATATGTGAACATGAACGCCGGTGTGAGGTAAATCCGACGGGGGTGTGCATCCAGACTGAACCGACCCAACGAGACGACCCGCTCACTCCGAAACCGACAAACGCGCCCACACAGAATCGGGTGGTATGAACCCGCTCCAGCGGTACGCGCCACTCGTGGACGACGAGGAGGCATTCTTGGAGGCCTGTGAGCGGCCTCTTCCGTCAGTCGTCCGCGTCAACACCATCAAGACCACGGTGGAGCGTGCCCGCGAGGCCCTCGACGACGAGGGCGTCGCCTACGAACAGACGGACTGGCACCCCGGTATCCTGAAACTCGAAGACAGTACGGCAGGGACGAACTGGCCCTACTTCCACGGATGGCTTCACGGCCAAGAGGAAGTCTCGGCACTGCCGGCTATCGCACTCGACCCGCAACCGGGCGAACGGGTCTGGGACACCTGCGCTGCACCGGGTTCGAAGACCACCCAGATTGCCGCCATGATGAACGACGAGGGCGTCCTCGTCGGCAACGACAACAACCTCGGGCGACTCTCGGCGCTCCGCCACAACGCCGAACGACTCGGCGTTACCAATCTGGTCGTGACCAATCAGGACGCGCGTAACTTCTCGATGAAGCCATTCGGCGAGCAGACACCCGAGAAACCGGGCGCGTTCGAGCAGTTCGACCGCGTCCTCGTGGACGCACCGTGTTCCTGCGAAGGGACCTGTCGAAAGAACCCCGACGTGCTCGACGAGTGGACGATGAACCACGTCCAGAGCGTCGCCGGCATCCAGAAGGGCATCCTCCGCCGCGCCGTGCAGGTGACGAAACCCGGCGGGAGCGTCGTCTACTCCACGTGTACGTTCGCACCCGAAGAGAACGAGGCGGTCCTCGACTTCGTCCTCGAACGCGAAGACTGCGAACTCGTCGAGTGGGACGTTCCCGACGCGTTCGAAACGTCGCCAGGCGTCACGGAGTGGGAAGACGACGAGTACGACCCCTCGGTCACGAAGGCACGGCGCGTCTATCCCCACCAGAACGACACGGGCGGGTTCTTCACCGCGAAACTGGAGGTGCAGTCATGAGAGACGAAACCGCCGACGACGAGAACTGGGGCCAACAGTTCGACCGTCTCCCAGAGACCTCGGAAGACCGCGTGGTCGAAGGCCGTCCCTCGCGGCAGGAAGTCGTCGAGTGGTGGGAAGAGCGCTTCGGCCTCGACCCGGAGACGTTCGAACACTACACGTTCTGGGAGAAAGGCGCAGGGAAGATTTGGGCGTTCCCCGCCGAGATGGTCGACCCGATTCAGGTCGAAGGCCTCGGGATGCGTATCCTCCGGACGCGACAGCGACACTGGAAACCATCGACCAACGCGGTCCAGCGGTTCTGCCGCGACGCGACGAAGAACATCATCGAACTCGGTCCGGGTGAGGCCAAGGCGTTCGTCGCCGGCCACGACCAGCAACTCGACTGGTGGGAAGGCGACTGGGGATACCTCGTCGCCGCCCACGAACTCGCCGGCGAACGCGAACCCCTCGGTGTCGGACTCTACCTCCACGGTGAACTCCGCTCGACGGTTCCGAAGGGTCGACAAGAAGACCTGAAGAAACTCGACTGACGGGTTCAACGACCCGATTTCTCACTTCTCGCGGACCGTTCCGCCGGTCAATCCCTCCCACTCGACCCGGTAGCCGAGTCGGGAGAGGACTGCGCTCGCGTCGTCGAGACCCCACTCGTCGAGGACGGATTCAGCCTCGGAGAGCGACGTTCCCGGTTCGACCGCAGCAGCGACTGCGTCGAGGACGGACGGCCGTACGAGCGTCCGGCCGACCAGTTCGTGGTCCGGAAACGAGACGTCGTCGAGGGCGTCGACGGCGACACCGTTGGCAGAAGCGAGGGCCGCGAGTGACACCACGTCCGCGTCTGGTGTGAGTTCCGTCGGGAGCGACGACGCCGCATCTGCGACGAGGTCAGCCTCGTAGTCTCGGAGGACGTCGACGACGTCTTTCACGCGCACGGACCCCGAGTACGGAACGACGCGGTGGTCGCGGGCGGCGATTTCCTCGCCGACACCGAGCGATTCGTCCACGGCGACGACGAGTTCGACGTCCTCCACGTCGGCGAGTTGTCGCAACTTCTTTTCGACGTACTCGGGCGTCCAAAAGCCCATTATCTCGAAGAACACGCGGAAGTCGCCGTACTCGTACTCGAACGCGAAGTCCGGAATCATCACGCTCGCTCCGGCCTCCAGCGGTTCGGGTTCCCTCACGAGTCGCCAGTCGAAGTCGAGACCACGGAAGCGGGCGGCGAAGTCAGACTCAACGTCGCTGTCGAATCCGGGTTCGGCCATCGGTTCGACGCCCGGAACCGACACGTCGTCGCTCGTGAGGACCATCTCGCGTTCGCGGCCTCTGTCGTCGATGGTCGCCACGAGACGCCACTCGGCCGCGGTTGCGACTGACCGGAGTAGGCGGGCGAAGGCGGTTCCGTAGCGTCGCGTTCGCTGAAACAACGCGTCCGGCCCGGTGACGACGACTTCTCGGCCGGCGTCAGTCTGCCGAATTTCGTACATCAGCCGGAGTCGCTTGACCGCCGAGACCAGCGCCTTTGGGTCGGAACTGCGGATGCGAACCTCGGTGGCGTCGAAGAGTGCGGTCTGGGCAAGCGAGAGGTTGTACTGCGTCAGCAACTCGTCTGGCGTCCATCGCGGGTCGAAGTCGGTGAGTACCTGTTCGACCTCGCGGTCGGCGGTGAGCGACGAATCGACTGCTGCGGCAGTCGACCCGAGTGTCGACGCCGCACGGTCGAGCGCCGCGGCGCGTTCCTCGGGCGTCGTCACGCCACCGTTCGCCATCGCCGCCTCGAACGCGGCGCGACGAGCGCGAACCGGCGGAAGCGGCGCGGCAGTCTCGAACACCGCCTCGCGGTCGAGGAGCGACGCGAGGCCTCTGGCGAGTTTGAAGTCGTCGGCTTCGGCTTCGAGGGTCGTGAGTGCGTCGTCCAGACTGGCCCTCGATTCACCGACGTGACGCTGGAAGACGCCGATGGTCTTCGCAGCGAGTGGTCTGTCGCTTCTGCCGGCGAACTGCGGGTGATACCCACCGCCCGCCCGCGACACCCGAAGCAGGTCCTTCGTCAGCACTATCGACACGAGGAGAGCGCGGAACAAAAGCACCCCGGGCGTCCGGTCCGGCCGTCGTCTCGAAGTGGTCGACTCGCCCGCCGCCGCGGACGACAAGGTTCATGGCCCCCGCGGCGGACCGCAGCGTATGGAGCGACGACGCCTCCTCGGACTGGTCGCAGTCGGTCTCTCGTCGGGGTGTCTGAGCGGACTCCCGAACGCGACGGGGCCGCGAAACCCGCCAGAGGCACCCGCTGGCGAACCACGGAACACACCGGAGGTGCCGCCGGTTCGCATCGTGAATTTCGACTTCGAAGCCACCGACGACGGCCGTCTCCGTGTCTTCGGCGAGGTTGTCAACGACTCGGGGTCCGAACGGGTCGCGACGATTCGAGTCCGAATCGTCGTCGACGAGAGCGAGTCGATTCAGGACGTCGGAGTGACGATACCGTCGGGTGAAACTGCGCCCTTCAGCGTCGAGTTCGACACCGAGTACGACGCCTTCGTTCGGAACGGCGAAATCGACGTTTCGCTAGTCTAACCCTATCGAGCGCCGGCGGCCCAGCCATCGACTGACCTACCGCCGCCGGTCTGCGACCCGTTCTTCTGCTGTCTCGACGCTCACGAGTTCGTAGAGCAACGCCGTCGAGTCGTCGGCCTTCGGGCGGAGAATCCGACCGAGTCGTTGCGTGAACTCGCGTTCCGACCCCGACCCGGAGAGCAGGATTCCGACGTTCGCGTCGGGCACGTCCACGCCTTCGTCGAGGACGTTGGCCGCGACGACGGTGTCGTAGGTGCCGTCGCGGAAGCGAGCGAGAATCTCTCTGCGCTCTTTCGTTCCGGTCTCGCTCGTGATTGGCGGGACGAGGAACTGACGCGCGATGCGGTAGACGAGGTCCGTCGAGGCGGTGAAGATGATGACTCGGTCGTCCCGGTGGCGGGCGAGGAGGCGGCCCAGTTTGTCCACCTTCGCGTCGGAGTTCATCATCACGTCGCGTGCGCGTTGCTTGGCGAGGAGGGCATCCCGCGCACGCGGGTCGTTCCCCGAACGCATCACGAGTTTCTGGTAGTCGCTGCCCGACTGCATCGACAGGCCAGACGACTTCAGATAGTTCACGAAGGTCGATTGCGCCTCGTCGTACGTCTCACGCTCTTCGGGCGTGAGTTCGACTTCGATACGACGGACTTCGTAGTCGGCGAGGTGCTCGCCCGCCAAGTCGTCTACGTCGAGGTGATAGACTCGCGGCCCGACGAGTTCCGCCACGCGTTCGTGTGCGCCGTCGGGGCGTTCGAACGTCGCCGTCAGGCCGAGGCGCGCGGATGCCGTGAGGAAGCGCGGGATGTCCTGATACCCCTCGCCGCCGAGGTGGTGTACCTCGTCGAAGACGACGAGGCCGAAGTCGCCGCCGACGTCGTCGGCGCGGAGGTACGCCGAGTCGTACGTCGAGACGGTGATGGCCTCTTGTCGCTGTTCCCCGCCGCCGAACCGACCGACAGGAACGTCGAACTCGGTTTCGAGTTCGCGTATCCACTGGTCCTGTAAGTCGATGGTCGGGACGACGACGAGCGTCGGAACCGAGTGCGCCACCATCGCGCCGACGGCGAGAACCGTCTTTCCCGCGCCCGTGGGGAGTTCGACCACGCCGCGGCTACCGGCGTCGAGCCACGCGTCGAGGGCCGCTTGCTGGTACTCGCGGAGGTCGTACGTGGTCGAAAGCGAGAGGTCGGCATCGATTCCGATTCGGTCTATGGAGTCGATTCCGGCTGTCTCGAGAGCGTCACGAATCGAGGCGTACTGCATCGCGGGCGCTCTGTAGCCACCGCTTCGCGGGTCGGACTCGACGCTCGGCAGGTCGGCGAGTGTGGCACCGACCCGTTCGTCGTCGGTCGCAACGTGGACCGTTCCGTCCTCGAAGCGGAGTGTCGTCACTATCGGCGCGTTGGCGAGGCGTGGTGATAAATCGACGGTCCACGGAGCGACACCACCCAGTCACCCGCGACCCGAGGGCCGAAGGTTCAAATCAGATGGCGGGGCAACGGACGTGTATGAGCGACGAACTGGACGACGCAGTGGCACAGTTCTTGAGCGACTACAACAGCGCGATGTCCGAGTACGAGAAAGGCTACGTCGACGCCGACGCGACGCTGTCGGTTATCGACGCCGCGATAGACGAACTGCGCGAGGCGCGCGAGTAAGGGCGCTCACTCTCCGATGAGTCCGCGAACCCGCTCGACGTAGTCGGCGAACACGGGGTCGGTGCGGTGGCGAGGGCGCTCGATATCCACGTCCACGATTTCGCGGACTCGACCCGGATTGGCGGCCATGACGACCACGCGGTCGGCGAGCGTGACTGCCTCTTCTACGTCGTGGGTGACGAAGAGGACAGTCTTGTCTGTCTCCGCCCAGATGTCGAGGAGTTCGCCGTGGAGCATGTCGCGGGTCTGCGCGTCCACCGCGCCGAAGGGTTCGTCCATCAAGAGGAGTTCGGGGTCGACGGCGAGGGCGCGAGCGATGCCGACGCGCTGTTTCATCCCGCCGGAGAGTTCCTTCGGGTAGGCGTCGGCGAACCCGTCGAGGCCGACGAGACGGAGCATCTCGTCGACGCGGGCCGAGCGAGTCGGTTCGTCGACACCCTGTTCTTCGAGGCCGAAGGCGACGTTCTCGGCGACGGTTCGCCACGGGAACAGGCCGTACTCCTGGAAGACCATCCCGCGGTCGGTACCGGGTCCAGTGACTGGGTTCCCGTCGAGCGTGACCTGCCCTGTCGTCGCCTCTTCGAGGCCGGCGATGACACGGAACAGCGTCGTCTTCCCACATCCAGATGGGCCGACGATGCAGACGAACTCACCTTCGTCGACAGTGAAATTCACGTCGGCGAGGGCTTCGACGGTTCGACGGTCGGACTCGTAGGTCTTGCCGAGCGATTCGACGGCGACAGTGGTCTCGGTCTGTGCTTGTCTACTCATGCTCTCCACTCCAGAACCCGCCGTTCGACCCGGCGGAAGAGGCCGTCACTCACGAGGAAGACGAGACTGATGACGAGCATGTACGCGACCGAAACGTCCATCGCGAGGTTCTGCGCCGTGTTGAGAATCTCGTAGCCGACGCCGACACCGACGATGAGTTCGGCTGCGACGACAATCATCCAGCACTGGCCGATACTCGTCCGAACGCCGGTCATGATAGACGGACTGGCGGCCGGGACGACCACCTTCCGAATCATGGTCAGGTCGTCGTCCACGCCGAGTGTCGCGGCGACTTCCTTGAGGTCGTTCGAGACGCCTTCGACGCCGCCGTAGGCGCTGTAGAAGTTAATCCAGAACGACCCGATGGCGACGATGAACGTCGCACCGCGGTGGTTGACACCGAGCCAGATGACCGCGAAGCCAATCCACGCCAGCGGCGGAATCGGTCTGAGGATGCGCGTCACGGGCGTAAAGACGCTATCGACGCGGTCGTTCCACCCCATGGCGATACCGGCGGTGATGCCGAGCGTCGTGCCGATGAGGAGTCCCGGAACGTAGTGGTAGAGACTCTGGACGAGTTTCGCGAGCAAACGTGTCGCCGGGAGTTCGACGCCAGTGAAGGGAATTCCCAGCGTGGCGGGCGCGGTGAGTTCGGTGACGAACGCCGCGGCGACTTCGACGGGCGACGGCAGGAGGTACGTCGGTTGGAACAGCGCCGCCACGTACCAGATGGCGAGAAAGCCGGCGAATCCAGCGACTGCGAGGCCCGTCTGTTCGGAGGAGAACGCCGCCAGTCGGTCGAGCAGTCGCTCGTCGGTCTCCGCGAGGGCGACTTCGGTTCCGACCTGGTCGTTGCTCATAGCGAGTCGTAGATACCGTAGTCGAACAGTTCGTCCACGGTCAACTGTGCCTCGGTCTTGCCGAGCGCCTGCGCGTAGTCGGCGAAAATCTCCGCGCCGCTTTCGATGTCGTGCGGGTTCGTGATGAAGTCCGACGCGGGTGAATCGAGCGCCGTGCGAGCAGTGTCGACCGGCAGTGCGCTCTCACCGATGACCGTGCTCGCGTGTTCGGCGGCCGTCTGCGGGTTGTCGGCGACGAACTGCGTCGCTTCTTGGTGGAGTCGAACGAACTCGCTCGCAATCTCGCGGTTCTCTTCGCGGAGTCGGTCGTGCATGAGCGTGACCGCCGCCGGTTGGCCGGGCATGAAGTCGCCGGCCCACGCGATTGACTGGAAGGGTGCGTCGTTGGCGTCGACCACCGTCGGCACGGGTTCCATGATACTCGTGCCGTCGATTTTGTTCGAAAGGAGCGCCTGCTGGACGGCGGCAGCACCGCCGAGGCCCTTGATGTTCACGTCCGCTTCTGGGTCGAGTCCGAGCGTGTTCTCGACCCAGTAGCGAAGCAGGATGTCGGGGACCGACCCCGGCGGGAAGGTACCGAAGGTGAACTTGCGGCCGTTCTCCTCTTCGAACTTCGCGAACGCCTCTTTCCCGTGTTCGTCGTACATGGCGGCGAACTCGTCGGTGGCGAGAATCTGCATCGCGTTCTTGATGTTCGCCGCGGTAATCTTCGCGGGGATTCCCTTGTCGACGACGATCATCGCTGGGACGATGCCGAACATCATCACGTCGAAGTCGCCCTTCGCCGAGGCTTGGACGATACTCGGCCCGTCGGAGAACTTCTTGCCCGACACCGGGACGGAGAGTTCGTCGAAGAGACCCTCCTCTTGCATCACGAAGTACTGCATGTCGGGGTAGATGGGCATGTAGGCGACGTCGAGTTCGTCGAGGCTACTCCCACCAGACCCGCCGAGACACCCTGCAAACCCGGCGGTTGCGGCGAGGCCGGTGGTCTGTAAGAATCGTCTGCGGGTCGTCGAAGTCGGTCGTGGTGCCTCTGTCATTGCCTCGATTACGAATTCGCCCTTTATTCGGCCCACGCACGCGGTAATCATGGACGCGTCGTGGGTCGCTCTGAAATCGCCGCAGACACACCGTACGACCGCCAAATCCAACAGAAGCAGGAGATTCGAGAATTGGACCCCTCACAGATACCGGAATTACTCTCCGGTTTCCCCCACGAAACCCGTCGACTGAACGACGATTCCCACCCACTGTGCGTGGGAAGAACTATCCCGAATGCCGACGGCGAGTAGAGTATGACACACTTCTCCGACCGGGTGGAACAGATTTCCATCAGCGGCATTCGAAAAGTGTTCGAAGCGGCGAGCGAGGACGCCATCAACCTCGGTCTGGGACAACCGGACTTCCCCGCGCCGGACCACGCACGAGAGGCGGCCATCGAGGCCATCGAATCGGGAGCGGCCGACGGCTACACCGAGAACAAAGGCCTCCTGAGTCTCCGTGAAGCAATCGCCGAGAAACACCGCCGCGACCAGGGCATCGACCTGGACCCGGACGACGTCATCGCCACCGCGGGTGGGAGCGAAGCGCTCCACATCGCCATCGAGGCCCACGTGAATCAGGGCGACGAGGTCATCATCCCCGACCCTGGATTCGTCTCGTACGACGCACTGACGAAACTCGCCGGCGGGGAACCCGTCCCGGTGGCCCTCCGCGACGACCTGACGCTCGACCCCGCTGCCGTCGAGGACGCAATCACCGAGGACACCGCCGCGTTCATCGTGAACAGTCCCGGCAACCCGACGGGTGCCGTCTCACCACCGGAAGACATCGAGGAGTTCGCCCGCATCGCCGACGAACACGACGTTCTCTGCATCTCCGACGAAGTGTACGAGTACACTGTCTTCGACGGCGAACACCGCTCGCCGGTCGAGTACGCCGAGACGGACAACGTCGTCGTCGTCAACTCGGCGTCGAAACTCTTCTCGATGACCGGATGGCGACTCGGGTGGGTCCACGGGTCGTCGCGTCGGGTCGAACGCATGGTCCGCGTCCACCAGTACGTCCAAGCGTGTGCGTCGGCACCGGCGCAGTTCGCCGCCGAAGCGGCACTGACCGGCCCGCAGGACCGCATCGACGAGATGACAGAGACGTTCCGCGAGCGCCGTGACCTCGTCGTCGAGGGTCTCGAAGACATCGGCCTGCACGTCCCTGAGCCAAAGGGTGCCTTCTACGCGATGCCGGAGGTTCCCGAAGGCTTCGTCGACGAGTGCATCGAGCGCGGCGTCATCATCGTCCCCGGCGAGGCGTTCGGCGAGAATGGTGCGGGATACGCCCGTCTCTCGTACGCGACGGACACCGAGTCGCTCCGCGAGGCAATCGAGATAATGGGCGAAGCGTACGACGCCGTCGTCTGAAGCAGTCAGGACGTCGTCCGAACGGATTTTCCACCGCCGTCCTCCGATTCGAGACGCGAACTACGAGAACGAACCACATTTCAGTCGTGTTATTCTTTCGAGTCTGAGTGAAAACCGTTAACTTCCCGAATATGTGACGAAACGTTTGTCATGCCTGCAGAGACGCACGGAGTTATCAGCCTCCTGCCAGCGCTCTTTGCCATCGTACTGACGTTGGTGAGTAGGCAGGTACTCTTGTCACTGTTCACCGGAATCTGGATTGGTGCGACCATTCTGGTCGGGTGGAACCCCGTCGGCGGGGCGGCGTACTCGCTCCAGTTGGTCATCGACAACGTCACCGCCTCGTTCAACAGCAAACTGCTGTTGTTCACGTTCCTCTCGGGGGCGATGCTCGGGATGATTTTCCTCTCGGGCGGGATGAACGCACTCGCACAGCGCATCATCTCACGAATCGAGACGCGCAAACAGGCAGAACTCGGGACGAGCGTCCTCGGGATGCTCATCTTCGTCGACTCGTACGCGAGTACGATGATTACCGGGTCAGTCATGCGGCCGATTACCGACAAGTTCGACATCAGTCGAGAGAAACTCGCGTACCTCCTCGACTCCACCACCTCGCCGGTGGTGAGCGTCGCCGTCGTCTCGACGTGGGTCGGATTCGAAGTCGGACTCATCAAAGAACAGTTCACCGCGCTCGGTATCGACCAGAGCGCGTTCGTCGTGTTCCTCCAGAGCATCCCCTTCCGCTTCTACAGTCTGCTGGCGGTGGTGCTCGTCTTCATCCTCGTCGGGATGGGGTGGAACTTCGGCCCGATGAAGCGCGCCGAACGCCGCGCGAAAGAAGAGGGGAAAGTCCTCGGTGACGACGCCGACCCACTCATCGAGACGCGCGAAGAAGACATCGAGACCCCAGACTACGTCGACTCGCGCTGGTGGTACTTCGCCGCACCCATCGTCGCGCTAGTCGCCGTCACCGGATTCGGACTGCTCTACTCGGGTGGGTGGCCGACGAAGGTACCCGTGGAAGCGCTGAAAGGGGCGGCAACCGCCGACTCCATCCTCTGGGGCGTCTTCTCGGCGTGCGCGCTGTTGCTCGCCATCCTCGTCGGGCACGCCCGCGTCGAACTCGAAGCAGTGAGCGACGCTATCTTCGAGGGGTTCAAGATGGTCATGTTCCCCGTCGCCGTCCTCTCGCTGGCGTGGACCATCGGGTCGGTCAGTGAGGCCCTCGGCGTCGGCCCGTACGTCGTCAGTGTCGCAGAGGGAATCATCACGCCGGAACTCCTGCCGGCAGTCGTGTTCCTCGCTGCGGCGATTATCTCGTTCTCCATCGGGACGTCCTGGGGGACGATGGGTATCATGTTCCCCGTCGCCGTTCCGCTGGCGTTCAACCTCGGTGCGCCACTACCGGGCGCAATCGGTGCCATCCTCACCGGGTCGCTGTTCGGTGACCACTGTTCGCCCATCAGCGACACGACGGTCCTGTC
>NZ_LOPV01000019.1 GCF_001469865.1 Haloferax profundi
GATGTTCGCGGGGTCGGACCACGTCGACCACGTGAACACGCAGATTCCGTACGCCGTCCTCTCCGGTGCAATCGCGACGGTTCTCTTCCTCGGGAGTGGGTACGGCGTCAGTGCAATTCCGCTCCTCGCAGCAGGTGTCGTCGGCCTCTTCGTAGCCGCGTACTACCTCTCGGAGCAGGCAGACGTGAGCGTCCCGATAGCGTTCGGGTCGTCGTCTGACTGAACACCAGCCTTCGCCGAGGTGTCGATATCTCGGGGTCGATTTTTACACAACGCTCGGTCGGGGTCGCAGACCGGATACCCGACACCCGTCAGACAGAGTCCACCGAGAAGTCAGTTCTCGGCCGGGTCGGCGTCGTCGAGCGAGGAGAAGAGTTGAATCGTGCGCTCACTGACGCCACGACGGGAGAGCAAGGTGACCACGTCGTCCGGTTCGATGGTCGTCTCACCGCGAGGCGTGAGGACGTCGTCGTCGCGTTCGATAGAGACGACGAGTACGTCGTCGTCGAGCAAGTCGTCGTCACCGACTTCACCGAGCGACCTCCCGACGATTGGGGCGTCTTCGGCGACGACGAGTTCGACCACTTCGGACCCGCCGGCGAGACTCACGACGTCGGCTAGCGCGCCGAATCCGGGCCGTTCGTTCGGGCCGAATGGACTGTAGGGTTCGAACGACTCCCGGCGGACGAGGTTCTCGTCTTCGATTTCGAGGCCGAGATTCGACAGTTCTCGGCCGATTCGTGTCACGTCGTTCATGTCTTCGCCGACGGCGAGCACGTGGATATTGCCCCGGCCAGAGAGGAGTTCGCGGACGTTGACGACGCCAGATATCTCGCGGACGAGTGTGGAGAGACGCTCACGCTCCGGGACCGGTGCGGTACACACGAAGAGGTTGGTGAATCGGTGGCCGGTCTGTTCGAAGTCGACGTTGGCGTGGTATCCAGTGAGGACACCAGCGTCTTCGAGTTGGCGGATACGGTTGCGAATCGTCCCCGGAGAGACGCTCACCTCGTCGGCAATCATGGGCGCAGAGGTACCCCGTGCGTCGGCCATCAAGGCGTGGAGAATGAGCCTGTCTATCTCGTCAAGGCGGTGACCCATACCACTCCGTCAACGCGGGGGTAAAACATGTTTCCCGTTCCGCAGTGCTATGGGTGTTGAAGACAAGCCACACGGGTCGCCTCATCGAGAGAGGAACCCGGCGACGAGAACCGTCGCGTACGCCAAGAGCAAGAGACCCCCGAACAGACCTGCGGCAGCGAGACTCATGTTCGGATAGACGACGGAAAACAGCGCCGTCGAGAACGCGTCGACGAGCATCCCCGGAACGACGAGGAGAACCGCAGCCTCGCGTTTTTCGACGCCAGAGAGACCACGCCACCGAAAGATAGCGACGGCAAGTGCCCACATCAACGGGACAGTCAGAACGAAGACGGCCACCACGACGAGCGGATTTTCCGGGTCTAAGACGAGTTGGCCGACGATACGGAAGACGAGGCCTGCAACGAGGGCGATAGCGAGTCCGACACCGAGGAGGACTCGGGACTCAGACATGGAGAGTCGTGTCTGTGCGGCGACCTGTGAGCGAGTTGCCATGCACGGTACTACGCGAACCACCGGTATCAGCGTTCCCGCCGTTTCGGTGGGTCGAAGTCCCGTTCTCACCCACTCAGTGTCCGACCCAACTACTGCCCGTCGACGTGGACGACGAGGCACTCGTCGTCGACGTCGAACTGTGTCCCGAAGTCGGCAGACCGACGCCGCATCGTGTCTCGACACCACTCTGCGACTGCCGGGAAGGCCCGATAGACGGCACACTCGGCGATTTCGGTCGGAATCATCCGAAGGTCGAAGAGACGCCCCGTCGGCGACACCTCGACTTCGAAGAGGAAACTCCGGTCGTTTCGAAGGACTGGGTCGACGGCGTAGTCGTCGACGAAGTCGCCAGTGTCGTAGAGAATCAGCGACCCGTCGTACACTTCGACTCCCTGAAAGACGTGTGCGCTGTGGCCGTGGACGATATCGACGCCCGAGTCGACTGCCCAGTGTGCGAACGCGCGGAACGACTCCGGTGGGTACTCGCGCATATTCGGACCCCAGTGCATCGACGCGACGAGCAGGTCAGGGTCGTCCTCTCGGGCGCGTTCGAGCACGGTTCCGACCCGTTCGAGACTCCCCTCGTCGTTCGGGTCGATATCGACGTACGCCGTCCCCGGTGAGTCGCCGTCGGCGGCGAACTCGGGTGTGTTGTCGGTGAAGGCGACGAGCGAAACGTCGAGTCCGTCGACAGTGACGTGAGTCGGTTCCCACGCACGGTTCTCGGTTCGACCCGCGCCAGTGTACGGGATGCCGCCTCCTTCGAGGGCCGAAAACGTGTCTTCGAGTGCGTCGTCGCCGTAGTCGAGGACGTGATTGTTCGCCAGTGTCGCCCACGTGACGCCGACGTCCTGCAACGCCGGTACTGCCCAGTCCGGGTCGGCGCGGAAGTGGAACGGGTGGTGTGTGAGCGTCCACTGCCTGCCTCGCGTCGAGAGGCAACACTCGAGGTTGACGAAGAGGCCCTCGAGTGAACCGAGTCGCTCTCGCATCGACCCCCACACCGCGTGCGAAGGCCGGTGCTCTTGTCGCTGGTTCACGAGTCGACCCAGCATCACGTCGCCGGTAAACCCGAGTCTGAGCGTCTCGGTCATCGGAACCACCCAGACTGTCCGTTGCTGAGACACACCATACGAGAGATACGTGTTTGAGCACCGTCAACACTTCTCACGAGTTTTGGAACGATTCCGAGGGGAGCGCGTGATTCGACCGGGAGAGCACGTACACACGGCATTTCGAGGCACATTCAGCCCACAATCGACCACGTCGAGATGAGTGATTCTATATAGCAAAATATGGTTTATACGTCGCTGTGCAGACGCAGACCTGACCGATACGAACCGACACGAATCGAATAAAAGACAGCTCGTTGCCAGTTATTTGGCAGTCGAGACGATTTTGATGACGTCGCCTTCGCTCAGTTCGTGGTCTTCTGCGATACGGCGTTTCGACCGCGCGTCGACGGCGTGGAGGTATCCTTCGCCGATATCCGAGTGAACCGCGTACGCGAGGTCACGGGGTGTCGACCCACGCGGGAGGAGGAAGGCGTCTGGGAGAACGTTGCCCGTCCCGTCGGTCCACTTGGACTCGTTTTGGACCGGGTAGACCGTGATGTGGTCGAGTACGTCGTAGACGGCGGTGTCGATGGCAGTCTGGGTCCCGGTTCCACCGTGTTCGGCCATCAGGTCACGGATTCGTTCGAGACCCTTCTCCTGTGGTCCACTCACGTCGCCGACGAGTTCGAAGTCGTCGTCACCGGGGTGGTAGTCGATGAGACCCGCCTCGCGCGCCCGTCGAAGAGCGAGTTCGCCGTCGGCCGTCGCTGGAATCACGGGCTTGCCGGTCTCTGCGAGTCGTTCGAGGTTCTCCTCGGGGGCGATGTCGACCTTGTTGGCGACGAGGACGATGGGTTTCGTCCGGCGTCGAATCGCGCGCGCGAGCGTGATTCGGTCCTCGTCGGTCCATTGGCGTGGATTCGGTGAGTAGTCGAGTTCGCGCAGGACGACGGCGATATCGTGTTCGGTCGCACCAACGCCAGTCAGGAGGTCTGTGAGGGCGTCGTCGAGGTCGAAATCCGGAGACCGAGACTTCCGAACGACAGATTCCCAGTTTCGGTGGACGATACCTGCCAACCACTGTTCGAGTTCTTCTTCGATGAAATCGACTTCTTCGACGGGGTCGAACGTCCCGACTTCGACGGGTTCACCCTCGGCGTTCGTCCCGCCGGAGGCGTCGACGACGTTGACGATGACGTCGGCGTTCGTGAGTTCGTCGAGGAACTGGTTCCCGAGGCCACGCCCCTCGTGAGCACCGGGAACGAGACCAGCAACGTCCACGAGTTCGACCGGAACGTACCGAATCCCGTCTTCGCAGTTACCGCAGCGTTCGTCACGGTCTACACAGGGGCATCGTGTTCGTGCGTGCGTGACACCCCGATTGGCGTCGATAGTCGTAAAGGGATAGTTAGCCACGTCCACCTCCGCGAGCGTCGAAGCAGTGTAGAACGTCGACTTGCCGGCGTTCGGTTTTCCGGCGAGTGCGAGTGAGAGCATGCGTTGACGAACGTCGCGGAGGCGGAAAAACGCTCGCCGTGAGTGAATGAGGAAACGGAGACCGGGAACCGGCCGACAGGAAAGTTAGGTCAACCGCCTGTACGCCGCCCGCCCAGCGACGACCACACCGCCCCCGAAGAGTGCCAAGAGGCCACCGAAGACAACGATGTACGGCAGGGCGTACGCGAACGCGACGACGACTGCGCGGAGGGCCACGAACGCGCCGTTGACCGATTCGGAGAACGCCTGTAAGACCGGCGTATCGTACCACTGGGCCGGACCGGGCGGTTCCTCAGAGAGGGAGATACGAACCGTCGAGAGGGCCACGCGGTTTTCGAGCGACGCCTGCCGTGCTTCGAGTCGCTCGATTTCGGTCTGCACCTCGGTGAGACGACGCTCGACGGCGAGAACGTCGTCCGTCGTGTTCGCTTGCTCGTAGAGCGTCCGGAGGCGGTCACGCTGTGCCCGGAGATTGCTCAGACGCGCTTCGATGTCGACCAACTGGTCGGTCACGTCTTCCGAATTCGTCTCCACTCGCTCGACTTCGCCGAGCGTCTTCGTCTCCTCGATGAACGCCGAGAAGTTGTCCGAAGGGACGCGAACTACGAGTTCGCCAGAGCGGTACGTCCCGCCGCTTCGACGGTTGACGCGTTCGTTCGAGTCGCTGACGAACCCGCCGTAGGACTCGGCCGTCGACTCGACGGCGGCGCGAGAGGTGTTGAACTCGTCGACGGTCAGCCTGACGTAGCCGTTTTTGATGACTGCGCGCTGTTGGACTTGCAGTACGTCGTCGCTCCCACCGTCTGCTTGCTCGACTTCCGCACCGCCAGTCGCGTCGGCAGAGAGCGTCACGCTCTCACCGCTAGCGGCATCACCGCCGCCACCCGCGCTCCCACCGGTACACCCGGCGAGGACGACGAGGAGGGCGACGGCGAGAAGTTTCAGTCGTTTGTCCATAGACGACACTCTCTCTGTCGTGGGTTAATCGTTGGGTAGACACAAACAGCGATTTGTTCTTATCGGGCAGGTGGCCGAATCTGTCAGGCCCGACTCACTCGATGTCGCGTGCGAGATTGTCGCGATGGATACGCATCTCGCCACGGGCCCGCATCGTCCCATCGACGAGGGCACCCTCTTCGAGCAAGAGGTCCTTGCAGGAGACGTCGCCGAGGACACGTGCCCCTTCTTCGACGATGACCTCGCCGTTTCGGGTCGTCACGTCGCCGTGGATTCGGGTTCCCGACCCGACGACGATGTCGTTGCGGGCGCGGAGACTCCCGAAGACGTTGTTGTCCTCACCGAGTTCGATCGACTTTGCACGGATGTTCCCGTGGATACGGCACGACGACCCGATTTCCGCCGGCGTCGAGACACGCCACGCGTCGTCCGAGACGGTGGCGTTCCGGGGAATCACGAGCGGGTCGTTCGTCGATTCGCCTTGCAGCGTCTCGGCGAGTTCGTCTGCTGCCTCGTCTTCACCGAGTCGAAGCAGTTGCGAGAGGACGATGAAGTAAAACACGAGCGTGGGGACCGGGTTGCGGATGACGATCCAACCGTTCGCCTCGAACCCCTCTTCGATGTCCACGTCGTCGCCGATGTCGAGGTCACCCGAGACCATGAGTCGGCCCCCGATGTGGACGCGTTCGCCGAGGTACGCGTCTTCGCCGACGAGGACGTTTCCGGCCACGTCGTTCAACAAGTCGAGTCGGCAGTCACCTTCTGCCTCGATATCGCCGCCGAACGTGACGCGTTCGCCGGCCAACACGTTTCGGCCTCGGACTCCGAACTCGATAGTACTCTGCCCACCGACGACGACGTCGCCGTCGGTCACGAGGTCGTGTTCTTCGACCGTCGTCTCGTCGGGTATTTCGAGCGCTTCGAGTGGGTCCGTCCCCAATGACACGTCCCGACCCAACACGCGGTCCATAATAAACGGTCCGCAAGACACACGTCTGACGTTTCGCCGTCCTTCGGTTCGCGAGCTCGTGAGCGTGCGTTTAAATACGTGCAGAGAGCAATGCCAGATATGACGATTCTCTCCTTCGACGACGATGGCGTAGACGTGGTCTACGAAGGCACGGAGTTCCGTCTCGAAAAGGAACTCATCGAGGAGGCAATTGGAAAGTCCTACCCCGACGTGACAGACCACGAGGTGCTAAAAATCGTCGAGAAGAACCCGTCTCTCGGTGGCGAACCGCGTCGCGTCCGCGACATCCTCAACTCGGCGTAGTCGTCTCTCTCACGCCGCTTCTTCTCTGCGAACCGCAGTCTCGGACCGGTCGACAGGAGTGTGACCACCGCCGGCGACGTACCCGAGGACGAACAGCGGAATACCGGGAAGAAGCGTCCCGAGAGGGCCAAGTGAGGTGCCACCGAGTCGGCTGGCGAAGGAGGTGACGGCCATCACGACGACGAACCCACCGAGTGCGAGTCGCCAGTCGCGTTTCCGGGCCGCGACGCCGACGACTGCGAGGCCAGTCGCTGCGGGGACGACTGGGAGGTCCGCACCGCCCGAGAACGTCACTACCGAGTCGGCGACAGTGGCAGCAACGTCGACTGCGAGTGCGACGCCCGGAATCGACAGCGATGCCGTGACAGAGAGCGGTCTGAACCCACCAGTTCGGAGGGCGGCCACGCCGAATCCGAGGAGTCCCATCGAGAGGAACATCGCGGTCAGCGTGAGGAGTGGGCCGAAGAGCGTCATGTTCTCGTCGGCAACCTGGAGCACCTGATACACCTCGCCCTCGACGCGGACGTATCCCGAGAGCGATTCGAGTGCGTCCGTCAGGTCGTCGCTGTCGTCTCTGTAGACGGTGACGTATCCATCTTCGACGCCGGTTCGAACCACGTCGGCCGCTTCAGACGGGAGATTCTCGACGGGCGTGACGTCAGCAGCATCAGGGACGTCACCGGAGACTGGGTCGAAGCCGACACTGACGGCGTGTTGACCGAGACGGGAATCGTACGCAAATCCGTAGGACGCTGCTGTGCCGAGTGTGCCGAGGAGGAGGACGAACGCGACGACGACGCGGGTACGAGGGGACACGGTAGCACAGAGGTGCTAGGTGCGAGTATAAGTCTCTTGTCACACAGTTACACCCATCGAAGAGGCTATCGGTCGTCTGGGTTACGCCCCGTAAATCTCGGTTCCGGGGTTGAAGTCGGCCCACGCGAACCAGAACATCGGCGAGCGGTCGTTAGCGCGGGTCAGGGCCGTCCCCTCGTGCGGGCCGTCGAGTGCGCGCCCAGTGACGATATCCCACCGCGACCCTCCGCCGACGAGGACGTCGCCATCACGCTCGAATTCGAGAACCGTGCCATCGACGCGGCGGACGTAGGCGACCAGCGTGCCGTCTGTCGTGGCGGAGACGACGACTGGAAGGTCGGCAACCCGGTCGTTGACGACACCTGCGTTCGAGACGGGGTCGAATGGATACGCACGCGCGACGCCCCCTGCGGTGACGCCGATGACCGACGTCTTGGGGTGCATCCGTTCGTCGACGTCGTCGTTGAAGCCGATGCCTATCGAACTGGATTGCTGGTAACTCGTGTACGGATTCACCTCGTAGCGGCGGGTCTGCCGGCCACGAATCGTCCCGGAGACGGGCGGTGGGACCAGCACGTCGGTATCGGGGTGCGACGCCTTCCACTCGCCCCACGTCGAGATAGTGGCCGGGAGGAGCGAAAGCGTGTCACCGGTCAGTTCACCTCGAATCGCCGTGGCGAGCACCTGACTCCACAGTGAGTTCGTCCGGTCGTCGTACATCACGAGGTCGGACATCCAGAGGAACCCCGACACGCCGAAGTAGGTGGGTTCGCCCTGCACGAGTCGGTCCGCGACGACGGCACTCCCACAGAGAGGGCAGTAGGTCACGACGACAGGGCGACCATCGAACGTGTCGTTGACGATTTCGTGCCAGTTCAGGATAGCGAGTGGGTAGGCACGGACGATGCCGTCGAGTTCGACGCCGACCACCTCGAAAGAGTCGTCGAGTTCGACGCTCACCTCGTCGAATCCGGACCAGTCGTCGGAGTAGACTGGGGCCGTGATGGCCGGAATCGCGTCTTTCGGGGCACCCCGACGGAGTTCGTCTTCCGGGATTGGGAGGTCGAACGGTCCGGCACGAGGGGTTTCGGTGCCGCCGGCAGCGCTGTCGGCCCCACCCGCGTTCGCGTCGTCTGCGACTGGTGGGTCGTTCCCGAGACATCCCGCGAGTGCAGACGTGAATCCGAGTGTGGCGAGGAAACGACGACGGTTCATACTCCACGTTCGTTCGAATCACGTAAGAACGACGTGCGGTCTGGTGACAGCCCGCACGACCGGCCGAGAGAGAAACGAACTCTCGGTGGCTTAGAACCGGAACCGTTCTTCGAGCGCGACTTTCACGATAGACTTCGCGATTGCCGCGCCGCCGGCGAAGGGGTCGAGTTTGGTCTCACCGGCGCGTTCGCGGTACGGGATGGGCACTTCGGCAATCTTGTACCCCCGCATCGCGGGGCGAATGAGCAATTCTGCGGAGAGGCCAGTGTTCTCCGTCCAATCGATGTCGTGGAGTATCTCGCGTCGGTACGCCCGCATTCCGGTCGTCGTATCGTGGACCGTCGCACCCATGAGGAAACTCGCGAGGCGGGCGAACGCGACGTTTCCGAGGCGGTTGAGTCGCGGCATCGTCTCGGCACCCATCGAGATTCGGTCACCTGAGACCACGTCGTACCCGTCGTTTATCAGGTCGAGGAACTTCGGGAGGTACTCCATCGGGTAGGTGTCGTCGCAGTCGGTGGTGACGACGACGGGGCGGTCAGGGGCGAGAACCGCTGCCTCCACCGCGACGCCGTATCCCTGCGGTTCCTGCTCGATGACGCGGGCGCCCATCTTCCGCGCGATTTGTGGGGTTCGGTCGTCAGACCCGTCGACGCAGACGACTTCTGCCCGTCCGTCGGTGATGCGGTCGATGTCGGCCAGAACCGACCCGATAGCTTGCTCTTCGTTGTACGTCCCCATCACGACGGCTACGTCGTCGAACGTGTACGCGCTCATTAGGCGGGATTGCCGACGCTCCGACTTGAGTTTTTAGGTTCGCCAAAAACAGAGCGGCGAAGTTAGCTCAGTCCGCGCGTGTCGGGTTCGTCTTCGAGTTGCTTCGCCTGGTCGATGAGGAAGTTCATGAGACGAGTCGCAGACGACTCCACGTCTTCGAGTTCGTCCGTCGATTGCCCGCTGACGCGGACAGAGAGTTCGTACAGTTCGAGTTCGACGTGCGGGACGGTTTCGTCGTCATAGCCGTTCCCGTTCTCGTCGTCGTCCATGCCACC
>NZ_LOPV01000020.1 GCF_001469865.1 Haloferax profundi
CGTCGTCGGCGGATTCGTCCGCCTCTACGTCGGGGTCCGTGCCGGCGTCCTCGGCCTCGGGGTCCTCGGTCATGTGCGCCGGGTGGGTACGGGGGAGCAAAAAGGGGTGTGATTCTGCGACGAGAGGAATCGGCCACGAACGCCGCACCGACACGGAGACACCTCAGACGAACGTCGTGTCCAGACCCTCGCAGGCGCGCGTGTGAAGTCGGTCAGTGACCGTCTCCATGAGACGCTCGAGATTGACGGTGTCCTCGCGATTGTACGAGACGAGTGTCTCGAGCGACGAGTCGTCACCGCGTTCGTACTCGCGCCACAGTCGAACCGCGTCGCGGCCCGAGATATCCGGGCGGTCACGCTCGATACCGACGTCTTTCTCGATTTGTTTCAGGCCCCCGGTCAGGTCGAGTGTCCGGCACGGATACATCAAGTCGACGTGTGGAACGTCGATATCGACGTCGAACGACGTTTCGAGGAAGGGGACGTCGAATCGCGCGCCGTTGAACGTGGCGATGAGTTTGGCGTCGGAGAACTGTTCGGCGAGAGTATCGGCAGTCAAGGTGTCGCCGCGGACGAGCGTCGTCGTCTCGCCGCCGTGGTAGAACGAGACGGTGGTCACGTCGTCTCGTTCGGGTGACAGACCCGTCGTCTCGATGTCGAAGAAGCACGTCTCGTCGCGGAAGTTCTCGTAGAGTCGCCACCGCTCACCAGACGGGAAGCAGTCGTCGAAGAAGTGGGAGTTTCCGTCGTCGAGGTGCGCTGTCGCCTCCGCGATGTACGACTCGATTCGGTCGGCCGTCTTGCCGCCGACGAGTCCCGGGTCGAACTCGTCCCAGTGTGTGACCCCGGATTGCCAGAGATTGCGTTCCGTCCGTTCGCCCACGCCACGGACGGGGATGAAACTGTTCTCGATTCGCATATACCGTACCGGGGAGTGCGGCGACCTAAATGCGTCGTCGTCTGGTCGCCGCGGGCGTTTTACCCACACCGTGCCTACGTCGAAGGTATGTGTGGTCGCTACACGCTGTTTACCCCTCCAGAAGACCTCCGAGAGCGGTTCGGTGCGGAACCGACACGGCCGTTGGAACCGCGGTACAACTGCGCACCCGGACAAGAACTGCCGGTCGTCACGAACGAGGCTCCCGACGAGTTTCGGTTCATGAAGTGGGGTCTCGTCCCGTCGTGGGCCGACGGTCCGAAAGTCGGAAACGACCGCATCAACGCCCGCGGCGAGACGGTCAGCGAGAAGCGTAGTTTCGCAGATGCCTACGAGTCACGCCGGTGTCTCGTCCCCGCAGACGGGTTCTACGAGTGGACGAAGACCGGGAGTGGGGGCAAACAACCGTATCGCGTCGCCTTCGAAGACGACCGACCGTTCGCCATGGCCGGCCTCTGGGAGCGATGGATGCCGTCGACGAAACAGACAGGACTCGGTGACTTCGGGAGCGGTGGCCCCTCTCGTGAGCAGGAACCGCTGGAGACGTTCACCATCGTCACGACCGAACCGAACGACCTCATCTCGGAGTTACACCACCGGATGGCCGTCGTCCTCGCTCCCGACGAAGAAGAGACGTGGCTTCACGGCGACGCCGACGAGGCAGCGACGCTTCTCGACCCGTATCCAGACGACGGGTTGACGGCATACCCGGTTTCGACCAGAGTGAACAGTCCCGCGAACGACGCGGCGGACTTGATACAGCGAGTCGAGGTGTAGCACTGGGGAACACTAGGAGAATCCTCTTTCCGACCGAGTCGCTCTGAATTCACATCTCGGCGGGAAGCCCGAATTCAGGATTGTGTATAGCGACATAGAATATACGAGTTTATCGTCGAACAGCGCTGTCCTCGAGAGACCACTGCGTACACCTGAAATCGCGGGAAATTCTCAGTTCACTCGTAGACGGTACGATTTCTCGCCGAGACGAGGCGAGAGTGCGTCTGTGGTGGTCGAGATGACCCGTTGGTTCCGCAGCAGCGTGCGAGTGCCAAGTGAACTCTCACAGCCCACCGCGAGACCAACACACGCTGGACGGGTGTCGCGTTGGTGAAGGAGTGTGCAGTGCCCGTTCACCACCCGAATTAGCGGGCCTGTCTGTCTGTTCGAGGTGCCCCCCGAAGTCGATAGTCGATGATGCGGTCACCCGGAGAGGAGACGCACTGAAACGGCACAGGCGGGCGCTGAGCGACATCTTGCCCTCTACGGGGAAATGCTACGTCCCGCACCACCGACGCCACTCTGCCCACACCTACAGCGGTCAAGTCGGGCACCACATCCGGGTGTTCCTTCACTGATTTTCCCGCTGTCGACTCCCGAACAAAGACAGATTTTCAGCGAGTTTCGTGTGTGGTATGTACAACACCGCCTCGTGGAAATCTACTCTATCTGAGTCAGAACTCGACTATTTATTTCAAAATATGTTCGACGAGATATTCGTGTTAATTCGCTCCGGAAATCCTCTGGTATTTTCGAGTAAATTCCACCGACTATCTCGAACGATAAAAGAGAGTAATTCGGACAAAAATTCCACAGTTATGATATACTAATACGACACAGTCTAATTGAGAAATTATTAGTGGTCGTTGCGGACTACTCACTCCCGAATAAAAGCCACAGATAGCGAGCGGTGAACTTGATAACCATAATAATTCAGAGAATATATACAAGAAATAACGAACCCGCTGGAACGGCAACACCACAATCTAACTCCAAGGTAAACACCACCAACATAGCCATCCAATTATCGGGGAGCCTTCTAAAATTGAGATGGTCGTGCAGGTATTCTGTCGTCACTACTAGAACGGATTGAGACACCATTCTCAGATTCGCTCGAAACGGGCAAAATCGGCAGTGTCGAGAGTATGTGGATATCCTGAATACTACATGCAAATTGCTAATTTGAGGGATGCACAAATCAGGATAACACCCTATTTTGGCCAAAAATCCACTAGTACAATTTCAGATAAGGTCTCTTATTCTGTACAGTGCCGGTAGATTGAATATCGGCCCCCGAGTCGACCCGGTATGAGCGACGAGGACGACCGGGCGACAGTCCAGACCTACGTCCCCACCCACCAGAAGGAGATTTGGAAGGACCACGCCGACCGACTCGACATGAGTCAGAGTGAATTTGTCAGGACGATGGTACAGGCTGGTCGGGCAGATTTCGAGGTCCCTTCGAGGGGCGATGAGACGGGCGTGACCCCTGGGGTAGAAGGGGAGAAGACGGCCCTCCAGAACGGGAGTTCAAATCAAGATAGTTCGAGTGAAAACAACAGTGGACTCACGGCCCGTATCGTCGAGGCACTCGCGACCGAATCACACCTCTCGTGGGACGACCTCGTCTCGGCGCTCACAGACGACATCGAAGACCGCCTCGAATCGACGCTTCAGGACCTCCAGGCAGACGGGAGAGTCGTGTACAGTGGGCGACATGGCGGGTACACCTTAGCGGAGGACGATGGCCGCTGAACGACCGGCAGACGTGGAGGACCCAGTCGGGTATTTCCTCCAGGATATGACCTACCACGGGAAGACAGACAGAACTCGTGGTGCCTACGAACGTGTCCTCCGCGAGTTCGAGTCGTTCCTCGGTGACCCCTCTCGAAACCCCACTGGAACCGCGAAATCTGTCGACGACGCCAGTCACCGCGACTGTATGGCGTGGATTCACACATTGCGAAACCGGGCAGTCGCACCCAGTACCGTGGCGACCTATGCCTCCTACCTCCACCGATTCTACGCCTACATGGCCCAGGTCGGTGTGTTCGACTCCAACCCGATGGGCCTCGTGATGGAAGAGATGGACGAAAAGATCGACTCGAACCCCGCCCGGAGAGAGGTTTCCGTCTCACAAATGCGGGAGTTCGTCCGCGACATCCGCCATCCACTGGAACACGCACTCGTCGTCACCCTGCTCAAGACCGGGATGCGTGTCGGTGAACTGTGCAACCTCGACCTACGTGACCTATCACTCTCTGTCGACACACCAGTAGACGGTGTCTCGACCCGCGCAGCGCTCGATGGGCGAGGACCGTCAGTGTACGTCTCGTCCGAACCGAGCGTCGGGATGGCCACGAATGGCGAGACTCGTACCGCCTCGAACAAGCGAAAACGCTCGACAGTCGTCCCCGTCGACGACGAGGTAGAGACGGTGCTCTTGCGCTGGCTTGCGATTCGGCCGGACACCGAATCACCCGCAGAACCGCTGTTCGTGGGGACGTCGTCGGGGTGGGGCACACGCCTGACACCCGATGCGGTCCACCACATCGTCACCTCGCACGCCGCCGATGCAGGGTGGTACCGCAGGGGTGGAGACCGCGAAGAGAACGTGACACCGCATTACTTCAGGCACTTCTTCACCACCCACCTCCGCGACAGGACCGGTGACCGCGGTATCGTCAAGTACCTCCGTGGCGACGTCGCCGGCGACATCATCGACACCTACACCCACAATTGGGGTGATAGAGTTCGTGAGACGTACGAATCGAATATTTATTCACTGCTCTGAGTCTCGAATCGAGTGTCTGTGACACGACTTATGAAGCGTATGTCGCTATATCTAATCGGCTTCAGGTGGTCGTCACAGTTTCGGAGTTTGGGTTCTGTTGCGTGTCTTATTTTCACATGGTTTGTGTTTGATTAGGCCCTCGTCTCGTGATTTCCGAGTTCGTCACGGTGAGAAAGCGTGGAAAGTTTTTCTGAGTGATATGGAATCAAAACCGGTAGACTGCGCCTATTTCTCCGTTGTTGTGCTTGAATAGAAGGCACGCAACACTTCCATCCTCCGAGGTTGTGTGGTCGTGGGGCGCCAGTGAATCGTGACGATTAGATAGGTTCGAGAGAGGGTGGCTCAAACGGTCGTTTGACTCTTAGATGCTTCTTTAGCCTTCGACCGACTCTCTCGGGTGAGACGTGAGTTCGCTGTTACCGCTGAAACCCGCTGCCGAATCGCTTGGCGACCGAGAGATAGCCCCGCTCCTCCTCTCACTGGACGACCCCGCAGCAGACGACGTTCTCGCGGCACTGTCGTCGTCGACCGCCCGGTCGCTCCTCACAGAAGTCTACGACGACCCTCGTCCGGCATCCGAGTTGGCCGACGTGCTCGACACGACCGTTCAGACCGTCAGCTACCACCTCGACCGATTGGTCGACGCCCAGTTAGTCGAACCCGTGACGACTTGGGTCTCCGCGCAGGGCCGAGAGATGGCCGTGTACGGTCCGACGAACTCCACCGTCGTTCTCTTCGCGGGTGCGGAGCGACCAGAACACCTCTCCACCGGCCTGAGAAACCTCGTCACCGGCGTCGGTCTCTCGGTAGTCGCGAGCGTACTAGTACAGGTCGTCTGGACGAATCAACGACCGCGTCCGAACGTGCTGCGGACGCCCGGGACTCCAGACGTCTTCTCGCCTGCGTTCTTCGCAGGGTACGTCGACGGACCGGGAGCCATCGTCCTCGGGGTGGGCATACTCCTGACTCTCGCCGTGAGCCTCGCTACCGTGTGGACTCAAAGGCGTCTTTGAGTCACACATAGGGGGAAGGTCTCCCCCTCCGTCGGGGAGTGTGTGCAACGACGAGCCTTCCTCGCCGCGACCGGTACCGGTCTCGCGGCGGCACTCGCTGGCTGTACCGCAAGCGCAAACGACGGAACGGGCGGGGACGACCCAACCCCCGACCCGACGCCGGACCCAACACCCGAACCAGTCGACGCAGTCGTCGTCGAGTCGGGCGAGCGACTCACGACCGTCGTCGGCGACGCTCCCACACCCGACGACGGGGCGATGAAACCACACCACGTCCGCCTGACCACCACCGAATCCGGACCGTGGACCGTTCGAGTCAGCGTATCGCCTGCTCTCGGGGCTGGACACCGTGAGACGTACGAAGTGCACCCGAACGCCGAGGTATCGGTCTCACTCAGACTCCCCGCAGACTACGACGTGACTGTAACCGACCTCGAGACGGATGCGACGGCGACCGAAGTCGTCACGCCAGCCAACTTCGACTGTAATCGCTCGTGGACGGCGTTTTCACCCGACGACGGAGACATCTCGGTCAGTGGTGCAGCCACACGGATGGCGTGTGCACCGCCGGTCGTCACAGCAGACGCACCGTTGTCAGTTTCAGTTGGGGATAGGTCACTCTCCGACGGGGAGACGAAGCCACGGACGCTCTCGGTGGTGAATCCGACCGCGTCGGCCGCCGTAGTCGACCTCAGTCTCGAAGCCGACGCAGACGCAGTCGCGTTCGGTGGCAGGTTCCAGGTAGAACCGGATGCGCGAATAGACGTGACACTGACCGAACAACGGAAGTTCGTCGCTCGTGTCGTCCGAGCCGAGAACGAAGCGTCCGAGACAGTCATCATCGAACCGTCGAGTTTCGACTGTAACGAGGGTACGACAGTCGTCGCACTGAACGACGACGGTGGAGTGCAGGCCACGACCCTCTCGACGCTGATGGCCTGCGGTGAAGAGATACCCGAGACGGCGGGTTAGACCCGGAGTTCGGTCTCTAACTCGGGAGAGTCGATGGCGTCTTTGACCGTCTCGGCGGCGTCTGTCGTCTCCGCGACGTTCTCCATCAACACCGTCTCGCTCGGGAAGAGGTGTTCCCCGAGGACGAGGCCGTGTTCACGCGCAGTCGACCCGGTCATCGTGAGGTAGACGCCGAGACCGGTCGCTGCGATGGCGGCTTCTTCTTCGGGACCTTCGTCGGGGTACGCGAACGTGACGTCGTCGAGACACCGTGTCCCGAGGACCGCTTCGACGAGACGCTCGTATCGCGGCGAGATACAGAGGTCACCCGCGTAGTCGGCGACGAAGTCCCGGTCGAGGTCAGAGCCCGGTGGGAGAATCTCGGGGTCGGCCATCAGCGTGTGGTAGACCGTATCTCCGAGACCGGAGACGACACGAACGTCGGTGTCCATCGGGTCGATTCGGGCGTTCACGTCTTCGATGCTGCCGATGCCGTCGGGTTGGAGTGTGACGACTTCTTCGAGGACGAGGTCGGCGCTGTCGAATCCGAGACCGAACTCGTGGGTCCGGAGGGCGCGGAACGGTTCTTCGCGACCGACGAGATGGATGTCCACGCCGTCGATTTCGAAGACGACGCTGTCGAAGACGATTCGACGAGGCATGCCCTCTCGGTCGTCGCGCAAGAGCGAGTACTCGGGAGACGCCGAGTCTGAGAGGTCGCTGTAGTCTGCGAGTCGTTCGTACACGTCTCGTTCCGGATGGGTATGGCCTTTCGTGACGGACTTCTCGAACCTGAGCGTCGAGATGATTTCGTCTGCCACCTCGGCGATGCTGTCGGTCGTGGCGAACCGTTCGAGCACCGCTTCGAGGGGGCGCCCCTTCCGCGGAACGGCGACGCGCACCGTCTCTGTCATCATCGGATGGTCGTGGTGGCCCGCTAAACAGGTTGCGCTTCGGGAAAACGTCTCTCGCGCGAAAAATGGTGACGCAGTCGGCTATTCGTCTTCCGGTTCGCCGCCCATCCCGGTGCCGAACGCACCTGCCAGGCGTTCGCGGAAGGTGTCGAGTTCCGCGACGCTCTCGTTCAGGTCCTCGATATCCTTGCGCAGCGTCATGATTTCGTCTTCCGCGGCGGCGTCTTCGATGCTCGACTGCACGTCTTCGAGACGTGATTCCAACGAGTCTCGCGTCTCGACGATGTCGCCGTCGAGCGACGCGATGTCCTCGCGAATCTCGCCGATCTCCTCGTTGAGGTTCGAGACCGTCTGACTGGTGGCTTCCGTCTCGCTTTCGACGCCATCGATGCGTTCGACCGTCTCGTCGAGGCGACCGGCGAGTTCGTCGAGGTTCCCGTGAATCGAACCGAGTTCCTCGGCCCGTTCTTCGAGCGTCTCTTCGACGGTGTCGAGGCGCGCGGCACCGGCGTCGATGTTTCGCGAGGCAGTGTCGAGACGACTGTCGTGGTCCTCGAGTCGTTCGTGGTGGTCGTGCAGGCGGTTGTCGTGGTCTTCGAGTCCGGTCGACAAGTCCTCCAGACGCCCGTCGTGGGCGTCGAGGCGACCGTCGACACGTTCGACCTTCGACTGGGCACGTTCGCTGCGTTCGTCGACGGCGGCGAGTGTCTCCTCGGCGGCGTCGAGGCGGGACGCGGTGTCGTCGGCCGATTCGACCGCTTCGTCGACCATCGAGTCGAGTGCGTCGATGTCTGCGCGGAAGTCTTGCATCTCCTCGCGGAACTCCGCGACGAGTTGCTGTCCCGTCCCTTCTTCGTCGATGAACGAAGCGAGTGCGTCGGAGTACGCCGCCAGGTCTTCCATCTGCGACTGGAGGCGCTGGATGCGCACGTCGGTGCTTCGTCGTGTCTCGGTCTCGACGGCCTCTCTGACGACTGCGAGGTCGTCGTCGTCGACAGCACCTTCGCGAATTTCCGCGGCGATGGCAGCGACGAGTCCACCCTCGGTGTCGACTGTGTCGGCCTCGTCGTCACTCGTCAGTTCTTCTGGGTCGTCCAGGTACTCGGTCACCGCAGCGGAGGTGTCGTCGGCGAGGGTTCGCGGACCCGAAGGTTCGTGTTCGGACTCGACTTCGACGTCTTCGGTAGATTCCGCGACGAGTTCTTCTGTTCCCTCTTCCTCTCCGTCGTCGCCGAGGATTTCAGCATCGTCGACAGACGCATCGAGTTGGTCGCCCGCGTCGCCGTCGCCGTCCTCGTCCACATCGTCGTCGAGAATGACGGCGTCGTCTTCGTCGGCCGCACCGAGTGCGACGGCCGCTTCGTCGGCGGTTTCTTCCCCTTCGGACTCGTCAGCCTCGTCCGTATCGGCGTCGACCGTATCGACTTCGTCTTCGGTACCGTCTACGGCGCTCTCAACGACCGTGTCGTCTCCCTCGATTTCGTCGTCGACGTTCTCGAACGCGGCCGCGAGGTCCTCGTCAGATGGGACGTCGTCGACCCCGGCGCTCGCTTCGGTTTCGTCGTCGGCACCGTCGTCACCGACTGGGTCACGGTTGCCAGCGAGGACGTCGCGCACGAGTTGACTCCGGTCTTCGCCGAGGATGTCGTCGATATCCTCGGGGTGGATACCCCCGTCGACTGGGATGCGTTCGAGGGTCGGTTCTTCGAGGAAGTCCTCCCGCTGGTGGCCGTCGGTGAGACGGATACCGTAGACCGTGACCACTTCTTCGCCCGGGTCGAGTGTTCGCTCGTACTCGACGCGGTGGTCCTTGTACGCAGTCCAGTTCTCGCTGTCGTACTCGGGGTGGAACCCGACGCTCTCCATCGTGAACGACTCGGGAATTCGGTCGATGACCCGGACGCGCGTCGGTTCGTCGCGCGTCGAGGCGATGACGAATTTAATCGCAGGGACTGGGAACTCGTCCGCGGCGAAGGTCTTCTCCACTGTGACCTCACCGTCAGAGACGGAGATGACCCCTTCAGGCTCGTGGCTCATGGCCGCCACTTTCCGTACATGCAATATAAAACAACCGGGGAATCGAACCCTCCCCCGGCGCTGTCTGCCGATTCGGCGGTTTTCGTTCGGTGACAGTCTGTGCGTACTGACAGACGGGGCGAGTCAGGTTAGAGGTCGACTCGGTCGCCGATTTCGACCAGTTCGAGGGACCGCGGTGCGGTGAAACTCTTCGCGTGGTGGTGCAGGACCTTCGGGTCGGAGGTCATGCCCTTCCACATGTCCCAGTGCGACGGGAGAAGTCGGTCGAGGTCGAGGTCGCTCGCAGCCTCGATTATCTGGTTCTCGTCGTTGTACCACTTCGTGCGGACGGGTTCGCCCGTCTCCTTGTCGGCGATGTTGCCGACCGTCCCGAACGCGAGGACGCCGAGGTCGATATCGTACGTCTCGCCGAGAGTGGTGAACTCCTCGGACGGTTTGGTGTCGCCGCCGTGGAAGAACGTCCCCGACTCGTGTTCGAAGACGTACGAGACCGGGTGCGTCGCGTCGGGGTCGTACGCGGGTTCGACGTGGACAGTGAACTCGCCGATTTCGACGGTGTCGCCCTCGGTGACTTCTTCGAACTGGTCTTCGGTGAGGTCGTAGTCGTCGAACCACGCTTCGTCGTCGTAGGCGACCGACAGAGAGTCGTCGGGGGCGACGAACGTCGCACCCGTATTTTCGAGGATGGGTGCCTGACTCGGTCCGTGGACGTGGTCCGTGTGTTCGTGCGTGGCGAGGACGGCGTCTGCCTCGGTCACGTCGTCGGGGTCGAACGGAATTGGGACCATCCGAACCGTCCGCGGCGGGGAACCGATGCCGACGTACGGGTCGATGAACACCGTCGTTCCCTCGCTTCCTTTGAGTACAAACCCGTTACAACCGAGGTACCAGATGGCGACTGTCTCCGGGTCTGCCGCTTCGACTGCCCGCGGAAGCCAATCGCTCCAATCACTTCGCGTCATGTAGACGAGTCCTTGTGCGAGAGGGCTAAGCGTTGCGCTCTCGGCGATTCCACGAGGGCGACGGACGAGCGACGAGATGGCTACTCCCAGGCAACGTATACCACAATAGACTACCGAACAATAATGGAAATATAAGGTCCTCTCCCGGGAAGGTATTTAGTACTGGCACTCGTCACTTCGAGTGTCATGCCATTTTCTCACAAGCGGACGGCAGATTTCTCGGCAATGGCCCGAACGATGCGTGCATGCGGTTCCTGGGAACCGGTCTCGCCCCTCCAAGACGACGCGTACCGAATGGACGATTTCTGATACTTCTGCTCCGTTTTCCGGGCAATATAGTGACGATGCCCAGTCGTTTATGGACGCTGGCAGTGTGCGCTGTTACATGCACAGACCGAGCAACGTCGAAGACCGAACTGCTCGCGACGCAGACTACCGAGGTGCGCGATGCGCGTGAGCGTCGTCGGCGGGAGCGTCGTTCCTGACCCGGTGGACCAGCTCGCCGAAGACGTCGGCCGACTCCTCGCCCAACGCGGCCACACCGTCGTCTGTGGCGGTCTCGGGGGCGTCATGGAGGCCACCTGTCGCGGCGCGAAAGACGCCGGCGGAACGACCATCGGAATTCTCCCCGGCGAAGAGCGTGACGAGGCGAACGAGTACGTCGACGTCAGCATCGCCACCGGCCTCGGGCACGCGAGAAACGCACTCGTCGTGATGAACGGTGACGCCGTCATCGCCATCGATGGGGCGGGCGGGACGCTCTCTGAGATTGGATTCGGAGCAGTCTACGACCGACCTGTCGCCGGTATCAGGACTCACACTCTCAGCGCACTCGACCGCTTCAAGGCGTGTAAGACGCCAGAAGCGGCGGTTACGTACGTCGAAGAGGAAGCGTAGTCGGGGACGTCGACGGCGAATCGTAGTCGCGTACGTCGAAACGGAAGCGTCTACGGGTCCAGTCGGCGTCAGTCGAGTTCGCGTTCGACGCAGTCGCGGAGCACGTCGTCGACGACGGTTTCACGGAACTCGTCCCAGTCAGTGGTCTCCGCCCAGAGTCGCGCCGAATCGCTCGGTTCGAGCGCGTCTCGACCGGCTTCACGTCGTTTCGTCTGCACGTATCCGTCGGCGAGCAACGCTTCGACAGCAACCTCCAGACGCGGGCGAAGTCCGTTCGAGAGGCGCTTTTCGAAGGCGTCGCCTTCCTCGGCGTTCCGAGCGATGTCGACACAGAAGGTGTCGAACGCGGACCACGAATCTTCGTCTCGCGCGCCCGCGACGATACCGTGGTGTTCTGCTCGTTCGCGCAGTTCGGCGGTCACCGCTCGTCGGGTCCGGGGGCGTGAACGCGGTGGGCCCGTCGTCAACACGTGGAGTGCGATTGCTTCGAGGTCCCCGAGCGGTGAGAGCGAGTGGCCATCGAGAGACATCGGCGTCCCACCTCGAGCGACGCCGTCGTCGTGGAGTTCGTCGAGGTGCGCAGACGACGTGTCTGCCGCCGCCGAGAGGTCAGTCGTCGCCTCGGAGACTGGACTGAAGGCACCGGAGAGGTGCTTCCGCGCGTCGAGGTACGCGTCGAGTTGTGCGTCGAAGCGGTCGATAGTGTCGAACAGCGCTATCGTGGCGTCGTCTTCGAACTTCCCGAAGCGCGCCACACAACTCTCCCGGAACCGAACGAGGAGTTCGCGCGGGTCGTCTTCGACGGGTGAGAGGAGGCCGGTTTCGGCGTCGAGCCACTCGTCGAGGGCGTCGAGGACGGCGTTCGGGTCGCGCGTGTCCTCGGGTACCGGGCGCTGTTGGTCGGCGTCTACGAGGTCCGCGAGTTGTTCGCGCGCTCGACCGACGTACGCTGACATCGACCCGAACGGAGAGTCCGTCTTCGTCCGCTGCGTGTACGTCGCGCTCCTCCCGCGTCCTCTCGGCGTGTCACCACTCGCGTCGGCAAGCGCGAGTCGAAGGTCAGAGAGCGCGGTTCGGAGGAGTTGTGCGACGGCGTCTGCCGCGGGGCCGTCGGCGACACGCCGGAACTCGTCGAACGCGGCGTTCGCCGTCTCGACTTCAGAGACGATGGTACGAAGGTCAGAGATAGCCGCGAGGTCGGTGTGTTCGTCCGCGGGGATAGCGTAGAGCGTAATCGCATCGTGGGGTGCGACGCTGGTGTCTACGAGCGCCGTTCTGGCGGCGTAGAACGCGGCGGCAACCTGTGGCGGTGCGCTCGTGAGGTTCACGTCGACGGCGCCATCGGCGACGGACTCTCGCAAGAGGTCGGTCGTCGCCGCGTACAACGTCGCGAACGACGCACCGAACGGGAGCCGTACTTCGTCGAGAGGAGCGTCGAGGCGCGTCGAGAACGTCTCTGAGACGGTTCGTGCGACGCGAGCACGTGCTCGCGATGCGCCTTCGGCGCAGTCGTCTGGGTCGCGACCCTGCTCGGGGTCGGCCTCGTCACGGACCAGACGTACCCGGTCGGCGTCGAAGTCGCCTGTTTCGAGCGGGGTGACGACCCGCTGGACGTCGAGTCCGAGGACGGAGAGGTGGGTCGTCGGCATCTGTCTGAGTCATTCGCTACCGGTACCCTGAATGTTGTGGTGACTCGTGGCACCGGCGTGTCAAAAAGAGACCGACCGCCTCAGGCGTACGACCGATAGAGGGTACGCCCGACGACGCCGAGGCCCAGCGTGTCCACGACGAACAGGACGAGACCACCGACGAGGGGCACGACAGACAACACCGCGGCGACGAACGCACCGACGACGAGCGCGATACCGAGTGAGGGGCGCGACTGTGACCGCCCAGAGAGTACCCGCGTCACGGTAGACCCGAGGAACACCGTCGCAACCGCGCCGCCGACGAGTGCGACGACGAAGAACGCCACGAACCCGGGGATAGCGACGAGCAAGCCGATTATCGTGATGGCGAGGACGACGAGTGCGACGAGGCCACCGATGCCGACGAGGAGGCCCCAGAGGAACGACCCGCCGGGGTCGTCTCGTATCTCAGAGATGGAGTCACGGGTGTACGCGGGGAGCGCCGCGACGAGGATTCCACCGACGACGATATCGACGAAGAACGTCGTGAGACCACGGAAGACGGGTGAGAACTGCTGTGTTGTTTCGACGGTCTGTGCGGAGGTGACGCCCGCGAACGCGAGGAGAGACACGAGTCCGAGACTCGCGGCGAGGGGCTTTCGGAGGGGGACCATACTGCGTTGTGCACACGGCGACGTTTTAGTCGTTCTGGATGACACTTCTCTGGGCGAGCGTGCACCGCGGAATCGACGTCGTCACCGAGGAGAATCTCGAGACAAAAGCGTGAGTGGACGCCCGACGGCCGTTACACCGAGACGGCGTCGAACCGGCTTACCACGTGCCGTGGAAGGTGTCGAACTCGAGGGAGTCGAGGGGTTCGTCGCCGACGGCGATGCGGTACTCTTGCGGGGTGAGCATCGGCTTGTGGAATCGCGGGCCGTCGTCGGTCGTGATGCGTGGGCATCCGGTGTTGACGAAGGCGTCCATGTCGAAGTTGCGCAGGCGGTCCGGTGTCACCTCGTCCATGGTGATGAGGTAGGCGTTCGGGTTGTCTTCGAGAATCTTCTCGGCGATTTCCATGCGCCCTTGCCCGATTTTGGTGCAGAAGATGACGCCCCACTTCTCGGCGTCCATCGCCTTGTGGACCGAGGCGTAGCGCTGTTTCATGAATTTGCGCGTGTCTGCGATGGTGACCACGTTGTTGACGGGGTCGGCGATGACGACGTTCTTGTCGGGGTGTTCCATCGCGAGGCCGAGTGGGTGGAACTTCCCGCCGCCGACGTAGAGCACGTCGTCCGCCGGGATGTCCGCAGAGGCGTAGTTGCACCCGAGAACCTGCCCTTCGTAGGTGAGTCGGTCGTCGCCTTTCCGGGTCTGGACGGTGTAGCCGCGTTCTTCGAGCCAATCGCACATGTCGTCGAAGCGGTTCATGTGCTGGGCGGTGGTGACGAGTCCGACTTCGTCGCCCTCGATTTCGTCCAGGGCGTCCTCCACGATGGGGAACGGGTCGACGTTGGAGAACAGCGGGACGTAGATAATCTTGTCCGACTCCTTCATCGGCGAGTGCCCGAAGTGGACGAACACGTCGGTCCGGCGCATGAGGTAGGTGTCGAGGTCACACGCGCCGTAGCACGGTTGTCCCGAGAGCATGAAGGTCACGTCGTCGTCGCAGAGTTGGCGAAGGTCGTCGGCGACTGCCGGGCCACGACGCTTCAGGCCTTCGGGGAACTGCAGACCGACGCGCTTGGCGTCGCGTTCTTCGATAGCGTCGATGATTCGTTCGAGTTCGTAGTCCCACTCCCGGTCGTGCTTGAGCGACATCCCGGTGTTCCGAAGGTCTCCCTCCGAGGAGGCGTCCTGACTCATTGACGCCCCCTTACCGATGAAGAGGTATAACGGCGGCGCTTCCCTACGATTGGGCGTCACACACCCGCATACGACGTGTCTGTCGAAGACGGTCGGTCACGTCACACGGCGAACCGGGATACGCCGTCCTCTCGTGCGTCGCGTGGACCAAACCGCAGTGCGCATTACCTGTTTGCCGTCGTACGGATAGTATGTCTAGCGACACCAATGCACACGACGAAGAACACATTCACGAAGCGAGTGACGAACACGAACTCACCGAGTGTCCGGCCTGTGGGAAGCCCATCCGAGGCATCGACGACCTCGAACAGGGCGAGACGGTTCCCGAACTGACCACGGTCGACGGGCGGGGTGTGATGACGGGCCGAAACAAGAACGACCTCTGGATGTGCAAAGGGTGCGGTGCGACACTCGGTGTGCGCCGGCGAGAGAAGTAACCGAGACGGCTGAATCGAACGAGACGGCCGAATCGAACGAGACGAGTGGATCGGGTCGGTGAGACGACCGACCTCCAGTTTTGTCACCCGGTTACCCTGCCGTCACTCGGGGTTTCAAGAACGCCGACGGCCTAGCGGGGCCCATGACTGACATTCCGCTCGAACACGTCCACGTCGAGCCATCAAAAGCGGTCGATGGGGCGGCCCCTGCGGTCGTATTGCTCCACGGACGCGGGTCGAACGAGGAGGACCTCCTCCAACTTACACAGCACTTTCCTGACCATCTCCACGTGGTGAGTCTCCGCGCTCCCGACCGGTTACAAGGTGGCTACACGTGGTACGAACTCGACCTCTCCGGCGGCGGCCTACACCAGAGTCAGCCCCACACCGAACAGTTCGAGCGCTCGCGCGAACTCGTCCGTGCGTCCATCGACGCCGCAATCGAGGAGTACGGCCTCGACCCCGACAGAATCGGCCTCCTCGGGTTCAGCCAAGGTGCTATCACGAGTCTCTCACTTCTCGTGGAGGACCCCGACGACTACGCGTGGGTGGTGGCGCTGCACGGCTATCTCGCCGAGTCGCACGCAGACGTCGAACCCGAGGGAATCGCCGACAAACCCGTCTTCGTCGGTGCCGGGTCGATGGACCGCATCATCCCCGCGTCGCGGGCGGAACACGCTGCCGACCGTCTCCGCGAACTCGGTGCTCTCGTCACGGCGAAGGTGTACGACGCACCGCACGGTGTCGGCCCGGACGAACTAGCGGACGTGGTCTCGTTCGTCGAAACACACGCCTGAACCCTCGCATACGTCCCCCTTCGGCAGGTTGAAAGCGCTCGACTCCTAAGGCGCGACCATGAGCACGCAGACGACGCGGCTCGAAGAACTCGGCCGTGAACTGGGCGAGGCCATCGCCGACCACCCGAAGTACGAGGCGTACGAGGAGGCGAAGGCCGCGGTCGAAGCAGACGACGAGGCGCAGGAACTCATCACCGAGTTCAACCAACTGCGCGAAGAGTTCAACGTCGCTCGACAGATGGGCGAGGCGACCCAGGAAGGCCTCCAGAAGGTGCAGGCCAAACAGGACGAACTCCACTCGATGCCCGTGATGAAAGAGTACCTCCTCGCGCAGGCCGAGATGGTCGGCGAACTGGAGAAGGTCAACGAAGCCATCTCCGAACCACTCGCCGTCGACTTCGGCGGCGAGGCCGGCGGGTGCTGTAACGACTGACGCGAACAGATTTTCGCTGCGTCTCGTTTCTCTCGTGTCGTTCGCAGTCACCGCTCACCCTCGCGTAGGTTCAAGTACGAACACGGGACCACCCCGTGCTATGTTGGCAATCGCGGGCGGCAAAGGTGGCAGCGGGAAGACCACGACGACACTCGGACTGGCACGGGCGTTCGACGGTCCCGTCCTCGCCGTCGACGCGGACCGGGACATGCCCAACTTGCACTCGATGGCCGGCGCAGAGCGATGCGAGCGTGAGACACCTGCTGTTCGGCCGCATCCGAGCGACCCCACCGTCTCCATCTTGTCGCCGCCGAGCGAGGCAGACGACGACGCCTTCGAGCAGTGGCTTCGTGCAGTTGCTGCGGAGCACCATCACACAGTCGTCGATTGCCCTGCGGGAGCGGGTCCCGACGCTGCGGCACCTCTCCGTGTCGCCGACGCTGTCGTCGTCGTCAGCCCACTGTGCGTCCCTGCCCTCCGCGACGCAGCGAAGACGGCGGCGATGGCGCGCGCACTGGGAACGCCCGTCGCCGGATGCGTCGTCTCCCGCGCCCGCGTCGCCCCGGATTCGGTCGAAGAACTCGTCGGTGCACCAGTCCTCGGCACCGTCCCCGACGAGCACTCACCCGTGTTGGCGCAACCGACCGTTCGAGCCGCATATCGTCGGATATCGAACACGTTAGGCCGGAATTAATAATATGGCTGAAGGTCATTTGGTAGTGTATGTCTCGGCTGGCTACGGGTATCGACGTGCTCGACCGTCAACTCGGCGGTGGCATCCCGGCAGGGAGCGTCGTTCTCCTCGCGGCAGACCCCGCAAGCCAGTCGGAACTCTTCTTGAACGAGTTGACCACGACGCGCGGGACGTTGTGGATTACGACACTCCGGTCGGAAGTCGCCGTCAGCGACGCACTGGACCGCTGTGTCAGTCCGACGGGAAGCCCGACCATCCGCGACGTTGGCGGCGACGCCCCCTTGGACACCGCAAACAAACTCGTCCGCGACTTGCCCGAGGGAGCGAACCTCATCATCGACGTGGTGGACATCTTAGAGCGCAACGAGGCAGCGCGCTACCGGAAGTTCCTCAACGGCCTCCAGACGCACATGGTCAACACGCGCGGCCTCACCGTCCTCCACGGTCTCAAAGGCGAGTCCGTCCCGCAGAATCGCGACCTGACCGAACATATGGCCGACATCGTGTTCGACCTCGACACGAAGATAGACGGCTCAGAGATAGAAAATCGGCTCGCGGTTCCGAAGTTCCGCGGCGGGCAGGCACTCAACGAGACCATCAAACTTCGCCTCGCCGACCAGGTCACCGTCGACACCAGTCGCGACATCGCCTGACGTGGCGGGTCTCGACGCGACTGTCGCGACTTAGAACGCGAAGAATCCGAACGTACCGAGTGTAACGGCAGCGATGAGTACCGACCACGTGCGGGTAGAGAGGCCCGCACCGCGGGAAAAGACGTAGCCGAAGTAGGGGACGAGCGGTGTGAGTCGGTAGACGAACGGAACGGAGACACTCACACCGTATTCGAGCGCGAGCGTCAGTCCGACGGTACAAAATCCAGCGACGAGTGCAACGTACACGTCCGAGAAGTCTCGTAAATCGAGCGTCGCGTCGTCTGACGAAGCCATAGCTACGAAGCGGTCGGAAGGCGAGTATCAAGAAGCCGCCGATTCACGAGAAGCGGCGGAGGTGCTCGCTTACTCTTCGGACTCGTCCGCGTCGAGTTCTGCGGCGAGTTCTTCGGCGTCGATGTCGACGTCCTCGATGGCCTCTTCGATGTCGGCACCGCCAGCGCCGCCCATCATACCGCCGAGGCCGCCCATGCCGCCCATGCCGCCCTCGATGGTCTCTTGGACGATGACGCGGTCGATGTCGAGACGCTGCATGATGTCCTGTGCAATCTGCTGCTTGGAGAACATCCACTGCTGGTTCATCGTCATCTGCTGCGTCGCCTCGATGTAGAGCGTGTCCTTCTCGACGGTGACCGTCTCCGTCTCAGGCTCTGCGTCTTCGTCTTCGTCGACGGCTTCGCCGTCTGCTTGAGACTCCTCCGGAGTCTCACTGTCGTCGGACTCGACGACCTGCTCTTCTTCGACTTCGTCGGTCTGGACCCAGACCTCGGGGGCCTGCTGGAGGTACATCCCGAGGAGGCCAGCGGCCTGCTCTTCGCGGTCGTCGACGAGTTCGAGAACCTCGTACTCGTATTCGAGGTCCTTGCCCGCGAGGGGGTGGTTGAAGTTGACGCGGGCGCGACCACCGATGATGGTCTCGAGACGACCCTGGTCGCCGTCGATGGTGACCTGCGCACCGGGGTAGCGGTCGTCTTCGGGAATCTTGTTGGCGCTGACCGTGCGCACTTCGTCGTCGTCGTACTCGCCGAACGCGTCGGCGGCAGGGATTTCGACGGTTCCTTCGTCGCCGACTTCCGCGCCCTTCAGGGCGTCGTCGACTTCGGGGAAGACGTGGCCCGCACCGATGATGACGACGCGAGGTTCGAACTCGTAGCCCTCGACGTCGATTTCGGCCTCTTCGGCCACTTCTTTACTCGTTGTGTCGACGACGTCGCCGTCTTCGACCGTTCGAACCGTGTATGCGAGGCGGACGAAGTCGCCGTCCTGAATACCGGACTCGACCTCTTCATCGACCTGCTCGGCCTCCGCCTGCTGTTCGTCGCTCATACACGCTACGTGATTCGTGTGACCCTTAAGAATCACGTTTCCCGCCGCAGACTCGGTTGCGCTCCAAAGTGCGCACTATCCGGCCGTGGGGCCTCGAAGCGGCGGTTGGCACCCGATACCGCGTCTCGCGGGAGAACAGTTCGAACGCGAGGCGGTGACCCAGAGGGCCACCCTTTTGTCGATGTCACACCTCGCCGCGAGCATGTACGAAGTCGAGGTCAAAGTCCGCGCCGACCACGGCGTCGTCCGCGAGCGACTCGAAGCGGTAGACGCGACGCAGGTGAACCGAGTCGCCCAGACGGACACCTACTACGACGCACCACACAAGGATTTCGCCGAGACGGACGAGGCACTTCGCCTCCGGCGCGAGACACGCTTCGACGGCGACGAAGTCGTCGACGAGGAGACCAACGTCACCTACAAAGGACCACTCGTCGACGAATCCTCGAAGACCCGGCGTGAGTACGAAACCGGCGTCCACGACGGGGAGACGATGGACGCGATTTGTACGGCCGTCGGGTTCGAACCCGCAGCGACGGTCGAAAAAGAGCGCGAACGGTTCGTCGTCGACGGGTACACCGTCTCACTCGACGCCGTCTCCGGACTCGGCGAGTTCGTCGAAGTCGAAATCGAAGTCGAAGACGGTGTCGACAGCGCACGCGAAGGCGCGTTTTCGGTCCTCGACACACTCGGCCTCGACCCAGACGACCAGATTCGAACCTCCTACCTCGGGATGCTCCTCGGCGCGCCCGAGGAGTGACACCAGGGAAAACCGTAGCGCTCTCCCTCCTCGGATACGTGGTAGTAATACACATTGCCAGCAAGGTTTCCGCAAGTTATAGAACCGCCCGCTGGGTACGTCCCGTCAATGACTGACCGAAACATCCGCCTCGAATCCGCCGAGAAGCGAGCGGTCGAGGATCAGGAGGTCGAAATCGTCGAGCGAAAGGGAATCGGTCATCCCGACTCTATCTGCGACGGCATCGCCGAGAGCGTCTCACGCGCGCTCTCGAACCTCTACCTCGAACGCGTCGGCAAGGTACTCCACTACAACACCGACGAGACGCAACTCGTTGCCGGAACCGCCGCACCCGCCTTCGGTGGCGGCGAGGTCATCGAACCTATCTACCTGCTCATCGTCGGCCGGGCGACCAAGGAGTACGACGGGGAGAAACTCCCTGTCGACTCGGCCGCCCTCCGGGCCGCACGCGAGTACCTGAACGAGAACATCCCCGAACTCGACGTCGGAACCGACATCATCGTCGACGTGAAACTCGGCGAGGGGTCCGGTGACCTCCAGGACGTCTTCGGCGAGGAGACCCAAGAAGTCCCGATGGCCAACGACACGAGTTTCGGTGTCGGCCACGCCCCACTCACCGAGACGGAGCAAATCGTCCTCGAAGCAGAACGCGCCCTCAACGGGGCACGCTACGGCGACGACCACCCCGAACTCGGACAGGACATCAAACTCATGGGCAAGCGCGAAGGCGACGTTATCGACGTGACCGTCGCCGCCGCGATGATAGACTCCTACATCGACGACATCGACGATTACGTCGAAGCCGTCGAGGACGTCCGTGCGTTCGTCACCGAACTCGCAGGCGAGTACACCGACCGCGAGGTCAACGTCGAAGTCAACACCGCCGACGACTACGAAGAAGGCTCTATCTACCTGACGACGACCGGAACCTCCGCCGAACAGGGTGACGACGGGTCTGTCGGACGTGGCAACCGTGCCAACGGCCTCATCACGCCGAACCGGCCGATGAGCATGGAAGCCACCTCGGGCAAGAACCCCGTCAACCACATCGGGAAGATTTACAACCTGCTTTCGACCCACATCGCCGAGACTGTCGTCGCCGAAGTCGACGGCATCCGTGACCTGCAAGTCCGCCTGCTCTCGCAGATTGGCCGTCCCATCGACGAACCCCACGTCGCCGACGCGAAAGTCATCACCGACGAGGGCGTCACCGTCGCCGACATCGAAGACGAAGTCGTCGCGATAATCGACCGTGAACTCGCCGACGTGACAGACATCACGCGCCGCACCATCGAGGGCGAACTCTCGACGTTCTGAGCGGGCGATTCGCTCACTACCCTCGGCCGACGATTTCCCGTCGTCCCCCGACACAGAGTATAATTACCCCAAGTATTCGGGTTTGTGTTGGGTATTTGTCCAGTTTTTCTAGCTAGTTTTATGTTCTCGTAGTCAATCGTCCGAGTATGTGGTAGGCGGTGACACCCCGCTTACGGAGTATCAGGGATGGTCAGGGACACGACACAGGCAGACGACCAACGGGCACGTCGGACAGTCGAACAGCGACGGGAGAGGACAGTCGAGACGGACGGTGGGCAGGTACAGACACGACCAGAACACACGAGAGACTCGGGGGAATCCGACCGCGTTCGTGTCCTCCTCGTCGACGACGACGAATCGTACACTTCACTCGTCGCGACACAGGTGGGACGCGTCGAAGACAGATTCGACTTCGAGTTCGCCTCGTCGGCGGCCGAAGCACGGGACGTCTTCGACGAGGGCGACGTCGACTGTGTCGTCTCCGATTACGAGATGCACTCCGAAGACGGAATCTCGTTGCTCACGTCGCTGAGAGAACGTGACCCGGACATTCCGGTCGTCCTCCTCACTGGACACCGCGACGCGTCGGTCGTCGAATCTGCCATCGACGCAGGAGCGACCGACGTCATGTTCAAAGACCGCGGGTCGGCCGTCGCGATGCGTCTCGCCAACCGGATTCGTCACGCGGTCGAACAGCGACGAACGCTCCACCAGGCCGAACGACGGGCCAGACTCTCCGAGACGGTTCGGAAGGTCGGACGGCGACTCGTTCGAGCGAGTTCTGACACCGACCTCTTCGAGCAAGTGTGTGAGACACTCGTCGACGACGGTCACTGCTCGCTTGCATGGGTCGGCGAACCAAATCCCGAGACTAACCGCGTCGGCCCGGTCGCTATGGCAGGGACCGGTACGTCGTACGTGGAGAACATGGTCGTCGAAACTGACGGCGGGGCACAGAGTCGCGGACCCATCGGCCGCGTCCTCAGGACTGGGCGGCCACAGGCGACTGCCGACATCGAGACAGACCCATCGTTCGAACCGTGGCGCGACGACGCACTCGAACACGGACTACGGTCGAGTCTCAGCGTCCCCCTCACGCGCGGGGACGAAGACTGGGGTGTCCTCACTGTCTACGCGGAGCACCCGAACCTCTTCGATGGACCGGAGCGCGAACTGCTCGTCGAACTCTCGAACGATATCGCACACGCACTCCACCGTATCGAACTGCAGTCGCGTCTCCGTGGATACAAAGAAGCGGTCAATCGGGCAGGACACACCATCTACCTGACCGACCAGACTGGCACCATCCAGTGGGTGAACACGGCGTTCGAGGAAGTCACCGGATACGACGCCGACGACGTCGTCGGCAAGAACGCCAGTGTCCTCAAATCTGGCGTCCACGGGACCGCGTTCTATCAGAACCTCTGGCAGACCATCCTCGACGGCGACGTGTGGCGCGGGCGCATCATCAACCGGAAGAAGAACGGCGACGAGTACGTCGCCAACCAGACGATTGCGCCCATCGAAAACGACCACGGCGAGCGGTACGCGTTCGTGGCGGTGAACGCCGACGTGACGGGGAACCACGAGCGAATCCGGTCACTCCAGAGCAGTCAGCGACGACTCGCTCGCCGGAACGAACGACTCGGGACGTTCGCAGACAGCGTCGCCCACGACTTGCGTGACCCGTTGGCTATCGCCGACGGCAACCTCGAACTCGCCAAAGAAGGCGACGTCGAGCGTCTCGATACGGTCTCGGCCCAACTCGACCGGATGAACGAACTGGTCGATTCGATGTTGGACCTCGCCAAGAGAGGAAGAGACACCGGCGAACTCGAACCGGTCTCTGTCGCCGAAGCGGCGGAGGAGGCGTGGCGACACGTCGCGTCAGACGACGCGACGCTCTCGCTCGACATCGACCCGAACTGGGAACTCATGGCCGACGAGTCGCGGTTGGTCCAACTCCTCGAAAACCTGTTCCGAAACGCCGTCGAGCACAGTGACGACGGTGTTCGAGTGACAGTCGGACGGTGCACGGACGGATTTACCGTCGCCGACGACGGACCAGGGTTCCCAGAAGACGTGGCAGACAACCCGTGGGCAGTCGGCGTCTCCGGCAACGACGGTGCTGGACTCGGCCTGGCACTAGTCGAACGCATCGCGTCGGGACACCGGTGGACCGTGTCGCTCGATTCGGACCTCGGAGGAAGCGTCTTCGAGTTCCGTGGCGTCGACGTCGTCTCTGACTGACTACCGCGTGTCGTAGTATTTTCGTACCAGTTTCGCCGCCGCGGCGGGCGTCTTTCGGTACGCTCGGTCCCCGTTCGGCGTCCGGACTGCGTATTCGTAGTGTTCGCTGTCCGGGACGTACCACTTACTCGGGAATCGGTCGAGAATTCGCTGTGGGTCGCCGTTGCCCAGCGCGGCGGGTGTGTCGTCTGCGGTCGATTTCGACTCGATCGAAGTCTCCTGTTCGGTTCCCACCTCGCGCCCGTTCACCGACTCACTGCGGTCGGTGATGTCCGAGACGGTATCGGTGTCGAGAGACTGTGGGTCGGGCGCGTCGGCGGGGCGCATGACGGTCGGATTCGGTTCGACCAAGAGCGTCTCGGGAACGTCCGGGTGCGACGCCGGGATACCGCGGTGAACGTCGTTTCGCTTTCGTGCGGCGAGGGTCTGTTGCATCAGAATCGACTGCATGTTGATAGTGCGGTGACCGTCCGGCGTCAGTTGCTCGTAGGACCCGTCGGAGTGCATCTCCCACGACTTTCGGTTGTCGGCCAAGCCGAGTTCGAGGACGAACCTGAGTTGCTCCCGGATGTCCGGGTCCTCGACTGGTGCGATGGCCTCCACACGCTTGTCGAGGTTGCGCGTCATCCAGTCGGCCGACCCGACGTAATACTCAGGGGCACCCGCATTTTCGAAGTAGAAGATGCGTGAGTGTTCGAGGAACCGGTCGACGACGCTTCTGACGGAGACTGTCTCCGAGAGGCCGTCGACACCCGGTCGAAGGCGACAGATGTCGCGGACGAGCAAGTCGATATCGACGCCGGCCATCGACGCCCGGTAGAGTTCTTCGACGATTCCGGGGTCTTCCAGCGCGTTCATCTTCGCGACGATACGGGCCGAACGCCCTGCGCGAGCGTGTTCTGCTTCTCGTCTGATGCACTTCGTGAACTCGTTGCGCATCGTCACGGGCGCGATGAGGAGTTTGCGGAACTCCTCGTCGAGCGAGGGGCCAGTGAAGAAGTTGAACACCTTCACGAGGTCCTGCCCGATGTCGCGGTCCGCCGTGAGGACGCCCAGGTCGACGTAGCCTTTTGCGGTGCCCGAGTGGTAGTTGCCGGTCGCAACGTGCGAGTAGAGGCGCACACCGTCTTCTTCCTCGCGGACCACGAGGGCCGTCTTCGTGTGCGTCTTCAGGCCGATAGTTCCGTAGGCGACGTGGATACCCTCTTCTTCGAGTTTGCGCACCCATTCGAGGTTGTTCTGCTCGTCGAACCGGGCTTTGAGTTCGACCATCGCGGCGACCTGTTTGCCGTTGTCGGCGGCGTCGATGAGTGACTCGATGACCTTCGAATCGGCCGCTGTCCGGTAGATTGCAGCCTTGATAGCGAGGACGTTCGGGTCGTTCGCCGCGGCGTCGAGGAACTCCTGGACCGTCTCACCGAACGAGTGGTACGGGTGGTGCAACAGGACGTCCTTGTCGCGAATCCTGTCGAAGATGGTCTCGTCGGCGCCATCTGTTCCCACGTTGCTGGCAGCGAGTCCCGTGAGGCGAGGGTGTGGTTGCGGCGTCCACGAATCCAAAGAGAGGTCAGGCCGCGAGAGGTCGGTCAGGTCCATGAACTCGCGGTAGTCGAGTGGCCCCTCCAGTTCGAACACTTCCCGGTCGTCGAGGTCCAACTGCTCGACGAGGAGCCGTCGAACGGACTCCGGAGCGTCCGCTTCGATTTCGAGGCGGACCACGGTTGCGAACCGTCGCTGTTCGAGGACTTCCTCTATCATGTCGATGAGGTCCTCTGCAACCTCCTCGTTGCGTCGGACTTCGGCGTTCCGCGTCAGTTTGAACACCGCAGTGTCGAGTACCTCGACGTTCGGGAACAGCAAGTCGAGGTTGGCGCGGATGACCTCTTCGAGGAGGACGTATCGGCGTTGCTCACCAGCGGAGTCGACTTCCACGAGTCGCGGCCGATTCTGCGGAATCTTCACGCGGGTGAACGTCTGGTCGTCGTCGTCGCGGGTGAGGACAGCGAGTGACAGAGAGAGGTTCGAGATGAACGGGAACGGGTGTGCGGGGTCGAACGAAAGTGGCGTCAGCGTCGGCAGGACAGACGTCTCGAAGTACTCACGCATCTGCGACTGCTGGTCGGGCGTCAAGTCCTCGTACTCACAGATGCAGATTCCTTCGTCGGCGAGTGCAGGCCGTATCTCTTCACGGTAGCAGGCCGCTTGCTGTTCGAACATCGGCCGGGCCTTGTCGATGGCCTCTTCCCACTGTTCGCGTGGGGTTCGACCGTCGGCCGTACACTCTGTGACGCCGGCGTCTATCTGTTGTTTCAGCCCCCCGACACGCTTCATGAAGAACTCGTCGAGATTCTTCGTGAAGATGGCGAGAAACCGAACTCGTTCCAGAAGCGGGTTCCGGTCGTCCAACGCTTCGTTGAGGACGCGAGACTGGAACTCCAGTTCGCTCAACTCACGGTTGAGGTAGTACTGTGGGTCTGAGAGGTCGATGTCGTCGGGCGACTCGTCGGTCATTTTTTCGGATGAGGTCGGGCGGTGGGTGTCACGGCGGACTCTGTCGCCGGCGGTTCGAGCGGGTATGGGAGACAGAGCGGAAAGCGCGTATTAAGGGATTTATATTGGGTCCCCTTGGCCCTCTAGTCTGGTACATGGTACTACGTTGAGATATATAACATCCTAGTTGACACACGACACGGTCGGGTGGTTCCGGGGCCAGAACGAGCATCTAAAGGGTGGACACGGAGAACGATGCGTGTGAACGAGTCGGCGCACGTCGTCCTCGTCGGATACGGCGAGATGGGGACCAAGAGTTCGAGTGTTCGAGCGAAGATGGAGGTCCGCCTCAGGGAGAACCTCCAGGCGGTCCTCGACGACCGGTCGCTCTCGGGACGCGTCGAACGAGAGTGGTCACGACTTCTCGTCCGCGACACGGACGACCCCGAAGCAGTCGCCGCCGCGTGTGCCGAGGTTCCAGGCGTGGTCTGGGCCCGCCCGAGCGTGGTCTGTGACCCGACGCTGGACGAGATAGTCGCCGTCTGCCGTGACCTCGCCGCAGACCACCCCGCAGATGCGAGTTTCGCCATCGACGAGGACCGAGTCGGTCCGAAAGACGCCCACGACTTCTCCGGGCGCGACATCGCACGTGAGGCAGGGTCTGCCGTGGTCGAAGTGACTGGCGCACCCGTCGATTTGGACGACCCGGAGGTCACGTATCGCGTCGAGTGTCGAGAAGATGCCGCTTACGTCTCAGTCCGCCGGTTCGACGGCCCCGGTGGCTTACCACTCGGGACACAGGGGAAGGCGGTGGTTCTCATCTCCGGTGGCATCGACTCACCCGTCGCCGCGTGGGAGATGATGCGCCGCGGGTGCGAAATCGTCCCCGTCTACGTCGACTTAGGTGACTACGGCGGCGCGGACCACCGGGCCCGGGCGCTCGAAACCGTCCGGACCATCGCACGCCGCGCACCGAACTTCGACCTGCGCGTCCACGTCGTCCCCGGCGACGACGTCGTCCAGCGGTTGATGGACACCATCGAAGACACACGGATGCTCTCGTTGCGTCGAGTGATGCTCTCCATCGCCGCAACAGTGGCCGAAGACGAACACGCCCACTCCATCGTCACTGGCGAGTCGTTGGGCCAGAAGTCGAGTCAGACCGGCGAGAACATCGCCGTCACAGAGGCGGCCGTCGACTACCCGGTCCACAGACCGCTGTTTACGCGCGACAAGACCGATATCGTCACCGAGGCACGCGAAATCGGGACGTACGACGACTCGACGCTCCCCGTCGGGTGCGAGCGAGTCGCCCCCTCGTTCCCCGAGACGAACGCGTCGTTGTCCGCCGTCCAGGCAGCAGAACCAGACGACCTGTTCGAACTCGCCGCCGAAGCGGCCCGGAATCGGCGTCTCGTGTCCGTGTCGCAGGACTAACCGCGTGGGGTGGGTCGTCACTTACTCAGGTGACGAGGACTCACACACCTCACGGGAGTCGCTTCCACAAGAGGTGTGCAAACGTCCACCACAGTAGGACATTCACGAACGTATTCATTCATTTCGCATGTTCAATTGAACAAAAATGGACTTATACGCGTCGAGCACCACGTATCTCGTATGTCGCGAACATCGCGCCTCGGCCGCAGTCACCCTGGTCCGGAGTGGCGTGTGTCCCACCGGGCAGCACGGACCGACTGGACCGACACTGTCGAGCGGTGTGCCGCGTGTCACGCCCGCGTCGACATGCGCGACGACCACTATCAGATGGTCTTAGACCGGGATGTCGACGGTCCTGGAAAACTCACCTTCGAACGGCAGCGTGTCGTCTTCTGTGACGAGTCGTGCGCCGACGAGTGGTCCCAGCACGTCTGAGTACCGGAACCGCTTTACCGAACCCCGCCCGTCCATTTCGACGTGACGCAGGTCTGTATCGTCGGGTCCGAAGGGAGTCACCTCCAGTACGAGTTGTTGTCGAGGGACACCGCCCGTGCGGCGCTCTCGACGTACGACATCACCGAACCGTTCGAGAACTCGCTCGCCGTCGAGACGGTGAGTATCGGTGCGGCAGTCTCGCTCTTGAACGACCTCAACTGGTACCTCGTGCGCTTTGCCGCGTTCTCTCTCGTCCTCGAACCGTCTATCTCGGAGACCGAATGGCTCTCACGTGACCTCGCGAAAAAAGTCAGAGACGGACAAGTCAGACCAGAAGAGACGGGTGACCATCTCGCCATCTACGGCGTCGAAGACGGCCGTCTCGTCGAGCCAATGTACGTTACGCGCGTCGATGGGTCTGTTCCCTCGTACGACTTGCGAGACGTGGACGAGACAGTACTCGTTCGCGTCGCAGAAGACGAATTCGGCAGATAGCACCTCGCGGAACGAACGACTGTTCCCTTACGCCTCGTCGAACATGCCGGTCGACATGTAGCGCTCGCCGGAGTCCCAAAAGACAGTGACGACGAGCGGTTCGTCTCCGTCGTCTGCGTCTGGGTCTGCGATTCGCTCGGCGACTCGTTTGGCGGCGAGGAGTGACGCCCCAGAGGACTGCCCGACGAGGATGCCTTCCTCGCGGGCGAGTCGGCGACATTCGGCGACAGCATCGTCGAACTCGACGACTTCGACGTCGTCCAAGAGGTCGGTGTCGAGGTTCGGACTGACGAACCCCGGGCCCATGCCCTGGAACTCGTTGGCGTCGACTTCGCCACCCGAGAGCACAGCGCTCGCCGCGGGTTCGACGCCGACGACGTCCATCGACGGGAACTCCTCTTTGAGTCGTCGTCCGTTCCCAGAGATGGTGCCGCCCGTTCCGATACCGGCGACGAACGCGTCGATTTCCCGGTCACCGACCTGTTCGAGAATCTCCTCGGCCGTCGTCCGGTAGTGGGCCTCCGGATTCGCCGGGTTCTCGAACTGGCGGAGTTGGTACATGCCTTCTTCTGCTTCGAGTTCGTCGGCACGGTCTTTCGCGTCGGAGATATCGCCCTCGACCAGTTCGATGGTCGCACCGTACGCGCGCATGATTTGGCGGCGCTCGGGCGACATCGACGCAGACATGACGATAGTCAGGTCGTATCCCTTCGCGGCGGCGACGACCGAGAGTCCGATTCCCGTGTTCCCCGAGGTGGGTTCGACGAGTTTGTCTCCCGGTTCGATGTCGCCGGCCTCCTCGGCCGCTTCGACCATCGAAAGCGCCGGGCGGTCTTTCGCCGACCCGCCGGGGTTCTTGGACTCTATCTTCGCCGCGATGGTCGACCCCACCGGGGAGTCGACACGGACCAGCGGCGACCCGATAGCATCGAGGATACTGTCGTCCATCGCCCTCCGGTTCTCGGTGCGTGCGTAAACGACTGGCGGAGTCGGTGGATTCGGCCACTGTCTGCGGACAGACCCCGAGACCACTCGGGGCATCACCAACACTGGCGAGCACCGCCGCGAGCGCACCCGTTAAATCGGTTCACGCGTTACACCGCCCCATGGCCGAAGCAGAGACGCTCGAAACGATGCAACCGAATCCGGCGTGGGACGCCGACTCCTACGCGGACGCCGTCGAAGCACTGGGTGCAGACGACTACACGTTCAAAGTCTGGGGCGGCGACTGGTGCGGCGACTGCCGCCGGCAACTACCCGACTTCGCCGCCGCCCTCGACGCTGCCGGCGTCGACGATGGGCGAATCGAACACTACCCGGTCGAAAAAGCAGACGACGGGTCGAAGGTTGGCCCGCGCGTCGACGAGTACGATATCGAACTCATTCCGACCGTCGTCGTCGAGAAAGACGGCGAAGAAGTCGCCCGATTCGTCGAAGAAGAATCCGTTCCGATTGCAGTCTTCCTCGCCGACCGTCTCTCCTAACTACCGTCTCACGCAACTACCGCCTCACGCGTCGTCTTCGTCGCCTGCCGTGAACCACGCCAGCGCCTCGTCTAGGTCGTGCGTCGGCGCAGAGCAGGTGAATCCCTCGCAGGCGTAGACGGTCGGTTCGCCGTCGGTGGCCTCGCGTGCGGCCCAGATTGGTGGTTCCTCGTCCAGACCGAGTTCGTCCAGCCACGAGTCTAACTCCTCGTCCGTGGCAGGTCGTCGTGAGACGACGAGACCGGGGAAGTACCGAGATGCGAGCGTTTCGCGCCACTCGTCGGGCACCTCGTCGGCGGCGATGGTGAGTTCGGGGACGCCGCTGGCGGCTTTTTCTGCGGCGAGGGCGAGCGAGACGTGTTCGAGTGGGCTTCCGCGGACGCGGTTCGCGTAGCTTTCGAGGACGGCGTCTGCGGCCTCGCCGAATCCTGCGTCGGGCGCGACGTGTTCGAGGTCCAAGAACAGCGAGGTGGCGACGCCAAGACTCGACGGCGTCGACTGGTCGGTGGCCTCCTGTGGGCGCGTGACGAGTGCTTCGCCACTCTCGGGCGTGAAGTAGAGCGTTCCGGCGTCCTCGTCGTAGAACTCGCGGCGCGTCGCCCGTGCGAGGTCCAGCGCGAACGCGAGTGGGTCGAGGTCACCCGTCGCCTGATACAGGTCGAACGCGCCGCGCGCGAGGAAGGCGTAGTCTTCGAGGTAGCCGTCGCCTTTCACTTCGCCGTTCATCACGCGCCGAGAGAGCGCCTCGGTGTCTGAATCCCAGAGGGTGTCGCGCAGGAAGTCGAGTGCTCGGCGAGCGTCGTCGGCGAGCGAGTCGTCTTCGAGTACGACTGCACCCTGCGCGAAGGCGGAAATCATCAGGCCGTTCCATCCCGCGAGAATCTTCTCGTCGCGGGCGGGTCGCTCGCGGCCTTCGCGTGCTGCGAAGAGTGCTTTCTGGACCTTTTCGAGACGCTCTTCGACTTCGCTCTCGCTGAGGTCGTACTCTTCTGCGAGGTCCGAAATCGTCGCCGAGACGTTCAGGACCGTCGTCTTGTGCTCGAAGTTTCCACCCGGTGTGACGCCGTAGCGGTCACAAAAGAGGTCTGCTTCGAGTTCTGGAACGAGTTCCCGCACGTCTTCGGGGGTCCAGACGTAGAACGTCCCCTCTTCGCCGCCCGACTGGGCGTCGAGGGTCGAATAGAACCCGCCGTCGTCGTGTCCGAGTTCGCGACGGACGAACTCGAACGTCTCTGCGGCAACGGTGGCGTACTCGTCGGTTCCAGTCAGGCGGTAGGCGTCGAGGTAGCGTGGTGCGAGTCCCGCCTGGTCGTAGAGCATCTTCTCGAAGTGGGGGACGGTCCACTCGCGGTCCACACAGTACCGATGGAACCCACCGCCGAGGTGGTCGCGCAGGCCGCCGTTCGCCATGGCGTCGAGGGCGTCGACGGCGACGTCCAGCGCCTCGCGCCGGCCAGAGAGAGCGTAGCCGCGAAGGAGAGCGTCGATGCGACCGGGTTGGGGGAACTTGGGGCCACCACTCCCGAATCCGCCGTGGTCGCGGTCTGCGGCCCGGAGTGCCGCTTGCACAGTCTGGTCGAGGATTTCCGACCCGGGTGCCTCACCGGGAACGTCAGGTGTCTCTTCTAACTGGTCAGTGATGGCGCGCGTCCACTGCTCCGCGCGATTCTCTATCTCGTCGCGGTCGGTCTGCCACGACTCCGCGAAACTCTCGACGATGTCGCGGAATCCGGGTGCGCCGCGGCGCGGTTCCGGTGGGAAGTACGTCCCGACGAAGAAGGGCTTGCCGTGCGGCGTCAACCAGACGGAGAGGGGCCACCCACCGCCGCCGGTGACGAGTTGACAGATGGTCTGATAGATTCGGTCGAGGTCAGGTCGCTCTTCTCTGTCGACTTTGACGGGAACGAAGTGCTCGTTGAGAATCTCGGCGATTCCGTCGTCGGAGAAACTCTCGTCGGCCATGACGTGACACCAGTGACACGCCGAGTAGCCCACAGAGACGAAGATGGGCTTGTCCTGCTCGCGGGCCGCTTCGAGGGCCGTCTCGTCCCACGGTTGCCAGTTGACCGGGTTGTCCGCGTGCTGGCGGAGGTACGGGCTTTGCTCCTCGTCGAGTCGGTTGCGTCCCACCGGGTCGGTCATAGTTCGAGTACGGCACTCCGAGAACTAAAGCGGCGTGGAGACGGTTACGTCGACGGCACTGCTCCAGCGACAGAGATAGACACAATCGTGCTCATTTTTCGATGACTGAAGAGCAATCTTTACACTCCCGTGCGCAAGGTATGCGAGTATGAGCGAAACCGTCCTTCTCGTCGGTGGCGGCGGGCGTGAGCACGCGATTGCCCGTGCACTTGCCCCCGACTGCGACCTGTACGCCTGCGCGAGCAACCGAAATCCCGGCATCGCCGAACTGGCCGAGGACTTCGAGACCATCTCGGAGACGGCGGCCGACGACATCGTCGAGTACGCCGAGTCCGTCGGTGCGACGCTCGCAATCGTCGGCCCCGAGTCGGGACTGGCGGCAGGTGTCTCCGACGCCCTCGACGCCGCGGGAATCTACACCTTCGGCCCGCAGGAAGCCGAGGCCCGTATCGAGACGGACAAGGCGTTCCAGCGGCGGTTCATGCACGAAAACGACATCCCCGGCAACCCCGACTTCGCCACCTTCGACGACGTGGAGGCGGCGTGTGATTACATCGACGAGTACGACGGTGACCTCGCTGTCAAGCCCGCAGGCCTGACCGGCGGGAAAGGTGTGAAAGTCATCGGCGACCAGGTGACACCCGAAGAAGCCAAGGCGTACCTCCGTGACTCCGACTACGACCGGGTCGTCCTCGAAGAGCGACTCGTCGGTGAGGAGTTCACCATCCAGGCGTTCGTCGCAAACGGTGAGTTCCGCGTCAGTCCGGCGGTTCAGGACCACAAGCGCGCCTACGAGGGCGACGAAGGACCGAACACCGGCGGCATGGGCAGTTACACCGACGTGACGCCGTCGCTCCCGTTCATGGCTGACGGCGACTACGACGCCGCCGTCGAGGTCATCGAGGCCGTCGTCGACGCGATGCCAGACTACAAGGGCATCCTCTACGGCCAGTTCATGCTCACGAACGAAGGGCCGAAGGTCATCGAGTTCAACGCCCGGTTCGGCGACCCCGAGGCGATGAACACGCTTCCCGTCCTCGAAACCCCGTTCCTCGACGTGCTCGTCGCTGCACGCGAAGGCGAGTCGCTTCCCGAACTCGACTTCGCCGAGAAAGCGACCGTCTGCAAGTACGCCGTCCCCGAGGGCTACCCGACGGACCCCGAAGCAGGCGCGCAGATTACGGTGGAAGTCGACGAGGACAGTGGTGCACTCCTCTTCTACGCGAGCGTCGACGCCCGAGACGATGGCCTCTACACGACCACCTCGCGGTCGTTCGCCGTCGTCGGACACGCCGAGGCCATCTCGCAGGCCGAACAGATAGCCGAGAGCGCTCTCGCCGACGCCGGTGATGGGTTCCACATCCGCCACGACATCGGCACCGAGGCACTCGTCCAGCGTCGTATCGACCACATGGCCGAGATTCGCGGCGAGTAAACGACCGAACACCGACGGCCCGAACACTGATTTTCGCTTTCGCGCCGACACGGCGTGGGCGCTTTTACCCCTGCCGTCTAATCGACTGGCGTGACCGACGACACCACCCCGCGACACGAGCGAATCGAACACCACCCGACACCGGGACCGCTGAACTCGCTTCAGTACTGGACCGATGCTAAACCTATCTGGCGTGTCATGCTCAACTACCTGTTCGTCCTCGTCGCCCGCATCGCGCCGTCGCTCCGAGTTCGAAACTGGGCGCTCCGACGAATCGGTGTGACCGTCGGAACGGGCGTGTCGTGGGGGTTAGAGGCGACGCCAGACGTGTTCTGGCCGGAACTCGTGACCATCGAGGACCACGCGATAATCGGGTACGACTCGGTCATCCTCTGTCACGAGTTCCTGCAAGACGAGTACCGAACTGGCGAAGTCGTCGTCGGTGAACGGGCGATGATTGGCGCCAAGGCGACCATCCTGCCGGGTGTTCGAATCGGTGCGGGCGCACAGGTTGCGGCGAACTCCCTCGTCACCCGCGACGTACCGCCGGGGACGACAGTCGCTGGTGTCCCTGCCAAACCGATGTCGGACACCGAGTGACAGACGCGAGGTGAGACGAACGGTCGTCGGCAGTCGTCACTCGTCTGTGACTCGTTCCTCGAGACGGATACAGAAGACTGCACCCTCGTCGTCGTCGCCGTCTTCGACCCAGAGGTCGCCGTCGTACGACGAGATGACGTTGTCGGCGAAAAAGAGACTGATACCCGTCCCGTGGTGGAGTTGGTCGTACTCCTCGCGGCCGAAGATGAGGTTCCGTTGTGCTTCGGGAACTCCAGGTCCGTTGTCCGCGACGCGAATGTAGACACTCTCGTCTGCTCGCTCGACGGAGATGTCGACCACCGGTGTCTCCTTGTCGTTGTGTGTGACCGCGTTCTCGAGGAGACATTCGATGGCCTCTCCGAGCAAGTCGTCTGCGATGACTTCGACCTCAGGGAAGTTCTCGAAGGTGAACTCCGCATCAGGGTAGTCTATCGTCGCATCGATGGTCCGCTTTTGTAAGACGACGTCGAGTCGGACGGGTCGGTTCGACCGGTCGTGCGACCGTTCGAGTAAGTCACGGAGGTCACGCGCCCGTTCGGATTTGTGGACGATGTCGAGGACCTTGTCCTGAACCAATTGGAGGTCGGCGAGTGCCTCTTCGTCGTCGATTCTACTCGCGACTTGCTGTGTATAGCCGTAGACGACGTTCAACTCGTTACGCAAGTCGTGTCGAAGGAGTCGGCTGAGAACTTCCGAGACGTTCTCGTACTGCTGTTGTTTCGTGGTGTCCAGAAAGAACGCGAGAAATCCCTGGACCTCGCCCTCGACGACGATAGGTGTCGAGAACCCGTGACCGTAGACGATTCGGTCGTCCGTCCGGCGGACGACGAACTCACCCGACCACGATTCACCGGCGAGCATGTGCTCGATGATTTCGTAGTAGACCTCTTCGTCGCCCGCGATGAGTCCGACCGACTCACCGATTATCTCGTCGTAGTCGTAGCCGAGAAACTCGAGTCCAGCGTCGTTGATATCCCGAAATGCGAAGTTCGTATCCGCAATCAGCATGGGGATATCCGTACTTCTGAAGGCTTCACGGTAGAGTTCCGAGTCGATATCCTCCATGCTGATTCTTGCGGTAGAATTACACCACCAATACTTATTATCCGCGGTCGTTCGGGCGTATAAATGTCAGCCAGTTCTCAAGTCGAACACCCGCTGGTAGTACCGTGCGACGACGTCGACGGTAGACGAGATGTCACGCTCTAGACTGTCCCGACGCCACTCGTCGTGGTCGTCTACGCCAGCGACGAAGTACTCGGCGAGTTTGTCGATGTCTGTCGCCGACGCCGATGGCACCATGCGAGCGAGTTTGATACGGTGTGCCCGTCGTGCGATACCGCGCCATCCATCACGGCGTTGGCCGTGCAGTCGCCAGAACCGAGCGTGGAGGACGGCGTACTCTCTGCTGACGTCGACTTCGTCACACACCGCTTCGAGGAGTGCTCGAACGTCCCGCCACCGAGGGTCGTCGTCGATAGACATCTCGGGAACGGTCTGGGCGACGCCGACGAAGGTTCCGTCCGGGACGGAATGTTCGAGGCAGTCGTAGAACGACGCCCTGTTTTCGATTTCGTCTTGGAGAAACAACGCCCGCATGAACAGTTTCCCGGCGCGTTCGGCCCGGTTTGCGGACGCGTGTGGGAAGTCTATGGTGAACGCCTCCGACATGTAGGCAGTCGCGTTCGTCGCCGCGTTTCGAGCGGCGCCGAAGTCGCAGTCGGTGAGATACGCCTCCCGCATGTCCTGGTAGTGGAACCCCCTGAGAAGGGTCTCAGCCGCCTCGATAGCGCGAGGAGAAGGGGCAGAAACGTCGAGCGCGGGGAGGTTTCTCGTCATCGCATTCAGGGAATCCGATACGAGACAATATCCGGTCCGCTTCTAAACTGTTATGGCGGATTGATGAGAGAAGAACCGCCGAGACGGGCGAACAGGTTTCAGCGAATTCGCCCGATACCTTCGTCGAAGACGCGGGCGTTTGGCAGAATGTATTCTCTGTCTTCCGCCTCGACGTAGGTGACGAACATGTCGAACTCTTGGACGACACCCTGTACGTCCCCGACGACGATTTCGTCGCCGATACTGTACGGTTGGATGAACAGGAGATACGTTCCCGCCGCACCGGACTTGAGCAAATCGTGGAACGCGACGGCGCTGAGGACGATGAGACCGAACAGATACGCCCCGAGGAGGACGACGAGTGCCACGATTGCCACACCCACCTGCGAGAGGGCGATGAGCGCCGCGAGGAAGAAGACGGTGTACTTCGCGAGCGCTGGCAGGATGCTCACCTGTGGGAGTTTCACACCGCGGAACCGTTCGGCGACGAGGAGTTCGACTTTGTCGCCGACGACGATACCGACGATGAGAACCAAGATAGCGATGAACAGTTGCGGGAGGATAGCGATGACGACGCCCCAGAATCGGTCGACGTAGTCGATGCCGACGAACGAGAGCGCGGCGAAGAGGGCCAGACCGAGGACGAAGTATCGCGTCAACCACGACAGAATCTCCACTGTCGACGTGTCGAAGTCGCGGGCGGTTCGCTCGAATGCCGTCCCTTCGATGGAGTCGGGGACGCCGAAACTCACCAGCAGTCGTTGAACGAGCGACCCGGCAGTGTACGCGAGGACCAACCCCAACGCGAGGATGGCGAGGACTCCCAGAAATCGGAGTCCGGCGGTCTGGACGATGCGCTCGACGAGGCTTCCGATGGATTGGAGAGGAAGGGGCGAGGCGAACCCCATCATCTCAGTAGTCCTCCGGGTCGATTTCGAGTATCATCTTCCCGCCCTTGAACGCCCGAACGAGGCCGTCGGACTCCGAGAGGACGATTGCAGTCGCGTTGGTGTCGCGGGTAATCGCACCGCCGGCCATGTGCCGTGCGCCGAGGCCTTTCGGGATATCCACACCCTCGGCGGAGGGTTCGAGGTACCGGTACGCGGAGACGATTTTCCCCGAGTCGGAGATGACGAACGCACCGTCGAGACGCGAGAACTCCTTGAGCATCACGTTCACGATGGGGTCGCCGACGTAGACGTGCGACTTCTCGAAGGGGTTGTACGACAGTGGCCGGGACTTGTTCATCACTTTGCCCGCGTCGCCGACGATGAACAGCGCCCCGACTGGTTCACCCTTCTGTCCTTTCTTCCCGAGTTCGATGGCCACCTCGAAGACGTCGCGGATGACGCCGGGGTCGGCACGGGAGTTCGCGAAGAGGTCGTAGATGCCCGAGCGCATGTTCTCTTCGACACGAACCCGAACGACCGAGTCCGGGTCGCCACCGAAGATGCCGACGTTGCACGCAATCGTGTCGCCCGCTTCGACGATACTCTGTTCCATCGCACCTTCGACACCGAATCGAATGCGGTCTTTGACGTTCTGGAACTGCAACGGCAGTTCGACGAACGTCTCCGCGTCGACAGTGTTCTCGGGGGCGATGACGACAGTCGGGACATCCGCCTCCTCGAACCGCTCGTAGTGCGAGTGACTCGGCGTGAAGAGGAAGAGCCCATCGACATCGGTCACGATGTCGCCTAATAATTCGGATAACGCCGCCATTGGTGGAGACACACACCGGGTGAGAAAAAGGGTTGTGTCGTGTCTGACGTGTGGCGTGCAATTCTCGGGGACGATTCGTGCAGAGTGCCAGCGTGTGTCGGGGGACTCTCGATTGTGAAAATGCGAGCGAGGTACGTTCGGAGGTGAACGTCGGGGGCGCGGGACAGGGTTCGAACCGCGGTCGCAACGCTCCGCGTTGCTCCCTGATTCGAACCCTTCGGCTTGCATACACGTCTCTCACGATGTTCGAGACGGTATGCGCGGGACAGGGTTCGAACCTGCGAAGGTCTACACCACAGCGTCCTAAGCGCTGCGCCTTTGGCCACTTGGCTACCCGCGCGCACTATCACGTAACCAGAAACGACCTATCAAGTTGTCGTTCGCCGCGAGGGTTATGTTCTCCCGTCCACAACGCCGACCATGTACAGCGCCCGAGACCAACGAGACAACGAGAAGTGGTTGGCCCGCATCGACGCCGCCGCCGACAGTCTCGAACTCGGCAGCGAGGCCCGGTCGTACGCCTCGGACATGTTCCTCACGCAACTGCCCGACGAAGACCGCTCGAAGAAGGCAGTCGCCGCGGCGAGTCTCTACGCCGGCGCACTCATCGCGGGTGAAGAGCGCTCGCAATCCGCCGTCGCAGACGCGATGGACGTCTCCCGACTCAGTATTCAGCAGCGGTGGAAAGACCTGCTCACCGAGGCCGGGTTTCGACCGCCGAGTTGGTAATCAGTCACTCGTGTCTGTCGGTGTGCGTCCGCGGCGCGTGAGCACCGCGTAGGTGGCGGCGACGGCGATGACGCCCGCGACGAGACCCGCTGGAATCCCGACGAACAGCGAGAAGAATATCCAGTGCGAGGCGAACTCGGTGACCGCGACGCCGACGAGGAGGGCGGCGGCGATACCAACCGCAAAGCTGGCGAGAAGCGGGTGGCGCATGAGCGACACTACAACCTTGTCCCAGAAAATTATTCCTCGGTGCCGGGGGGCGTCCGACCGCGGCCCTCACGGTCCGGTGTGAGGTTGCCGTGACGGTCGATTTCGCCCATGACGATGCGAGTCGAGGAGATGCGGTCGCCGTCCTCTGCTGAGATGTGTTCGACGACTTCGATGTCGAGGGGTTTCAGGCCGCGGTCCTCACGGATTTGGTTGACTCGTTCCCCGCCCGACTTGGTCTCGGGCGAGACGATGAGGATGTCGAAGCCCGGTTCGGTCGCGATGCCGGTCGGTTCGTCGAGTTTGCGAACCTCGAACTCCCGGTCGTGCTCAGCGGCCAAGGGTCGAAGCTCCGCTTCGAGGTCGGCTTTCCGTTGCTCGAAGGGACGGACGTATCGGTCGACGTGACGGGTCTTCGGTGCGAGTTCGTCGCTCGTGAGTCCCACCGTGACGTCGCCTAACTCGAATGCGCGCTCGAACAACGCGATATGTCCATCGTGGACAGGGTCGAACGTCCCGCCCAGCGCGACGTGCATACTCTCGCGGTAGTGGCCCCGTGACTTAAGCGGGTCGGGTTAGACTAACCGTGGGCGTCGATTGTCGAGGAGATAACGCAGGACGAACGGGTTACTCTTCGCGAACCGTGATGGTGACCGGTTCCGTCTCGTCAGTGCCGTCGGTTCCAAGACGTCGGTCGAGGTTGAAGACGGCGTTCAACTGGGTCTGAACCTGACTCGTGGCGCGTTTGACGAGGTCACTTGGTGCGATTGCGACGTACTCGTAGGGATTGTTCCCCGCACCCGAACTCTTGCGCTTGCGGCGTTCGACGGTTTCGTCGTCGGTGAGTTCCGCGAGTGCTTCGCGGACCGTGCTCGGGTACAGTCCCGTCCCCTCTGCGACCTCTTCGCTCGTCGAATAGGGGTTCTGTCGAAGGAAGACGTAGATTCGTGCGCGTGTCTCCGTGTCGAGAATCCACGCGAGGAGGTCGATGAGTCCATCGTCGAACTCCGCGACGGCGCAGTCTGCTTTTCCTTCGGTGTGTGGTTCCTCTGACGACTCGACGTGCCCCTCAGTGCTCTGGTCCGCAGACATTTGTGCTACGCAAAAGGTCAAAACTCAGGCGGTAAAAAATGTTTCCTGTCAGGTCGCTCTGAGGCAGGTCACTCGAGCGTGAGGTACTCACACAGCGCGTCGAGACCGGATTCTTCGTGGATACGGCGTTGGATGTCGGTTCCCGACTCGGCATCGAAGAGCGACCGGAGGCCGTCCACACCGAGGCGGTCGGACTCGTCTTCGACGAACGTGTCGAGTTCGACGACACCCTCGGCGTCGGGAGCGATGAAACTCGCGTCCCGGCCGTAGCGCGTCGACCGCCACTTGTTCTCGTCCAGAATCTCGCGGCGAATATCGTAGCTCGGTTCTCCCGCCTCGTATCGGTCGGCGAGGTCCAAGACGAGTGCGTGGACGTACTCGACGAAGTCGACGACTCGTTGTGGGTCGGTCTGTGCGTCGGGTGTGCGTATTTCAACCGTTCCGTGGCCCGTGTGCGGGCGCACGTCGAACCAGAGTTCGCCGCGGTCGTCTATCGACCCGTACTCGACCATCCGACGTTCGAACGTCTGGAAGTCCTCGAAGTCGTCGAACGCAGTCGGCATCCCGGTGTTCGGCAGATTCTCGAATATCTTCGACCGCGCAGAGGCGAGTCCCGTGTCGAACCCGTTCCAGAACGGTGAGTTCGCCGAGAGTGCGAGCAGAGGGCCGACGTACCACCGGAGTTCGTTGGCAATCCAGACGGCCTTGTCGGCGTCGTCGACGCCGACGTGGATGTGGAGTCCCGCCGTCGTGTTACGGTGCTGTGGGTACTGAATCCGGTCGAGTTGCGCCTGGTAGCGAGGTTTCGTCGCGTGGTCGAGTTCGCGCCACTTCGCCGCCGGGTGGAGGCCCGCCGCAGCGACGCGATAGCCGTGGTTCGCCGCGTGTTCGACGAGTGCCTCGCGGACCGACGTGACGGCGTCGGCGACGTCGGCGGGGTCTTCGATACGGGGTGTCTGTGTCTCTATCGTGAACTCGAACAGTTCGTGGTCGAGTCGTCCGACGAGCGGTTCCGGGGGTTCCGGTCCGTAGACCAAATCGTCGATTCCCGACGTGGGGCGCCCGTCGGCATCGACGATATAGAACTCCTCTTCGACGCCGAGCGTCCCCATCCGGTCGAAGGCATCCGCCGACCCTAGTTCCATCGCAACGGCGTTAGATGCCCCGAATTAAAAACATCGTGGACCCCGGCGAGGTAGACGCTCAAGTACATCGTGGCGGTGTTCCGTCACTTTGGCCGGGCGACGATGCCGAGGTGGTCGGCGTGGAATCGGTCCAGACGGGCGGTTTCGAGTATCTCGTAGGCGGATTCGAGGTCGGCGAGTACCTCGTCGAACACGTCGTCGGGGTCGGCCGTCACGTCTTCGCTCCGGGCCTTGACCGCCATCAAGAGACGCCCATCGTCGGCCAAGAACTGGCGATTTCGGATGGCGACGGTGGCCTGTCCGCGGGTCGCGACGTCCATCACGAGGCAGTCCACGTCGGACTCGACGACGTGCGCGTACGACTCTGGGTCGCGTGCGTCTTTCAGCAACGGGAAGAGGTTGTCCCGGTCTTCGGCGACGCCCACGAGGTCACGGACCGGTCGTGGAGCGAACTCGACGGCGTACGTCGGGCCGGCGAAGTCCGAGACGTGCGAGACTGTCGTCCCCGCCGCAGCACCGAGGTAGAGGACCGTCTCGCCGCCGACGAGTCCGGTGTCCATCCCGAGTTCGAGCATCCCGCCGAGTTTCGACCGACTGGCGTCCCACGCGCGCCACCCGTCGGCGTCGGCGGGTTCGCCGTAGACCGTCGGTCCCTGTGTCGAGAGTCGTTCGCGGCCATCGAAGGTCCGGCGTTCGACGCCAGTTGGCAGGCCGTCGTCGCTCATTCGTCTCCCTCCTCGGCGCGGGCGCGAATCGTGGCCATGCGCTCGGCGAGTTCGGTGTGAATCTCGGGGCGGTAGTCGCCGGAGTAGTAGTCGATACGGGCGGCGATAGAGAGTTTCCCGGCGAAGGCACGGGCGGCGGACCCACGGTCCTGTGGGCGCGTTCCGCGGACGTACTCGTGAGTGAAGATGACGCCGTGTTTCGGTGACGACGCGCGACCCTTCAGGTGGGCGAACAACGCGTCTTCGGCACCAAGGACCTGTACCGTGCCGCTCGGTGCTTTGGCGAGACGTTCGAGGCTCCCTGCGAGCGAGATGAGTCGTGCGGTGAGGACGGGACCGGCCATCTCGGAGAGGTTCGGCGCGACGTCGGGCGCACGTTCTTCGATGAACGTTCGCAGGTCGTCGCGTTCGTCGAGCAAGTCTACTGCCCGGGTCGCATAGGAGACGACACGTTCTTCTCCGGCAGTCGTCGGGTCGCGAGCAGCGATGTCTCGAACGCCATCGAGGCCGCGTGGAACGTCCTCGTACAGCGTCCCGGCCCACTCGACGACTCGCTCGGCGAGTTCGTTCGCAGTCCGTTCGGCGTCGTCCATCGAGCGAACGGCGTGTGCGAGTTGCAAGTCGTCGGCGCGTTCGCGTTCGGCGACGGCGTCGCGTGCGGCGGTGAGTGTCGCCGCGCGAAGTTTCTCGTAGTAGTTGGCCTCGTCGTCGGCGAATCCGGATTCGACGGCCACGGCCGGCCAATCCGCCGGGGCGTCGGCGTGCCCCTCACGGATTCGGTGTGCTCCGGACGCGGGGTCCTCTGGGTTCGCGTCGGCGAACCATGCGTCTGTCATGGTGGCCGGTTGCGCCCCATTCGGGTAAAAGGGTACGGACCGTCTGTCGACACCGGCACGAGTGTGTGTCGAATACCCGTGGTAAGTTTTAACATGCCCAATACCTTACCACTTGTCGATGGAGAGGACATCGTACGTTTGTCGTGAGTGTCAAACAACCGTGAGCCCTGCATCGTACCGCGCGACGTGTCCCGAGTGCAGTGGCGAACTTCGACCTTCGTCGGTGACCGGTCGACGCCGGGCCGGCGATTGAACGAGACGTACGGGTCGTCGGACCCAACTGTCGTGCGCTCGATTGCAGTGACCACCGACGACCTCGTCTCCGCGCTCGAAGCCAATCGGAGAGCGAGTAGACACGTCGTTCTCCGCGTGACGCCGCCGTTTTACGGGCGGATGCGGGCGCGTATCCACCTGACTGGCGGCGAGGGAACCGACTACCCGGCCGGCAGCGAGGGAACTGACGGCGCAGAGACACCACCGCTCCACCTCGACCCAGAGTCGTTCTTCGAAGCTTCTGCCCCGACCTATCCCGAAGCAGACGACACTCGTCCCGACCCCTACGAAGTGGAGACACACCACGAACGTCACACAGCGGCGGTCTCCGAGTGGCGAACAGCGGTTCGGTCACACCTCCGTGACACCGTCGAGTTCCCGACAGGCGACGGCCACGAGGTTGCCGTGAAGTACCTCGGTTGAGCTGATTTCCGTGGAGCGAACCACTTTTTCGGTGCCGACGCGACGGTGCGTATATGAGTACCGACGAGTACCGCCGCGGGAAGAAGGTCGAACGCGAGCGCCAGCAAAAACGGCGCCGTGCGAGCGGCCGATACCGCGGTGTACTCCCCGTCATCTACGCGATTGGGTTCGTCCTCTTCACCGTCGTCTCGTTGTTCATCGGCCCCGAACCGGCGTTCGCCGTCTACCTCGTCACGCACCTGTTCTACGCCGGACTCATCCGCGGCGACATCAACTCACTCCGGCAACAGGGCATCGACTGGGGGTTCTCACGGCACCTCTGGTTCGGCGCGGCGTTCGCGCTCCCGTTCGTCGCACCGGCGTACTACCTCTACAGCGGACGCGTCATCCGCCGGGAGAACGAATCGCGCGAGTTGGTCGAGTGACCGCACGGCGTGGCTGATTGACGGGCCACCTAACTTATACCAGACGAGGTGAAAATCCTCCGCAATGGTCTCCAAACACGCAGTCGCTGCGTTCGCCTTCGCGGCACTCGTTCTCACGAGTGGGTGTCTCGGTGTGCTGACGGGCGAGGAGTCGCTCACGTTCGAATCTGAACCGGCGACGACAGACGCGACAGTCGCGTCCAACGCCGGATACGAGACGAACGGGACGCAGACGTTCGAAGTGAACCGAACGTTCGACGTCGCGGGGCAACAGCCGAGAGTCGTCGCGAGCAACCACATCACGACGTACGAAAAGAAGATAGACCTCGGGTTCTTCGAGGCGAAACTGGGTGTCTTCAGCGTCATCTCGACGCCCGCTGTGGACGTCGCTGGCGAGACGCTCAACCCTATCGGCGACTACTCTAACGACCAGTTGATTGGCCTCGTCAAGAGTCGGTACCAGGGACTCGACGACGTGGAGCAAGTGAACTCTCGAAACGTCCAGATACTCGGTGAACCCGCCAACGTGACGAAGTACAGCGCCACCGCGACGTTCGCCGACAACAGACAGGTGGACGTGTACGTCCACGTGACGAAAGTCCGCCACAACGAAGACTTCATCGTCGCCGTGGGTGTCTACCCGCAGCAACTCGATGGCGAAGAGGACAACATCCTCGAGATGATGCGGTCTATCGAACACCCGTCCGAGGCGTAAGGCACCGTCTCCTGGCCGAAGCGACCGTTCTGGGGCTGAAATCGTCGAGGGAGACGTCTCTCGGCGATTCCGGTCGTGCTGCTACGAGTCGAGCCTGGTGTCGCCACGGCAGTTGTCGGCGTCGTTTGACAGGTCACCACGATGTGCCGAGTGGTGACCAACTCTGGTATCTTATTGGTCTATTTCCGCCAGCAAAAGTGGCTCTAACTGGACGAAAGAGATTTATTATTCGATACGCCAGCAGGATTACGTTTTTCGTGTCCTGACCATCACGACAAATCATTCACATCGTGCGGTTTGGGAACACGCTGTCGGGGAAACATTTATATACTTTTCGGCCTTACTGATGGTAAGGCCCGTCCCCGCCGGATATTTCTTTCGTCTTCTCATCCTCTACCGGCAGAGACGTGTCGATGCCCACCAACCCATAATGAGCGACACCACCACCACCCGAACGTACAGCACCGATGCGAAGGCTCGAGACGTAACGTCGCGCGAGTCCGAGCGAGACGAGCGACAGCGAGAAGAAGAGCAGTTCTGTCCGGAGTGCAGTGGCCAACTCGTCCACGACTCCGAACACGGCGAGACCGTCTGCCGTGAGTGTGGTCTCGTCGTCGAGGACACCGTCGTCGACCGCGGCCCAGAGTGGCGCGCGTTCGACTCCGCCGAGCGAGACAGCAAGTCCCGCGTCGGTGCACCCACGACCAAGATGATGCACGACAAGGGACTGTCGACCAACATCGGCTGGCAGAACAAGGACGCCTACGGCAAGTCCCTCTCGCCGCGCCAGCGCGAGCAGATGCAGCGCCTCCGCACGTGGAACGAACGCTTCCGCACGCGTGACTCCAAAGAGCGCAACCTCAAGCAGGCGCTCGGCGAAATCGACCGGATGGCCTCGGCCCTCGGCCTCCCGGAGAACGTCCGTGAGACGGCGTCGGTCATCTACCGTCGCGCGCTCAACGACGACCTGCTCCCCGGCCGCTCTATCGAGGGCGTCGCCACCGCGTCGCTCTACGCTGCGGCCCGGATGGCCGGAACCCCCCGCTCGCTCGACGAACTAGAGAAGGTCTCTCGCGTCGACAAGATGGAGCTGACCCGGACGTACCGCTACATCGTCCGCGAGCTAAAACTCGAAATCAAGCCCGCCGACCCCGAGCAGTACGTCCCCCGGTTCGCCAGCGAACTCGGTCTCTCGGACGAGGCAGAGCGACAGGCGCGCCAACTCCTCCGCGGCGCGAAGGAGACTGGCGTCCACTCCGGCAAGTCGCCGGTCGGCCTCGCCGCCGCGGCCGTGTACGCTGCTGCCCTCCTCACCAACGAGAAGGTGACGCAAAGCGAGGTGTCGACTGTCGCAGACATCTCCGAAGTCACCATCCGCAACCGCTACAAAGAGCTCCTCGAAGTACAGGACGGGAACCTGTTCGCCTGAGCGCGCTCGGTGGGGTGTGGTAGCCCACGCTGTTTTTGTTGTTTCACACTGTCGACAGCGACTGCACTGTCTCGAATGTGCCAACTCGTAACAAGATTTATCCGCGTTCCCGGAGCATATCTGGGTATGGTCGAAGCGTTCGTCCGGCTCTTGTGCCCCGAATGTGGAAAGGACTGGGAGACTAATCCGACGTCACTTCCGGCTCACCGGGATAACTTCTCGTGTCAATCCTGTGGTGCGACACGGCGCACTGCCGAGTTCATGCGGACAGAGCGCGACTTACAGACGCTCAAGCAGTTCGACTGAAGACGGACGTCCCGTCTGGGTGTATTTTTACAGGTCAGGAATCGCGGAGAGCGCACCGCACGCGTCGCACTTCAGCACCTTCGTGCCCTGTTCGGTGGTGAAGTGGGTGTCGGGAGACCCACACTCACTGCACCTGACGAACGACTCGACGTACTCGTCGAGAGCCTCGGCGACGCGGCGCTGTTTGAACTCACCGGTGAACCGGACGCGCCCCTTGTCGTCGATTTGAGCGCTGGTCCCCAGTTCCGACTGGAGAAACTTTTGGAGGTGGTCCGGTTCGCGCGCCAAACGGTCGTGTGTCTCCGCGAAGTTCTCGTAGACCGTGGCGTTGCCTTCCTGACGAACCACCGGGTCTGGAACGGTGAATCGGTCGCCACCCTCGGCCACGTCGGGCGCCTCCGAGAGCGCCCGGTCCAGTTGCTCGTCGTAGTCCATACGGCAGTGTACAAATGGCGGCGCCTAAAATATTCACGACCCGTTTCTGGAAGCGCGCGCTACATACCAATATAAAGCCCTCGATAGATTTTCTCCCGTTTCGAGAAACAAATGCAAAAACATACAATGAATTGAAAGCTGACAAACACGAGATTTCGGCTGAGACCCCGATAATCGGGCGTTTAAGAGAGTTGGATGCTAACGTGACTCAAGATAATACTATATCCCTCCGGTTTCAAGCCGTGTTTGCTCATGAAGAAGCAGGAACTCATCCATCTGCACGGCCTGCTCGCCGAAGTACACACTCAGATTGAAGCGTGGGAAGACGAGGAGATCGAACTCTCCGAGTACGACACACTTGGCGTACGACCGACGTCTATCCACAAATCTAAGACCGACCACAAGGCAGCCGTGTTTAAACTGGCAAAAGGAATCACTGGGGCAATGCGCGACGCAGAGCCAGAACCAGTCGCCCCACAAGCCGACTGAACCGACGAACAACGACGCGTTCTCCTCCACGAAGTTACAGACTCCGAGCGACGGCCCTCTCCTGCGATGGACGCTCCGCTCTCACGGCAGGTAGCTGAAGCCGTGTGCTTCGGCAACGAACAGAAGAGAGTGGTCAGTTAGCGGTCGTCGACCAGGTCGTCGAAGTCCGGGATGAGTTCTTCGTCGTCCCCCTCGCCGTCTGTTTTGGTCGCTTCGTCGTCGAGGATTTCGACCGAGAGTACCTTCAGGGGGATGTTTTCGAGGCGTTGTCCGATCTCTTTGCGAGCGATTCGCGACGCGTGTTCTTCTTGCTCGACGTTGAACACGGTCATCTCCAGTTCGAGAGCGACGAGGGCTTCGTCTGCTGCGATGAACGCCGGTGGGAGCGTCTGACCGTCGGGACCGGTGCGGGAACCCATGTTGATTTCGACGTACTTCAGGTCGGGGTTGAGCATCTCACCCGTCTTGGAGATGGCGATGCGAATCGCCTCGTCTTCTGTCTCCACGTCGTACACTGGGACCGCGGCCTCGACGACGACTCTGCAGTCCATGGTCAGTGAGAACTTGTGCCGCGAGCGCTATCAACCTTCTTGCCCGGTCAGTGAACGAGGCGGTACGCCCACCCTGCCACGGGCCGCCGATGCACGTCGCAAGGATGCCCGACTCACTCGCCGCCGGACCGGAGATAGTGGAAGACGTAGGTCTGGGTGTACCCGGCGTATTCCCCGCCGAGACGGTCACGAATCGCGCGTGAGGTGTCGGTGTAGTTGCCGCGGTCACAGTCAGGGTAGTGCTCCTCGATTGCCGAACGAATCCACGTGTCGAGCGGGACTGCTTCGAGGTAGTCGAGCGAGAACAGGAGGACACAGTCGGCGACTTTGTCGCCGACGCCGACGAAGTTCGTCAGATAGTCGCGGGCGTCCTCGTAGTCGCGGCCCATCGCCGCTGCGGGCGTGGCCTCGCCCGACGCGACCATCTCGGCGGTTCGTTGGACGTAGGGCGCGCGGTAGCCCAGACTGAGGTCACGAAGTTCGTCTTCAGTGGTGTCGGCGAGGCGTTCTGCGGTCGGGTACGCGAAGTACGTCTCGCCGTCGAACTCGACTCGGTCGCCGTACGTCTCGCGGAGGCGCGCTTGCATCCCGAAGATTCGTGAGACCCGCATCTGCGCCGAACAGATGAACGAGACGAGGCACCCAAACGGCGGGTCGCGGACGAGTCGCATCCCCGGGTAGGCGTCGTACGCGCGGCTGACGAGTGGTTCGTCGGGCATGGCATCGACGATTGCGTCCAAGTCGTCGTCGAGGCGGAGCAGGTGCGTTAAAATTGGGACGGCGTCGACACTGGATTCCCACTCCAGCACACCGTCGACCTGTCGGGCACGGACGACGGCCGTCTCGTCTGAGACACCGTCGAGCGGGGGGACGACCGTCTGATACCACGCGTCGCCGCCGTAGGCCGCGTCACGCTCGTACATTCGACCGTCTGGTCGGTCCCAGAGGTACGACTGGCCACTCTCGAGTGTCGACTGGAGGTCGAAGTCTCCGTCGAGGTCCGCGATGTCGATGACACCCGTCTCCATCGCTTCCACCTTGGGCGCGGGGGATTTGCGGGTTTCGATGGCGGACGGGGTGTCAGGTGCGACTGTCCCGCGGAGAGACGCGCATCAGCGACTGCGGCCGGCCGGAAATCCGACGCGGTCGGGGTGTGCTGCGAGTCGCGGGATGATGCGCTCGTAGAGTCGGTTGCGGGCGCTCTGCGCGCCGGTCGGTGGAACGAGGACGCGGAGTTTGAGTACGACCCACGACTCCTCTTGGGCGATGTTGACCGACACGCCGTTCGGAGTCTCCAAGTCCAGTGGCGACGCGTCCAGACGAGTCTGATACCGTTCCATCGCCGCTCGAATCTCGTCTCCGAGTTCCGCTTCGGCCGCGTCGAGCAACAGGTCTCGAACGAACGGGATGTCCGTCTCGTAGGAGACCTGCACGGGGACTTCTGTCCAGATTCGGTCGAACAACGCTCCGTGGTTGACGACTTCCGAAGAGAGCACGAGGGAGTTCGGTACCGTGACCGTCCGACCCGACGGTTGGTTCGACGTGAGCGACCCGCCCGTCTCCCAGAGCGTCGTGACGAGGAAGTCGACTTCGGCTACGTCGCCCGAGACGTTGGCGATGCTGACGCGGTCACCGACGGCGTAGGGGCGCTTGATGACGACGTAGACCCACCCGATGAGCGAGAGAATCGGTTGTTGGAGGGCGAAGGTGACGGCGAACCCGATGACACCGAAGGAGACGAGGACGCCCAGCCACTGGTCCGTAAACGCGCCGAGGACGCCGACGAGGGCGACGAGTCCGAGGACGAGTCTGAGGACGTTTCGCAGGTCGTGCGCGCGGCGTCTGTCGGAGACGCGCGTGACGAACACGCTCATCACGAACCGGTAGATGCCGTAGGTGACGAGTGCGACACCGACTGCCGACAACCCCTTCGCGAGGAGCACGTCGGCGTTCGGCACCGCGAGGTCCGACAGAGGCGTAGTCGCCCGAACGACGGCCGCGAGAACCGCGGCGAGCAGTCCGGTGACGAACGCACCGAGACCGAGACGGCGAGACATACCGGGTTCGTGGAGTGGATGACGGAAAAAGATGTAGTCGGGGTGGGACCCGCGCGCATCGGGGTCGGCGACGACGGTCTGTCCGCGACCACCACTGCAGTCAGCGACTCAGCGACGCAGGAGGCGGCCGAGAGCGAGTCCCAGACCGATGCCGAGGGCGAGGACGCCCACGAGTCGACGGTCGGTGCCGAACCTGACGAAGCGCGTCTCGTCGGGCGTCACTTCGACGACACCGACCGGTGTCGCGCTCACGCCGCCGCCTCCGCCGTATCCTTCGCCACCGTCTTCGTCCGACTCGTCGGTTCCCGACCCGCCGCCCATCCCGAGTCCGTACGCGATGCGAGCAACAGGGACCACCGTCCGCTCGCCGACGGTGACTGGGTCGCCGTAGACGGTTTTGGCGTCAGTCCCGAGGATGGATTCGAGTGGCGACAACAGTCGTCGCTCGGTCGCTTCGACCTCGATTTCGTGGGCACCGGTGCCCGGCGCGTCTTCTGGGGTCATGAGAGACAGTACGCTCGCGGGCGGGATAACAACCGACGTGAGTGGTCAGCCCCGGAGATTGTCGTATCTCGTGACCTCCGACACAGCCTCAGTTACGAATGTGGAGGTCCGTCAACTGGGCGAGACTGGTCGCCACGTCTGCGTCGAGGCCCTCGTCGGTGACGCGCCACTCCCAGTTTCCGGTCTGGGTTCCGGGCGTGTTGAAGCGGGCGTGCGAGTCGAGGCCGAGTACGTCCTGCATCGTCGTGAAGGAGAGGACGGACGCCGAATTCCAGACGGCGTCGATGATAGACCAGTTGATGTCCGACCCGTCGGCCCCGATGTTGTAGTGCAAGCAGTCGCGCGTGTGGTCGTCCAGCGACTGGTAGTACCCGACGAAGGTGTCGGTGTCGTGCGTCGAGGTGTAGGCGACGGAGTTCTCGGGGTAGTGCATCGGTTGGTACATGTCGCCTTCGCTGCACCAGTCGGCGTACTGCGGGACGCGCATGCCGGGGAAGGCGAATCGGTCGCGAAGGTCCACGAGCGACGGGTCGAGGAACCCGAGGTCCTCGACGACGAAGGGAAGTTCACCCAGTTCGCGCTCGACCGTCTCGAAGAAGTCGTGGCCGGGTGCGTCGCGCCACTCGCCGTCTGCGGGGCTATCGGAGTTCGCGTCGATGGCCCAGTACTCGTCGAAGCCTTTGAAGTGGTCGATGCGGGTCACGTCCACGAGGTCGAACAGGCGGCGGAGACGGTCCAGCCACCAGTCGTAGCCGTTCTCACGAAGCGTCTCCCAGTCGTACAGCGGGTTACCCCAGCGCTGGCCGTCGTCGTTCGGGTTCGGCGGCACGCCGGCGACGACGGCCGGTTCGTGCGACTCCGAGAGGTCGAACGCCTCGGGGGCGGCCCACACGTCGGCGCTGTCGAGGGCGACGTAGATAGGCAGGTCGCCGACGAGGGTGATTCCGTTCTCGTCGGCGTAGTCGGCGAGTTCGTGCCACTGTTCGTCGAAGCAGAACTGGACGAACTCACGGTAGCGAATCTCGTCTGCGTGTTCGTCGCGTGCGTGGGCGAGTGCGTCCGGGTCGCGCGTCTTCAACTCCTCGGGCCAGTCTATCCACGCTCCTTCGAACTCGTCTTTCAACGAGGCGAAGAGCGCGTAGTCTTCCAGCCAACCGTCTTCCCGTTCGCAGAAGTCGTCGAAGGCGGCGTGGTCGTCTTCGGAGGCCTCGGCCTCGAAGCGCTCGAATGCGGTCCGAAGCCGTGAGCGCTTGTAGTTGCCGACGCGCTCGTATTCGACGGCGTGGTCGTCGAACTCGGGGACGGGTTCGAGGTCGTCTTCGGTCAACCAGCCGCGTGCGACGAGGTCGGTGAGGTCGATGAACAGCGGATTGCCGGCGAACGACGACGACGACTGGTACGGTGAGTTGGCCATCGCAGGAGAGGTCGGTCCGAGCGGGCAGAATTGCCACATCGACTGGTCTGCGTCGGCGAGGAAGTCGACGAACGCGCGAGCGCCGTCGCCGAGGTCACCGATGCCGTGAGGGCCCGGCAACGACGTGATGTGCATGAAGACGCCACTCTGTCGAGAGAATCGCATACCCCCGATTCGGCCTGCAACCCAATTGGTACTTTGGGTCGGGACAGGTCTTCGGAGAAATACATGCTACCAATACGCACGAAATCGGCGTCGTGAGCGCGTCTTTCGTGCTCGTCTCAACAACACTTATTCCCCCCCGTCGATTTCGTGCGCGTATGAGTGATATCGCTGTCATCCTCCCAGACGGAACGGAACTCTCCGTCGAGGAGGGTGCGACGGTGCGAGACGCCGCGTTCGAAATCGGCCCCGGTCTCGGCAAGGACACCGTTGCCGGCGTCGTCGATGGCGAACTCGTAGACAAGGAGGCACCGCTCCACGACGGCGCAGACCTCGTCATCGTCACCGACCAGTCCGACGAGTACCTGTCTGTGCTCCGCCACTCGGCGGCCCACGTCTTCGCACAGGCCCTCCAGCGTCTGCACCCCGAGGCAAAGCTGACCATCGGGCCGTGGACGGACGAAGGGTTCTACTACGACGTGACGAACGTCGAACTCGAACAAGAGGACCTCGAAGCCATCGAAGACGAGATGCGCGACATCGTCGAGGAGGACCTCGACATCGAACGCGTGCTCGTCGACCGCGAGGAAGCGCTCGAAAAGTACGCCGACAACCCCTACAAGCGTGACATCCTCGAGAACGAGGCCGCTGGTGACGAGGAACTCTCGTTCTACCAGCAAGGCGAGTTCGAGGACCTGTGTAAGGGCCCGCACGTCGAGTCGACGGGTGAGATTGGTGCGGTCAAACTCCTCAACATCTCGGCCGCCTACTGGCGCGGCGACGAGGAGAACGACACGCTGACGCGCGTCTACGGGACGGCCTTCGAGTCCGAGTCGGACCTCGAAGAGTTCCTCGACATGCGCGAGGAGGCCAAAGAGCGCGACCACCGCAAACTCGGCCAGGAACTCGACCTGTTCGCTATCGACGAGACGACGGGGCCGGGGCTTCCGCTGTACATGCCGAACGGCAAGCGCATCCTCGACGAACTCGCGGACTACGCGAAGCAACTCAACCTCGACGCTGGGTACGACCCTGTCGAGACGCCGCACCTCTTCCGGACGGAACTCTGGAAGAAGTCGGGCCACTACGACAACTACGTCGACGACATGTTCCTCCTCGACGTCAACGACGAGGAGTACGGCCTGAAACCGATGAACTGCCCCGGTCACGCGACCATCTTCGACCAGAAGTCGTGGTCGTACCGTGACCTGCCGGTCCGCTACTTCGAAGACGGCAAAGTGTATCGGAAAGAACAGCGCGGCGAACTCTCGGGTCTCTCGCGCGTCTGGGCCTTTACCATCGACGACGGCCACCTGTTCGTCCGCCCGGACCAGATCGAAGACGAGATCAACCTCATCATCGAGAACATCCTGACCGTCTTCGAGACGTTCGGCCTCGACGCGGAAGTCGCACTCGCGACGCGCCCAGAGAAAAGCGTCGGCAGCGACGAAATCTGGGAACAGGCCGAGACGCAACTGCGAGCCGTCCTCGACGACAGCGGCATCGACTACGGCATCGAGGCCGGCGACGGTGCGTTCTACGGGCCGAAGATAGACTTCGCGTTCAAGGACGCCCTCGGACGCAAGTGGGACGGCCCGACGGTCCAACTCGACTTCAACATGCCCGACCGCTTCGACCTGACCTACACGGGCGAAGACAACGAAGACCACCAACCGGTCATGATTCACCGGGCGCTCTACGGCAGTTACGAGCGCTTCTTCATGGTCCTCGTCGAGCACTTCAACGGCAAGTTCCCGTTCTGGCTCGCCCCCGAGCAGGTCCGTATCCTGCCCATCTCGGACGACCAGATTGGCTACGCGAAGAAACTCCAGTACGAACTCGGCGACTTCCGCGTCGACATCGAAGACCGCTCGTGGACGCTCGGCCGGAAGATTCGCGAGGCACAGGAAGACCGTGTTCCGTACATGGTCATCGTCGGCGGCAACGAGGAAGAAGCGGGTACCATCTCGGTGCGTGACCGCAAGGAACGCGAGGCACAGGACGTGAGCGTCGAGGAGTTCCGCGACCACCTCCGCGCCGAATACGACGAAAAACGCGTCGAACCCGACTTCCTCGACGACCGGTAAGTCGTTCGACCCCTTCAGGCAGAGACTGTTTTTCGTCGTTCGTCGCGTGTCGCCCTGTCGAGTTCGCGTCTGACCGTGTGACGGAACTCGTCGCCGCGAATCACGTTGGCCATGACGCCGAAGTGGCCACAGTCCCACTCGCGGCGGTTTGGCCGGGGGACACCCCACTCGTCCAAGAGTGCGCGTGCGGTCTGCGTCGGGGCCATCGTGTCTCGCGTGCCGACGAACGAGAAGACCCGGTCCGGCGAGAGACACGGCGTCTTCGGCGGGTTGAGAAGTGGGGCGAACTCGTGAAGGACGTCGCCAGTCCATCCAGCGGCGTCGAGGGCGTTCTCGATGTCCAGCAGGTCGGAGAGGTCTGTCGAGAGGAGCGTCTGGTCTATCGCACCCGGCATGCCGACGGGGAACAGGAGGTCCGGACGCATGGATTCGGGCCAGTCACCGCACCGACCACCGACGTGGAGCGCGATTGTCCCACCGAGGCTCACGCCACCGACACCGACGACGGGAGAACCCTCGGTTCGCGCCCAGTCGACGAGGACGCCGGTTTCGAGCGCTGCGGCCGAGTAGAGCGTGAACAACCCGACGGGCGCGCGGGCGATGTATGGTTCGCCGCTATAGTGACCGAGCGGTTCGCGCCGGCCGTGCCACGGCGCGTCGGGGAGGATGACCCGGTACCCCTCGGGTGCGAGCGCACGTGCGAGGTACTCCTCTTCTGGCCAGTAGGCGAGTTGGTCGTCGAACATCCCCCACCCAGAGTGGAAGATAATCGTCGGGATATCACCCTCGGCGTCTGCCGGTTCGTACACCCGAGCGGTCGCTTTGTCGCTGAGATGGGGTGACGGCGACGTAAATCGAAGGAGGAACTCTACCGTCCCCGGTCCGCGGACGGTCGCAGAGCGTTCGACGCGGGGGAACTCCTCGGAGGCACGGGATTCCGCGAACCCGTAGAGTCGCTCGGGTTCTGCCAGTTCGTGGTGCCAGCGCGTCAGTGCGTCGTCGGGGTCAGGGGTCTCGAACTTCACGGGTGGGACGAGATGCTCTTTCGCCAGGAATCCGAAGACATCGCTCGGTTTGGCGCGACGCTGCGAGATCTCTCGTCGGTCACGTTCGATGGCGACGCGTTCGTCTGGGAGTGACTCGTACCCGCCCCAGAACACGCTATTCCACCGTTCCATCGTCTCGTCGTACTCCGCTCGAATCTGTGCGTACTCGGCTAGCGCTCGCTCGATTCGGTCGTGGAGATGCGGGGCAGGCGGTGCACCAACCTCTCGGAGGTACGCTTCCGGTCCCTCACCGAGTGCCACGTCGGCGGCGGCACGGGCGCGGACGACGCCGAACTCACGGGGTATCGAGCGCGTCTTGATGGTCTCGAAGACGCGGGAGGTGAGCAGTCGCCCGGCGGGGGACGTCATAATCCGGTGGACGGCCGGTGTCTCGAGGTAGTCCATAGTCTGTGATACGGCTGACACCATATTGACCCTAGCCCGGTCTGTCAGTGCGTGGGAATCGGGTGAAACGGGACTACTATACCAAATACCGCTATATCAAATGGGAGGCCAGACGTTTTGCTGCGCTACTCACGATTCACGGTGTGATACAGCAGACTGGTCGCGAAGTCAGAGACAGCTCTGACAGTCGGTGGCGGGCTATACGAGGTGCTCGGTCAGTTCTGCAATGTCGTCGACGGCGTCGTCCGGAACAGGCGTGAGTGGGGGGCGAACTTCGGCAGACTCGATGACACCACGGTGTTCGAGGCCGACTTTCGCAACTGCTGCGAATCCGTAATCCATACAGTAGCCGAAGAGGTCCGGGAGGGCCGCTTGTTCGCGTTCGAGTGCCGCTTCCGTCTCGCCCGCGAACGCCTCGTCACGAATCGACGCGAACACCTCGGGGACGACGTTCGAGAGGGCGTTGATTCCGCCGTCGCTGCCGGCGTGGACGCCCGAGACGTAGTGCTGGTCGTACCCTTCGAGGAGTGTGAAGTCGTCGTCTGTCACGCGAAGTAGTTCGAGGAAGTAGTCGAAGTCGCCACTGGAGTCTTTGAGGCCCACGATTCCGTCGTGGTCTGCGAGTGCGGCGACAGTCTCCGGTGCGATAGCCTGTCCGGTACAGGCTGGGATGTTGTAGAGGACGAGAGGGAGCGGACTCGACTCAGCGATGGTCTCGAAGAACTGGCGATTGCCTTCGGGAGTGGGTGCAGTGTGGAAGTACGGTTGCGTCAGAAGCACCGCGTCGCAACCGACGCTGGCAGCGAACTCGATTCGGTCGGTGACCGTCTGGATATCGGTGCCCGCGACGCCGGTGACGACAGGCACCCGGCCGTCGGTGGCCTCGACAGTCGTCTCGACGACCGTTCGAAATTCGTCGCGACCGAGACTCGCGAACTCGCCCGTCGTTCCGCACGGGACGACGCCGTCGATGTCGCGTTCGACGAGCCAATCGACGAGCGTTGTGAGACTCTCTTCGTCTACCGTTCCGTCTTCGAACGGTGTGACGAGCGGACAAAGCACGCCACGAAGGCTGGATACTGACATGTGGTGTACCGTCTCACGGTGGGGTGTTGGTACTTTCTGTGTCGCAGTTGCGTTCAGTCGCGGACGGGTGGCTGTGCTGAATCCTCTGGCACGTGCGGGGGGCGAGGTGTGAAGTGTTAAGTACGAAGCCGGGGGCAGAACCGTCGGACGAACGAAGAGTGCTCGCTCACCACTGCGTCAGCGCGCCAGCCCCGTGCGACCACACGAGGACGCCGAGGAACGCGAGGACACCGGTGATAGCCGACGCGCCCCCGACGTAGAACACCCACTGCATCCCAACGTCGGCCATGAGGTACCCACCGAGAAGCGGTGCAACGACGCTTCCCGGACGCCAGAGGAGTTCACGGATGCCGAAACTGCTGGCGACGCCTGAACCGCCAGTTCCTTCGTCGGCGAAGAGTGCCATGCTGGCCGGTTCGCGGAGACTGTCCGCGATACCGAGGAGTCCTGCGAACCCGACGAGTGGGAGGAACGCGGGTGAGAGAGGGCCGAGAACCGGGAACGCCGCGGGAAGTGCGAGCGCCTGGCCGATTGCAGGCGAGAAGGGAACAGCGAGTGCGACGAGTCCGTAGAGGCCGCCGCCGACGAAGACGAACCGAGCGCGGCCGTACTGGTCGGAGATGCGCCCAGTGTACGGTTGACAGAGCATGTTGGTGAACTTCTCTGCGACGACGGTTGCGGCGACGGCGATGCCGCCGTAGGCGAGTCCACCCGATGCGGCCGAGACACCGGCGTAGATGGGCACCCACGTTCTGACGAGCGTGACGGCGACGGCGTACTGGACGCGGAACGTCGCCATCGTCAGAATTCGCTCGTTGAGCGCGAGATTGGTGAACGGAAAGCCGTGAACTGTCGTCTCGTCCGGCGGGAGGAACACCCAGATGGCGACGGTAGCGATGGTCAAGAGAACCGTGATGACGACGAAGATGGGCGTGAATCCGAACGCGTCGTAGAGAAAGCCAGCGCTGAGACTGCCGAGGATAGACGCTGCGAACCGCGCAGCGTTCGCCTTCCCGATGTGATTCGCGCGCGTGCCCTCGCGAGCGAGTTCACCGACTAGCGCGAGTGACATCAACCCGGCCCCAGTGACGGCAATCCCCTGTGCCGCGCGGGCGAGGACGAACGAGAGGCTGGAATCGACGAGCGGGAACAGTGCGTAGACGAGCGCACCCAAGCCGACGGTTCCCGCGAGAACGAGACGTTTGTCGTATCTATCGCCCGCCCACGCGAGGGGGACGACAGCGACGGTCTGAGCGAGGGTGAATCCAGTGGTGTACATCCCGATGACGAACCCCTTCGAGAGAGTGAGACCACCGAGGACGAGGCCACCGAGGGCGACTTCCGGCAGTACCACAGCCGTCGGGTCGAGTTCGTTGATGTACTTCGGGAGGAGAGTCACGAGCGTGATGAACCCGAATCCACCGGCGAATCGGGTGAGGTACAACGCCCAGAACCTCAGACGGGTGCGGTCCATAGGGAGACTGTGGGCAACCGCCGAAAAGAAGTTCCGAAACGAGGTGCCGACTCAAATCCACAGATTCGAACGACGAGAACGGCCTACCGAGGGACTGAGTCGCCCTGAATGGTCTCCAATCCGTGGGGCGAACGACATAAAGAACCAATCATACGAGGGATTCGATTTTAGCGGCTCCAGTACCATGTGCCCATATGGCACAGCTCGGTGGTGGCCCTGTGGTGGGGGGTGCCGAAACGCGGTTGGTGAGAATCGAACGAGAGATGAACGACCACGGCGCGATGACGGTTCGCGTCGTGCAGACCGGTGAGTTGCGGACGGTGGTCGAGTACGAGTCACCGCGCCTTCGAGAACGACTCGAAGATGCACGGAACGGGACCGAAATGCCACTTCGCATCGCCCCGGCCCCGGGTCGTGGCAACTCGTGGGTCGTCCTGCGAAGCTAAGGTCCGAGCAGGATTTTTACGCCGGTGAAGAGGACGCCGAACAGCACGACGAGCACCGTCGCCGCGACGACGTCGGAACCGAACAACACGCCGAAGTCGGGTGTGAGCGCGGCGACGAACCGGTCGACACTGAGGTGGTCTCTGACCCCAATAGCGAGTCCGAACACTACCGAGACGAGGAGTGTGATGAAGACGAGCGTAATCTCGGTTCGGTCGCTCTGGTTCATACTGTCACGCTCTCTACGGTGTGGGATAAGTGGGTCGGACAGTCCGAAGAACGAGAAACTCAGGACTGGGAGAGTAGCGTTTGGAAGGAAGGAAGTGGGCCGGACGCGATTTGAACTCCACTCGCTTTGCTCACTCCGTTCGCGTCGCTCCCTAGTTCAAATCGCGTCGTCGACGAGTAACACGATTCAGGACGCCACGCTCACAGTCGTAGCGTTTGGAAGGAAGGTAGTGGGCCGGACGCGATTTGAACACGCGACCGTCTGATTAAGAGTCAGACGCTCTGCCTAACTGAGCTACCGGCCCTTGCAATCTCCCGTAACCCGTGGTAGGTAAAATGACTTTCCTTTCTGTACGACGACGGCAGGGACGCACACACCCACCGAGAGGCGACAAACGGGTGATGTTAAGTGTCGGCCGACCGGAGTAGCGGGCAACAATGAGTGCAGGGGTCAGTGTCTCTTCGATGTCCACGTACGCGATTCTCGGGTGTGGGAGCGTCGGGCACGCCGTGGCCGAGGAACTCGCGGACGAGGGCAAGGACGTCCTCATCCTCGACAAGGACGAGAGTCGCGTCGAAGCCCTGCGCGACCAGGACTTGAACGCGCAGACGACCGATATCGCCGAACCGGAACTCGCCGACGTCGTCGCCGACCGCGACGTGGTCCTCATCCTCTCGTCGGACGTCGAAGCGAACAAGGCCGCCGTGTCGACCATCCGTGAACGAGAAGACGACAAGTTCGTCGTCGTCCGTGCGTCCGACCCCGTGTCGGAAGACGAACTCACGAAACTCGGTGCCGACGTGGTCATCAACCCCTCCGAGGTCATCGCCGACTCCGCGCTCAGAAGCGTCGAGTCCGGCGAACTCGAGTACAAAGCCCGGCAACTCGCCGACATCCTGCGCGAGACAGACCACGGACTGGCCATCCTCACACACGACAACCCTGACCCCGACTCACTCGCCTCGGCAATCGCGTTACAGGCCATCGCCCGCGAGTACGACATCGAAGCCGACATCCTCTACTCGGGCGACATGGGCCACCAGGAGAACCGGGCGTTCGTGAACATCCTCGGCATCGAACTCACGCCGCGGTCGGACGCGAAACCGCTCGAAGAGTACGGTGCCGTCGCCCTCGTCGACCACATGAAGTCCGGGATGCCGGACCTCGGCGACGCCGAGATCACGGTGTTCATCGACCACTTCGAACCCGACGAGGGTATCGACGCGCGCTTTACAGACATTCGCCCGAACGTCTCGTCGACGTCGACTATCCTCACGAAGTACATCCAAGAGTTCGACCTCAGCCCCTCGAAAGCCGTCGCGACGGCGCTCCTGTACGGCATCCGCGCCGAGACGCTCGACTTCAAGCGCGACACGACGCCCGCAGACCTGACCGCTGCGGCGTACCTCTACCCGTTCGCGGACCACGACACCCTGGAGAAAGTCGAGTCGCCGTCCATGTCACCCGAGACGTTGGACGTGCTCGCCGAAGCAATCCAGAACCGGGAGGTACAGGGGTCCCACCTCGTCTCGAACGCGGGGTTCATCCGTGACCGCGACGCCCTGACGCAGGCGGCCCAACACCTGCTGAATCTGGAAGGCATCACCACCACGGCCGTCTTCGGCATCGCCGACGACACCATCTACCTCGCTGCTCGCTCGAAGGACATCCGGATGAACATCGGGAAGATTCTGAGCGACGCCTTCACGGGTATCGGCGAAGCAGGTGGCCACTCCACGCAGGGCTCTGTCGAGATTCCGCTCGGCATCTTCACCGGTATCGAGTCGAGCGACGACAACCGCGATACGCTCTTACAACTGACCGAAGAAGCGGTAAAGCGCAAGCTCTTCCGTGCGATGGGAGTGGAGAGCGGCGAGAGCGGAAACGGGAGTTAGAACCTACGCGAGAAGCGACTCTTCGTCTTCTTCGGGGTTCTTCAGACGCTCGATGACGTCGTTGATGAGGATGACGTCGCCGACCGCACGAACCCACCGGTACGGAATGAGTACGCCCTTGCCAGGCTCGATTTGGTTCCGGAACAGTTCGTTGTTCAGCGCCGTCAGCGCGAGTCCAGTGACCGTCTCGTGGTCTAAGTCGAGGCGGACGTCTTCGACTTCGCCGACGAACACACCGTTGTTCGAGTAGACCTCACGGCCTACGAGCGTCGTAATCTCTTCGGGCGTCCCGTCCATATCCGCCAAATTGGGATGCCGGGTCTTAATAGTTCGTAGCCCAGCACACGGGGCGCAGACACGTGGCTGACGGGCGTCGGACAACGAGCGCGAACGAGAGCGAGCCCGCGCCTGACTACCGGCGCGGCGCGACGAGTTCGACCGGGTGGCGAGATGGTCGGCGGAGCAGTGAGTCGAGTTGTTCGAGACAGGACGTGCCGCTGGCCACGACGGTTCTGTCGCGGGTCTCGTCGGTCTGGAACTGCCCTTGCAGTTCGGACCCGACGTCCATGCTCAGTTCGTAGTACTCGGACTTGTAGCCGAACGACCCAGCCATCCCACAGCACTCAACGTCCGACGTAGCCACGTCGTACCCGAGGTCGGAGAGAACCGCCTCGGTGTGGCCTTCGAGGCCGAGGGTTCGCTGCTGGCAGTGACTGTGGTAGGCGACTTCCGTTCCGTCGGCCGTCTGCAGAGCGTCGGCAGGTGCACCGTTTTCGAGGAGGCCGTAGACGTACTCCATCACCTCGTAACTACTCTCCGAGAGACGCTGGAACGACTTCTCGGGGAGGAACTTCTCGTACTCGCTGTCGAACATGGCGAGGTCCGACGGTTCGATGACGACGATGTCCCTTCCTTCGTCGATGTACTCCGCGAGACCAGCGTACACGTCGTGGGCGTGGTCTTCGGCCGTGGCAATCATCCCTTGCGAGAGGGGTGCCCGACCCGACGAACGAACGTCGGGGACGACAACATCGACGCCGAGTGCTTCGAGCGCACGAACCGCGGCCTTCCCACGCTCGACTTGGACGTGGTTCGTGTACACGTCGGGGTAGAGGACGGCAGTTCGCGTCGCGTCCTGTACGCGGGAGTCGCGCGCATCGAACCAGTCTTTCAGTGTCTCGCGCTGGAACGAGGGGAGTTCACGGCGTGCGTCGATGCCGAGGAAGCGTTCCAACAGGTCGCGAGAGACGGACGACTGGGCGACCCAGTTGGAGACGGGCGCGAAGAGACTGCCGACCTTCGCGGCCGTCTCGAAGTTGCCGAAGAAGCGTTTCTGGAGGCTGACACCGCCGGGTTCTTCGTCGGGCGTGAGGCCCTCGACGAGCCAATCGACTTCCGACACCTCGCCGCGGTTGACCCGGTCACGGACGACGGTGTTTATCCACGGGATGTCGATGTTGACCGGGCAGGCAGTCGTACAGCGACTACACCCGGTACAGAGGTCGTTGAACTCGGCCGCCGAGTCGAGGCCTTCGACGCCTGCTTCCCACCCGGTCCCGATGCCGCCGGAGTACGTCTCGCCGCCGAAGGCGTGACCGCCGACGTGCTGGAAGTTGGCGCAGACGTTCGAACACGCCGAACACCGGATGCAGTAGAGCGTCTCGCGCAACTGCTCGTCGTCGCGCATGTCGAGTCGGCCGTTGTCGATGAGGACGAGGTGGAAGTCGCGGTCGGTCTCGGTCTCCGTAATCGGCGTCTCGGGGTCGTCGAAGTCGACCGTCGGAGAGTCGACCGGCGGCGTGAGAAGCGAGATGTACGAGGTGATGTTCTGTCCCGTCCCCGACTTGCCGATGAGTTCGATGAACGGTTGGAGGTCTTCGACGCTCGGGATGACTTTCTCCACGCCGGCGACGGCGACGTGCGTGTCTGGCACGACGGCCGTCTTCCGGGCGTTGCCTTCCGAGGTGACCAGCGCCATCGTCCCGGTGTCGGCGGTGATAAAGTTCGCGCCGGTCATCCCCACGTCGGCACCTTCGATGAGTTCGCCGAGTTGCTCGCGGGCGAACATGGTGAGTTCTTCGGCCGTCTCCAGCGGTTCCGCGGGTTCGAACGTCTCGTTGAACAGGTCGGCGATGGCCTCGCGTGACTTGTGGATGGCGGGCGCGACGATGTGCGAGGGTGCCTCGTCTGCGACTTGCAGCACCCACTCACCGAGGTCCGTCTCCACGACGTCCACGTCTGCCGCTTCGAGTTCGTCGTTGACCTCTATCTCCTCGGAGGTCATCGACTTCGACTTGACGACTCGTTCGGCGTCCTTGTCTTCACAGACCTCGCGGATGTAGCGGTTCGCGTCCGCCGCGTCGTCGGCGATGTACATCGTCCCGCCGTTTTCCTCGATGGTGTCGCGGAGTTGGTCGAGGAGTTCGGGCAGGCGATCGATGGCGTCTTCTTTTATCTCCCGTGCGTCGGCTTTCAGGCCCTCGTAGTCGTCGAGGGTCTGGACCGACTCGTAACGCCCCTGATTGAACCCGCGGGTACTCGTTCCGACGGCGTCGCCTTCCGTCTCCATCAACTGGCGAATCTTCGCCGCCTTCGCCTCGCGTGCCTTACTCATCGAGAATCACCACGTGGACGTCTTTGGGACCGTGTGCACCCTTCACGAGTGCGCCCATGTCGGCGGTTGCACTCGGGCCGGTAGCGATGATTGCCGAATCGTGCCCGGTTCGGAACTCCTCGCCTAGCCATTCGAACGCCTCGGGCATCCCCGAGACGATGTCCGACTCGCGGAGGACCGCGACGTGGAGGTCACCGAACAGACTCACGGGTTCGACGCCGTCGGGCGTGCCCTGCACGACGACGCTCCCGTAGTCCGCGATGCCGATTCCCGCCGCCGTGATGCCGGCGTTCGCGTCCCGGAGGTCTGCGGGTGTCGGGTCAGTGTTCACCCACGACGGCAGTTCGACGCCGTCGTACGGGAGTTCGACGCCCACAGCAGGGTCGTCACAGACCTCGCGGAGGACCGTTCCAACCTCTCCCGGTGACGCGTGTGTCCAGCCTACTTCGAGTCGTTCGAGCGAGTCCTCGAACGTCGCAACCGTGCCGGTTGACATATTCACGGCTTACGTGTTCTGCATAATCGTTCTTCGGGTTCCTACAGCCCTGATACGGTTAATGATGAACGATTCGAACGTTCACGAGAACCAGCCACTCGCTTCGTCTGCGTCGGGAACGGTCCCGGAGGCGGCGCGTTTGCCTGCTGCGGATTTCCCGACTGCGTACGCTTGCACGACGAAGTAGACTGCCCAGAGGCCGTACCCGCCGATGCTACTTCCGAGAATCGTCGGTGCCGTCTCGAACGCTGCGATGCCGAACTCGGTCAGCGTCGTCCCGACGAGGAGGACGCTGAAGTACCCGTAGAACCCGGAGGCCCACCACATGGCGGCGACGCGGCCCCATCCCGGTTGGACGTGTTCGGGGAGTCGCGTCGTGTTCATCACGAGGACGAGGGCAGTGTAGGGCCACATCATGACGCCCGACATCGCGGCACCGACGACGAGGAAGAAGAACGGTTCGCGGCCTTCGAACGGCGAGGTGAACACGAGGATGATGACGATGCCCCAGACGCAGAACGCGGTGAGCAGACGCCAGAACAGTTTCGGGAGGTCCCACCCCGCTTCGCGCCCGTACGATTCGTAGAGTGCGTCGGCGCTGTTGCGGACGAACGACTCGACGATGGCGTACTCGGTGGTGAAGAGTGCGACGAACAGGATGGCGAAGACGAGGAACGACCCGATGGGGTCGAGGAGTGGGACGACGTCACCAAGCCACATCTGGATGGCGTCCGTCGTCGTCCCCGGCGCGTAGCGGAGGGCGACGCTCATCAGGGCCGGTGCGACGACGAGGAGGCCGACGACGAACGTCAGGAGGTGTTCGAGTTGGACGACGCGCCACCACCCGCGCCACCGGCGAAGGTTCGTCACCGTCGGGCGGAAGGTGAACCCGTCGCGCTCGATTGGTTCAGGGTCGTCGCCGCGGAGTGGGTTCTTGACGCGGCCCTGATAGTTACCCATCCCGTAGCCTTTCTCGCGCATCCAGAGACTCTGTGAGAGATTGAGATACCCGCCCGCGCCAGCGAAGGCCAGACCACCGAGGAAGACGGCGATGTCGATGCCGTCCGGGAGACTCCCGACAGATTGCGCGGCGTCCGGAATGCGACTGAACTCGACCCACGACCCGGTCACGCCGACGAGCATCAGCGTCGCGCCGATGGCGACGAACAGGAGTCCGATTTGGAACACTTCGACGGCGTTGTACATGACCGACGACGTCTGATACGAGAGCCAGATGAGCGCCATCAGGCCGACGGCGACGAGTTTCCACGTGGCGAGGTCGAATCCAAGGACGGTGAGCGACCCGCTCAATCCGAGTGCCGTCGCGCCGACCTGTGCGGCCCCGGCGGCCCATCCGGGCCATCCGAGGCTGACGAGGCCACCGAACAAGAACGCCCACGGCCAGTAGGTTCCCACGCGGGCGAACGCGCGAAAGATGCTCTCTCCCGTCGCGAGCGTCCAGCGCTGGAGTTCGGTGTTGATGACGAACTGCGTGAAGACACCGACGACGAACGCCCAGAAGACCATCCACCCGAACTGGGCGGTCAAGACGGGCCAAAAGAGCGTCTCACCGCTTCCGAGAGAGGCACCGAGCATGATGGCAGAGGGGCCAACGACGTGTCCGACACGTGGGACACGCGGAAGGTCGGCGAGGCGGAACGACCCTCCCGTACCCTCTTCGGGATACTCGTCAGAGTCGGGAGACTCTTCTAACTCGGCGTAGCGAAGTGGAAGGTACCACGTGCCGCGGTACTGTTTTCCTTCGACTTCCGAAGCGTACACGTCGTCGCCACCTGTGACACCCTGCTTCGGTTCGAGTCGCTCGTCTCGTGTGCCGTCTTCGTCAGTCGATTCCACCCGTGACGGGTCGTCAGGGTCAGGGCCGACGCGACCATCGCTCATCGAGTGACCCACTCCGCGATGATTCTATCGGCCGGTGAATCGATTGACATCGGTACGTTGGCCGAGACTGTGGCCTGATGCCGTATAAATTCGTAGGGTGGAGGAATCAGTTTCGGGCGGGGTTATCCGCCGAGGAAGTGCCAAATGTGGCCACGTTCTTCTGGCGGGTCCACACCGGGGAGTTGCTTGAGCGCCGGTTGGATGGCATTCCACCACCCCTCGGCAGACTCGAACCCCGCAGGGTACTCGTAGTACACGTCGCGGAGGAAATCGGCTTTCTTCGCTTCGGGGTGGTCGGTGAGATACTCGTACGCGGCAGAGAGCGCCTCCCGTCGAGCGTCCAGCATCGGCCCACTTCCCGGCAAGTCGGCTTGTTCGATGGCGTTCGAGACTGCGGGCGGGTGGTCGCGGCCGTGTCCACCCGCGGACCTCGTCCCTCTGCGGGGTGACTCTCTCGTGGACGGACGTTCGCCACTCGCGTCTGCGGACGAAGTCGCCACACTAGCGTCCCCAGTCAGCGGAACCCACCACACCCGACTCCGAGCGCCGACCTTTCTCGAGGCGAGGTCACCGCGCTCTTCGAGTTCGTTCAGTTTGTTGTGAGCGGTCCGACGGGAGCAGTCGAGTTCCTCCAGAACGTCCGTCGCCGTGAGTGGACGAGCGACGTCGTCCCGGGCGCGGAACACGTCCAACACGGCGTCCAGTGAGATGCGTCCCACGTACTGCCCGTGCTCGTTTCGAGGGCGCGCGCCAGACTCCTCCTCCATGATTTGCCCTCTGCACACGAAGGCATAAGCCTTTGCACACGAGTGAAATACCACTATACTCGTGTGTAGTGGCCAAGTCACACGTGTGTAAAGGACGTTTGACCACGTCTCTCGTGGAGAACGTCACGAACGACTAAACATCACCACGAGCCCCCGAGACCCCCGATTTTTAGCGTTTAAACGGTCTACTTGAGAGTGTACACACGAGTGCACTGGGTCCCGGGCAGGGGAAGCGACTCGACGAGAGGTATGTCACGAATAGCAACGAACGATAGATATTTATCACAAAAGTTGTGTAGCAGATTCCACGATGCACCGCATCAGGCACGAATCTGGAATGGAAACGGCTGGAACGAACTGTGGAGGTGAGCAGCATGGTTAGTGCGACCAACGCACTCATCGCGCTGCTCCCGCTTCTGACTATCGCGTACCTCATGGTCGGTCGGTATTGGCCCGCGACGCGGGCGATGCCGATCGCATGGCTCGTCGCCATCGGCGCAGGGGTCGTCGGGTGGGGCATGAGCCCGACGTGGATTGCC
>NZ_LOPV01000021.1 GCF_001469865.1 Haloferax profundi
ATTAACGGCTTCATCACGGCAGCGAACATCCTCTACATCGTCTTCGGGGCAATTCTGCTCCTGTACACGCTCAAGCAGACGGGCGCGTTCGACTCTATCAACAACGGGTTCGCGTCCATCAGTGAGGACCGCCGCGTGCAGGTCGTCCTGCTCGTCTTCCTCATGGGCTCGTTCATCGAGTCGGCCGCCGGGTTCGGTACCCCGGCCGCAATCGTCGGTCCGCTTCTCGTCGGACTCGGCTTCCCGCCGCTGGCCGCCGTCGTGATTGCCCTCACGGGGAACCTCATGGCGATTACGTTCGGTGCCGTCGGGACGCCGCTCATCATCGGGATGATCGACATCTTCGAGGGCGTCGAGACGATCAGTTCCGAAGTTCTCGGCGCTGGAAACTTCGAATCCATCGCCGCGTGGGTCGGCGAAATCGCCGTGTTCGCTGCCATGCACCACGTCATCGTCGGCATCGCGCTTCCGTTCATCGGTGTCGCCATGATGACGCGCTTCTTCGGCGAAGAGAAGTCCATCAAACCGGCGCTCGAAGTGCTGCCTCTCACGCTGTTCGCGTGGGCGTCGTTCTCGGTTCCGTACTTCCTCACCGCGTACTTCCTCGGACCGGAGTTCCCTGGTCTCCTCGGGTCGATGGTCGGTCTGGCCGTGACGGTCACCGCGCTCAAGGCTGGGCTCTTCCACCCCGACGAAGAGTGGGACTTCGCTCCCGAATCGTCGTGGCCCGACCACTGGATCGGTGACATCGAGCCCGGCGAGTCGACGAACGACAACGTCACCGTCGCCGCCGACGGCGGGTCGGTTCAGTCCAGCATGCCGGCATCGGCCGGTCAGATGTCGCTGTTGAAGGCGTGGACGCCGTACGCGCTCGTCGCGCTCCTGCTCGTCGTCACCCGCGTCGCGGACCCTGTCAAGGCCTTCATCACTAGTGACCTGTTCGTCGTCGGATGGAGCAACATCCTCGGGACGGGGCTCGGAAACGACTTCGCGTTCCTCTACCTGCCCGGTGCAGTGTTCATCGCGGTGCACCTCGTGACGATTCCGATTCACGGGATGGACAGCAAGGAAATCAAGGCGTCGTGGGCAGAGACCGTCGAGAAAGTCGGACCCGCAGTCGTCGCGCTGCTGTTCGCCGTCGCCACGGTGCAGATTATGCTCCAGTCCGGCGCCGCAACCGGCGCAGACAGCATGCTCATCGTCCTCTCGGAGGGCATGGCGAGCATCGCTGGCTCGGCCTACCCGTTCTTCGCCGCGTACGTGGGCGCGTTCGGTGCGTTCCTCGCGGGGTCGAACACCGTCTCCGACATCCTGTTCGGTACCTTCCAGTACGGTGTCGCAGACCAGATTGGCACGCCGAAGACCATCATGCTGGGTGCGCAGGCAGTCGGTGGCGCCATCGGGAACCTCATCGCCGTCCACAACGTCGTCGCTGCGCTCGCAGTCGTCGGCCTCGTCGGCGAAGAGGGCCGCGTCATCCGCCTCGAACTCATCCCGCTCGTCTACTACGGGACGGCCACCGGCATCCTCACGCTCCTGTTCAGCTACGTGCTGTTCCCCGGCGTGTTCTAACCGGTGGACGTTCGACCGGAGAATCGTTCACGAATGAAAATACATACACCCCTTCCCGGGTGTCTATATTGTTTCACACAAATCCACTACTAGAGAGACCAATCAATGGCATCTAACACGCACGAAGCGGCCGCCGACCCCTCGCTGGAGGGCAACTACGACTACGTCAACGACGACGTAGAGCGGCCAGGGCTGGTCGAAGACCTCGAATCCATCGTCGAGGGCGACGTGCGATTCGACACCTACACGAGAACGCTGTACGCCACGGACGCCTCGGCGTACGAGAAGATGCCCATCGGCGTCGTCATGCCGAAGTCGACGGCAGACGTGGCGGCGGTGATGGAGTACTGCGCAAAGCGCGAGATACCTGTCCTCCCGCGAGGCGGTGGCACGAGTCTCGCAGGGCAGACCGTCAACGAGGCTGTCGTCCTCGACTTCGTCCGCCACATGGGCGAGGTCACGGACGTCGACCCCGACGCGCAGACGGCGACCGCAGAGGTCGGCGTCCGACTCGGCGAACTGAACGAACGACTGTCCCCCCACGGCCTGAAGTTCGCCCCCGACCCGGCGTGGGGCGACCGCTCTGCCCTCGGCGGCGCAATCGGCAACAACTCGACCGGGGCGCACTCGCTGAAGTACGGCAAGACCGACTACTACATCGAAGAACTCGAAGTCGTCCTCGCGGACGGGACGGTGACGACGTTCGGCGAGATGAGCGTCGACGAACTCCGTGAGGAGGGCGACCCCGAAGGCTCGCTCGAAGAGCGAATCTACGCGAAAGTCGCACAGATACTCGACGACGAGGCTGACGAGATTTCCGAGCGCTACCCGGACTTGAAGCGAAACGTCTCGGGCTACAACCTCGACATGCTCGTCGACGAGATGCGCGGTGAGCGTCGGACCCCCGACGACACCGGCATCGACGACGAGTGGGAAGCGGGCACCGTCAACCTCGGTCGTCTCATCGCGGGGAGCGAAGGGACGCTGGCACTCGTCACGAAGGCGACTGTCTCGCTCGAATCCATCCCGGAGACGGCGTCTGTCGCACTCCTCACGTACGACGACGTCATCGACGCGATGCACGACGTGGCGCCCATCCTCGAACACGAACCCGCGGCAGTCGAGGTCATGGACGACGTGCTTCTCGACTTGGCGCGTGACACGGCCGAGTTCGCCGACGTGGTCGGGATGCTCCCCGAGGGCACGGATTCGACCCTCCTCGTCGAGTTCTACGCCGACTCCGACGAAGCAGGCAAGCAGAAGGTCGCAGACCTCATCGAAGACCGGGTCATCGACCCCGACGGCACCGAGTTCGAACCCAACGGTGGGTCCGCCTCAGTGACCAACAAAGAACGTCGCGCGACCGACTTCATGGAGGCGCACGACGCCGACACCCGCGCGAAGTTCTGGAAGATGCGCAAGTCGGGCCTCCCGATTCTCCTCTCGCGGACGACCGACGAGAAACACATCGCGTACATCGAAGACACCGCCATCCCGGCGGAGAACCTCCCGGACTACGTCTCCGACTTCCAGGATATCCTCGACGAACACGACACCTTCGCGTCCTACTACGCACACGCAGGACCGGGCGTGCTCCACATTCGACCCCTCGTCAACACGAAGACGGTCGAAGGCGTCGAGACGTTCGAAGCCATCGCCGACGAGGTGACGGACCTCGTCGTCAAGTACGGTGGGTCTGTCTCCGGCGAACACGGCGACGGCAGGGCACGCACCCAGTGGAACCGGAAACTGTACGGAGACCACCTCTGGAACGTCTTCCGCGACCTGAAAAGCGAGTTCGACCCCGACTGGTTGCTCAATCCGGGGAACATCTGCGGTGACTACGACCTGACCGAGAACCTCCGGTTCTCGCCGGATTACGACCTCGACGCCGGATTCGAGACGACGCTGAACTGGGACAACGACAACGGATTCGAGGGCATGGTCGAACTCTGCCACGGATGTGCTGGGTGTCGCGGCCAGCAGTCTACCGTCGGTGGCGTCATGTGCCCGACGTTCCGCGCCGCCGAAGAGGAGATTCAGGCGACTCGCGGGCGCGCGAACATGCTTCGACAGGCCATGAGCGGTGGTCTGCCGGAAGACGAGATGTTCGAAGACGAGTTCGTCCACGAGGTGCTGGACCTCTGTGTCGGATGTAAGGGCTGTTCGAAAGACTGTCCGAGCGAAGTCGACATGGCGAAGATGAAAGCCGAGGTGATGCACGAGTACCACCAGCGCAATGGCTCCAGTCTCCGCGACCGGATATTCGCCAACATCGACTCGCTGTCCGAACTCGGGTCGAAGTTCGCGCCGGTCAGCAACGCCGCGACGAAGGTTCCCGGCGCGCGCTGGGTGATGGAAAAGACCATCGGCATCGCCAAAGAGCGGTCGCTACCGACGTTCCACTCGCAGAGTTTCGTCGGGTGGTTCAAGTCGCGCGGCGCGGCGACCATCGCCGAAGCACAGGCAGACCGTAAGGTGCTGTTGTTCCCCGACACCTACACGAACTACAACCACCCCGAAGTCGGGAAAGCGGCCGTCGAGGCACTCGAAGCGGCGAACGTCCACGTTCGCATCCCCGAGGGAGTCGCCGGGTCCGGCAGACCGCCGCACTCGAAGGGCTTCCTCGACAAGGCACGCGCCGACGCGGAACAGAACGTCGAGGCACTCGCGCCCTTCGTCGAAGAGGGGTGGGACATCGTCCTGTGTGAACCCTCTGACGCGGTGATGTTCCAGTCCGACTACCTCGACTTACTCTCCGGCGACGACGTGGAGGCCGTCGCGGCCAACTCCTACGGCGTCATGGAGTACGTCGACACCTACCGACTGGACGAGAATCTCTCGTTCCTCCCGCAGAGCGACTACCTGACGTACCACGGCCACTGCCACCAGAAGTCCACCAAAAAGGACCACCACGCGGTGGGCGTCCTCCGCCGTGCCGGATTCGACGTGGACCCGCTGGATTCGACGTGCTGTGGCATGTCTGGCTCCTTCGGCTACGAAGCCGAACACTACTCCATGTCGAAGGCGATTGGGAACATCCTCGAAGGTCAGGTTGCGGACAGTCCGGGTGACGTCGTCGTCGCTCCCGGTGCGTCCTGTCGGTCACAACTCGAAGACATGGGTGTGGACGAAGAACCGCCACACCCAGTCGAGATGCTCGCCCGCGCCATCGAGGCGTAAGCGCAACCGAAGCACGCGACTCGCCGAGCGAACACCTCCACACTCGATTCTTTCACACGTCCAGTAACGGTTCCTCACGCGCGGGCGCTTCGGCCCGAGACTTGATTCCCAGGAGCATCCCGCGGGTCATCACGAACGTCACTGGGTCGAGGACTACCTGACTCGCCACGCGAAGCGCTGGGTTGTCCGGCAGGCTAATCCGCGAGCGGACGACGAGACGCGTCTCCGTCTCTGTGACCGGGTCGAGGACGAAAGACCAGACCCACCACGGTGGGTCGTTCGGGGCTTCGAGGACCAGCGCTCGCTCGGGGCTGATTGCCGCGATTTCGAGTTTCGTGTCGGGGTATCTGTCGGGATTCCCGAGTCTGACCTCGTCGCCGATGGCGATGTCCTGGTACTCGGGGATGATTTCGTCGGCGTTGTGGATGTCGAGGCCGACGAGGTTCTCCGCCCACTCGTAACTGTAGAATCCGCCGCGTCCCTGTCCGAGTTGTCGAAGCCACGGCCAGATGTCCTCTGGGGGCGCGTCGATAGTGATAGCCATCGTGGACTCCCCGTCTGGTTCTGGGAGCAGGGCGTCGCCGGCCAGAGGGCGTCGGACCTCCGTCGGCGTCGCGCCCCAGTTCAGCATCCGGGGTCTAACGACGGTCCAGTACGCTGCGCCGACGAGGGCGAGACCCGCAAGTCGTCGAACGCGTCGCATCCGCGACGTCTCTGTGGTCGATTCGGGAGTCGATTCCTCTCGTTGTCGTTCTGTAGATGGGACTGACACGGTGTTCACCACTACCTGAATCGATGCGAAGAAGCTACTTAGCCGAGTACGCACATTCCCGTGTTCTGAGACCTATACTCCGCGATTCTCAGGAAAGAGGGATATTCGTCGGTACGTGACGACCCACGCGTTCCGACTCGAAAATCTCAGACGGCCCATCAGCCACTTTCGACGGTCATTCGGCCACTTTCGACGGTCAACCCGCCTCAGGTCGCGAGGTCGTCGAGAACCTCGCCGAACACGTCGAGTGCGGCGGCCATCTCCTCTGGCGTGCCGCCGAGTGCGACTCGGAACGCCTCTGGTGCATCGAAGAACCGGCCAGGGACGACGAGAACGCCACGTTCCCACGCGGCATCGGCCACCTCGTCGCCGTCGTAGTCGTCGTGTGAGAGGAACGCGAACGTGCCGCCGGCGTGGATGCGACCCGAGACGTTCGACCGGTCCGCGACGAACGAGGCCAGTCGTTCGTGATTCGCGGAGAAGTGCTCACGGGCGGTCGATTCGAGGCGCTCACTGTGGTGGAGTGCTCGGCGGGCGAGTTTCCGACTGGGGTCGGCCACCGACGGCAGGTACAGTGACGCCGAGCGTGCGCGTTCGACGATTGCTGGGTCGGCGATTATCCAGCCGATTCGAAGACCGCCGAGACCGTAGAACTTCGTCAACGACCCCGTAGTGACGACGTTCGGCAGGCCCGCCGCAGTTTCACCGCCAAATGGGCCGTCGTGAGCGGGGTCGACGTAGGGAGCGTACACTTCGTCGACGAGGAGTGACCCGCCGGCCTCGCCCACGACGTGCGCCAACTCCGCGAGTTCGGCGCGTGAGGCGAGTCTCCCCGATGGGTTGTGTCGGTTCGTGACGACGGCGTACGTGAACGAATCCGATTTTGCACCGTCGATACGGTGCGGTTCGATGTCGTAGTCGTACTCCGGTGGGCGGACGAATCGGTCGACGCGCGCACCCAGTGCGTCCGGAACCGCAGACAGCGGTTGATATCCCGGTTTTTCGACGAGGACCTGTGGCCGTGGGTGGTCTTCGGAGTCGTCTTCGTGGTCGTCGTCAACGTCGCCGGGGCGACCCGAATGGTCGAGTAAGGCGCACGACGCGAGGAAGTTCGCACTCGACGCGCCCGCCGTGACGAGCACCCACGATTCCGGCACGTCGTATCGCGCTGCGAGTTGGGAGACGAGTGACTCGTCTACGGGGTCGGAGAGACCGGCGAGAATCGGCGGGACGACCCCGCCGTCGTCTGCTGCGACGCGGAGGTCACTCGTCGCGAGGTCGAACGTCGCCTCGTCGGCGCGCCCGACAACCCACTCCAGATACGGAATCGCGGGAAACGTCGTCATTGGAACCCCTTCGATTCGCCCCTCGTAAGTCGTTGGGGTTGCGAGGCTAGTGCCCTCGCCTCACTCCTCGCGGCCGGGCGAGATGGGAAGCGGCAGAGAGTCGTCCCACCAGCGGTCGATTTGTGAGCGTGCCCACGCGACGGCGTCTGGTCTGTCGTTGGAGACGACGCCGACGAGCGTGCGGGAAGAGTAGATTTCGACGACAGCAACCGGTCCAGTCGGCCGTTCGACCACGAGGAGACCGTACGGAAGCGACGCTATCGAACGAAGCGAGAAGGAGTCCGTCGCACAGAGTTCGACGAGTTGCGGACGATACGCCGTGACGAGTCGCTCTACCACGTCTTCTGTGGCGACGAGTTCGGCCGACACGTCGTCGTCGACGATGCGGCGATAGTACACCTCGACTTGGGATGGGAGTGCGGCGACCACACACCCCCTCACCGACACTGCGTCCTCGACGAGCGACGTGAGTCTCTCGAGCGGTCGTTCGCCGTCCGATTCCGACGCGGCGACGACGTCGCACCCGTCCAGCATCACCGAGTCGAAGGGCACATCGGGCGGCAGTGGTTCGAGTGCGCTGGCGGCCTCGCTGATGTCGTTCAACTGCGCGACGAACCGATTGTACGTGCTGAGCGCCATCCGACCCGAGAGCGTCGTGTGGGCGACACCGTCGACAACGTCGACGAAACCGACGCCTTCGAGTTCGCGTATGCTCCGGTCGATGGTCGACCGAGAGACGTCGAGTTCGGTGGTCAGGTCGGCCGGTCGCTTTCCACCTTCGGAGAGCGAGACGAGCACCTCCCGTCGCGACGTGAGCACGTCGAATACCTCACCGGGACCGAACCCAACCATGCTTGCCGATTGCCGTCGTGACACTTAAATGACCCGTGCAGGGCGGAGAAGTATATAAATAATAAAAAATTTCATATACTAGTTCTCAATCTCTGAGTGGTATCCCCAGGGGGTGAGGTAAAGTGACTTGGCCGTGTATCTATACGTGCCGGGGTGCCTCTGACAACCGGCTAACCCGCCTCAACCGGGGTGCCCGGTCCGGTTCGGGCGGACGAAGGGGGTGGGACCCCCCTTCACACTTTGCTTTCGAACGTTGCCACCGCGAGCGACGTCGCCGTCTCCGTATTTTCGAACGCCGCGAGGTGTGCATCGCAGGTGCAGTCAGACGACCCGAATCCGTCGAGCGCCGACGCGCCGAGTGTCGACGACACGGCACATTCGACGTTCTGGTCGGGGACACAGACCACGCGAGTGAGTTCGACGTCGGAGTCGCCACCGAGATAGTCGACGTGCCAGTGGCGGGCATCGTGGTCTCCGGAGGCGACGCGTCGATGCCTGAGAACGCGGCGGAGACCGCCCGTTCCGAACGCGCTTCCGACGTAGACGTATCCTCCAGCGTCGAACTCACAGTCACCGAGGGCGCCAACCTCGATAGTCGTCTCGGGAACCGCGAAAACCAGTGCGTAGGTTCCTCGCGGTGCTCGCGTGTCGAGTTCGAGTGGGTCGGCGGCGGTGGCGAGGGCGTGTGGTTCGAGCGAGTAGACGGTCACGAGTGACGGTTCCTGTGAGGACTACGAAAGTGCGGCGGGGCGCGGTTCGGCGTGTTCGACGAGTGCGTCGAAGCGAGTGAGGGCCTCGCGTTGCATGGGATAGCGACTGTGGACGTCGTCCGGGTCGCGGCCACGGCCACTCGCGACGCCGACGACGCGGGCAATCGTCTCGTAGTTGTCGCGGACGAGACTGCCGACGAGGCCGGGCATACCAGCTCTGTCGGCGAGTTCCTTCGCGGCGGCACGGCCCGCGTACACACGTTCTTCTCGGCGGTCTGCGAGGACCATCGCGAAGGGAACCTCGTCGAACTGGTCGGCGAGGAACGCCTGCGCGGCGTCGTCGTACCACGAGATTGCTTCCACGTCGTCGAGACGTTTCAGCGCAGTCGCGGCCACGGAACAGTAGGGGCACTCACCGTCGTAGATGAGTACGGCGTCCACGTCCATACGATTCTGTCGGGGTGCGACGAACAAAAGGTGCACGGCAGACGCAGTTCGAGTAGACGCTCCGGCGACAGCGTTAGGGTGACGAAGTCCGCAGAGGGCGTGTGGACGACCTCATCGAGTGGCTTCGGAACCGCCCGTACTACGAGGGGCAGATGCGAGCGCACCGCCGATTCGACGCACGAGACCCCACGTTCGCCGACATCGACCTCGAACCCCGGTTGGCGTCGGCGCTCTCGGACCGCGGTATCGACCGCCTCTACCGACATCAGGCGCAGGGAGTCGAGGCGGTCCGCGACGGCCAGAACGTCGTCCTCGCCACCCGGACTGCGAGCGGAAAGAGTCTGGCGTACACGATTCCTGCGTTCGAACGAGCGATGGACCACGGCGGCCGAACGCTCTACCTCGGCCCGCAGAACGCCCTCGTCTCCGACCAACTCGACACACTCTCTGACCTCGCACACGGCCTCGGATTCGGGAGTCGCGTCTCGGTCGACCAGTACACTGGGCGTCTGTCGAAATCCGAGAAGCGCGAGGTTCGAAAGCGGCGCCCGACGGTCCTCCTGTCGAATCCCGACATGCTCCACTACGCACTGCTCCCGCACGCACACCGCCTCTGGGAGTGGTTCTTCTCGTCGCTGGAGACAGTCGTCGTCGACGAAGTGCACGGCTACCGCGGCGTCTTCGGCAGTCACGTCGCACTCCTGCTTCGCCGACTCAAGCGCGTCTGTGAGCGATTCGGGTCCGACCCACAGTTCGTCTGCTGTTCGGCGACCATCGGTAATCCCGTCGAACACGCCGCCCGAATCACCGGAGAGGACGAACCCTCGTTCGCCCTCGTCGACGAGGACACGAGTGGCACCGGCGAGACGCACTGGGTGCTCTGGAATCCGCCGGAGTACGAGAACCCCGATTCCGGTGGGTCAGGTCGCAGACGGTCCGGCCACGTCGAGACGAAGAACCTGTTCGTAGACCTCGTCGCCCGTGGGCATCAGACACTCGCGTTCACGCGTGCCCGACAGGCGGCCGAGCGCTACGCCTCCGAGAGCGCGAGCGACCTGCGAAAGCGGGGCGAACACGGACTGGCAGGCGAAATCGCCGCCTATCAGGCCGCCCTCACGCACGACCGACGACGGGAGATAGAAGCAGGCCTCCACGACGGCGACGTCAGCGGCGTCTGGAGTACCAACGCACTCGAACTCGGCGTCGACGTGGGCGGCCTCGACGTGGTGCTCATCGACGGCTATCCGGGCACGCGGATGTCCGCGTGGCAACAGGCGGGGCGTGCAGGCCGGGGTGACAGACCCGCACTCGTCGTCCTCGTCGGCGGCGAGGACCAACTCGACCAATACCTGATGACGCACCCCGCGGAGTTCTTCGACGGCGACCCGGAACGGGCGGTGTCGGACCCCGAAAACGACCACCTCCTCCCGAGTCACGTCGCGTGCGCGGCGGCCGAAAATTGGCTCTCGGCCGCGGACGACGCCTACTTCGGGCAGACGTTCCCCACTGTCGTGTCGGACCTCGAAGACACGGGGACGCTGGCCCGCCGGGAGACGAACGACGGAATTCGCTGGACCCACGACGGGGACAGTAGTCCGCAGCACTCCATGAGTCTGCGAACCATCACCGACAGAGAGGTCCAGTTGATGGACTCGCGGAACAACGAGACCATCGCGAAACTCGCCTTCGACGACGCCCTCCGCGACGCTCACCCCGGCGCAGTGTATCACCATCAGGGCCAGACGTACGAAGTCGCGGACCTCGATTTGGACCGCGACGTGGCCCGTCTGCAACCTACGTGGGCCGACTACTACACCCGCGTCCTCCACGACAAACACATCACCGTCGAGCGGGACATCCTCTCGAAACCGCTGTCTGCGCGGTCTGACGTGGAAGTCAAGTTCGCCGAGGTGACGATGCGAAAGCAGATTACGGGGTTCGAGCGCCGCGACCCGAAGCGCGGGACGACGCTCGGCCAACAGTTGCTGGACCTGCCAGAGACGAGTCTGCGGACGAAAGCCCTGTACTTCACCGTCCCCGGCGACGTCGAGTCGGAGATGCGCGAGATGCGTCGCGGCCACGAGAAGGGCAGCGACTACGGGTTCAACGGCGGTATCCACGCCGCCGAACACGGGATGATTTCGCTCTTCCCACTGACCCTCCTGTGTGACCGCGGCGACATCGGCGGGCTCTCGACGCCGTATCACCCACACACCGAGCAATCGACCATCTTCATCTACGACGGCCATCCCGGTGGCGTCGGGTTGACCCGTGCCGGATACGACGTCGTGGAACGTCTGATGCGCCAGACGGCGGCGCTCATCGACGACTGTGACTGCGAAGATGGGTGTCCGTCCTGTGTGCAATCGCCGCAGTGCGGAAACGCGAACGACCCACTGGCGAAAGACACGGCAGTGACGTTGTTGGAGTCGTTGACAGGGGCGCGAGAATAACGCCGGCGAGAGCCAGTACGTCCGACAGTGAGGCCCGGCACGTTCCGAAGTTATTGGCTGCTTGATGCGTTCTATCGCGGACCAACAGCTATTTTTGGTCGGCCTAAATTCATACAGACGATGCAACCGGACATTTGCGTCGTCGTGCCCACCATCCGTGAGTACGAGTGCATGCGGTCGTACTTCGACAACGCCCGCGCACACGGCTTCGACCTCGACCGTCTGTTCGTCCTCCTCGTGACCGAGGACTTCTGTGACACCGAGGGGATGGCGGCGATGCTCGACGACGAAGGCGTCGCTGGCGCTGTCTACGACGAATCTGCGCGCGACGAATGGTACGCTGAGCACGGAATCGAAGAATTCTCGCACCTCGTCCCGGCGGCGAGTCACGCCCAGACGAGTTTCGGCCTGCTCTACATGTGGGCGCACCCCGAGTTCGACTACGGCGTCTTCATCGACGACGACACCCTTCCACACGACGAGTGGGACTTCTTCGGCCGACACATGGAGAACCTCCACCGCACCGACGAGGTTGAGTCCGTGTCGAGCGACGAACAGTGGGTGAACGTCCTCTACCAGAACGCCGAAGAACACGGTCTCTACCCCCGCGGGTACCCCTACTCGGCGATGGACGAGACGGTCGAGACCGGCACCCGCGAACTCCGCGACGTGGTCGCCTCGCAGGGACTGTGGACCAACGTCCCCGACCTCGACGCCGTCCGCATCCTGATGGACGGCGATTTGGAGGGACAGGCACAGACCCGAACCGACTTCGACGACTTCGACGGCGACTTCGTGGCCGAACCGGGCCAGTACCTCACCGTCTGTTCGATGAACCTCGCGTTCGAGCGCGAAGTCATCCCGGCGTTCTACCAGTTGCCGATGGACGACAACGAGTGGGAGGTCGGCCGATTCGACGACATCTGGTCGGGTGTCTTCCTCAAGCGCGCCGCCGACGTACTCGAAAAGGACGTCCTCACCGGCTATCCGCTCTGCGAGCACAACAAGGCCGCACGCCCGACGTTCGACGACCTCAACAACGAGGTTCCGGGTCTCGAACTCAACGAACACCTCTGGGAAATCGTCGACAGCGTCGGCGGGGATGCCGACTCCTACGCTGGCGTGTTCGAAGCGATGGCCGACGAACTCGCCGAGGGCGACTGGTCCGACTATCGAAACGGCGAGTTCTTCAACTACGTCGGAGAGCATATGCAAGCGTGGCTGGACTGTCTGGACCTCCTCGCAGCACCCCGCGCCGCCGTCCCCGCGGACGACTGACGCCTGCTTCTTTCCTTCTTCGTCGCTCGCTGAACCGGTAGATATAAATGATTTAGGGCGACCTAAATCTATGTATGCAAGACCACGACCGGGAGCCTCGCGGCCACGGTCGTCGCCGGTTCATCACGGCGGCGGCGGCAGTCGGTCTCGGCTCTCTCGCCGGTTGTACCGGGCTCGGCGGCGAAAACGAGACGGAGACCGAAACCAGCGGTGGTGGCGACTCTGTCCAGCAAATCGGGTCTGGTCGCTCACCCTTCGGCGACCGCGAGATTACTGGCGGTGTCTCGATAGCGGAGATGCCCGACCTCTCGGGCGAACTCACGCTCTACTCCGGGCGCGGAGAGGCACTCGTCGGCGAACTCATCTCGTTCTTCGAAGACTACTACGACGACTTCACCGTCCGCCCGCGGTACAACTCCGCGACCGAACTCGTCAACCAGATTCTGACGGAAGGCGAGAACAGCCCCGCAGACGTGTTCTTCTCCGTGAACGCGGGGTCGCTCGGCGCGCTGAAAGACGAAGGGCGGACGCAGTCGCTTCCGACCGACGTGCTGGACCTCGTCCGCGACGAGTTCCACGACCCAGACGGCCAGTGGACCGGCACCTCGGGTCGCGCGCGGACCGTCCCGTTCAACACCGACCAGTTCGCCGACTCGGACATCCCCGACGACATCATGGCGTTCCCCGAGACGGAAGCGTTCCGTGACAACATCGGGTGGGCACCCACGTACTCGTCGTTCCAGGCGTTCATCACCGCGATGCGCGTCCTCGAAGGTGACGAGGCGACCAAGGAGTGGCTTCAGGGGATGCAGGACCTCGGCGTCACCGAGTTCAACGACGAGTTCCTCGTCTCGCAGGCCGTCGCCGACGGCGAAATCGGCGCGGGCTTCGCGAACCACTACTACATCCAGCGCATCCTCGCCGGGCGGCCAGACGCCCCGCTCGGGACTGCCTTCACCTCCGGCGACGCCGGGTCTATCTTCAACGTCGCCGGTGCACTCGTCCTCGACACCGCGGACGACGCGGACCTGGGTGCGAACTTCGTTCGCCACCTGCTCTCTGCGGAGGCGCAAGACTACTTCGCGCGGACGACGTTCGAGTACCCGCTCGTCTCGGGCGTGGACCCAATCGGCGAACTCCCCAGTATCGACGAACTCAGCCCGCCAGAAGGGCTGGATTTGACCCAACTGTCGGACCTGGAAGGAACCGTGCGACTCTTGCGTGAGGTGGGCGTGCTCTGAGGTAAGACAAGACGATGGCCACTGAACAGCAGACGCAGACCGGCGATGGCGAAGACGAGCAACCGCTCGGTCTGACTATCGCGAGCGGTGCTGTCGCCGCCGCCGTCATCGTCCCGCTGTTGTGGCTGGTCAAATCGGCGCTCGACGTCGGATTCTCGGACGCACTCGCGCTCCTCACTCGGCCGACGACAGTCGAAGTCTTCCTGAACAGTACGGTCCTCGTCGTCCTCGTGACGGCGGCGTGTGTCGCACTCGGCGTCCCGCTGGCGTACCTCACCGTCCGGACCGACCTGCCGTTCAAGCGATTTTGGACTATCGTCATCGCGCTCCCACTCGTCATCCCGAGTTACATCGGCGCGTTCGCGTTCGTGTCGGCGTTCGGTCCGCAAGGCGTCTTCCAGCGCCTACTCGAACCGCTCGGGGTCGAATCACTCCCCGAAATCTACGGGCTACCCGGAGCCGTTTTAGTGCTGACGCTCTACACGTACCCGTACGTGTTCATCACCACCCGTGCCGCGTTGAAGTCGATGGACACCACGCTCATCGACGCCGCGAGGACGCTGAACCACACCCGTGGAGAGGCGTTCAAGCGGGTGACCATCCCGCAGATTCGCCCCGCAGTCGCTGCCGGGGCACTGCTCGCGGCACTCTACGCACTTTCGGACTTCGGGACGCCCGCAATCATGAAGTTCGACGCCTTCACCCGCGTCATCTACGTGGAGTTCGGGTCGTTCGGCCGCGACACTGCGACGCTCCTGTCGCTGCAACTCGTCGCCGTGACGCTCCTCATCCTGACGCTCGAATCGCAGATTCGCGGCGACGAACGCACGACGACAGGCGGCCGGTCGGGCAGCGTGATGCGCCTCGGTCGCTGGAAGTATCCGGCGATTGGGTTCGCCGCCCTCGTCGCGGCAGTCGCACTCGTCGTCCCACTGGGCATCCTGCTCACGTGGTTCGCACAGGGTGTCGCCGAGACGAGTCAGTCGCTGGCGTTCCAGCCAGAATACGCGTTCAACTCCGTCCTCGTCGCGGCGGCGACTGCCGGCGCGGCGACGCTGGTGGGCCTCCCCGTGGCGTACCTCGCCGCACGGCACCCCTCGCGAGTGAGTTCCGTGTTCGAACGCGCCACCTACGTCGGCTACGCGGTTCCCGGCGTCGTCCTCGGCCTCGCGCTGGTCTTCTTCGGGAGTTCCTACGCGACGCCAATCTACCAGACGCTCTATCTCCTCGTCTTCGCTTACGTTATCCGCTTCCTCCCGCAAGCGGTCGGGTCGCTCCGTGCGTCGTTCCTCCGGGTCGACCCGGCACTGCCGGAGGCGGCGCGGACGCTCGGGGAGACGCCATCGGGAGCGTTCCGTCACGTGACGCTCCCCCTCGTCGCGCCCGGCCTCCTCGGCGGCGCGGCGCTGGTCTTCCTGACCACCATGAAGGAACTCCCGGCGACGCTCCTCCTGCGTCCTGCGGGGTTCAAGACGCTCGTGACGCACATCTGGACGGCCTACGCGGCAGGCTACTTCGGGCAGGCCGCCGTGCCCGCACTCATCCTGCTGTTCGTCTCCGGACTCTCGATGCTCGTCATCATCACCCAAGAGGGATACGATGTCAAATAGTACACTTTCGACCACCGAACGCTCCGACACCCAACAGATGTCGCACACAGACACCGACACCAGCGCAGTCCTCGAACTGGACGGCGTCGCGAAATCCTACGGGACAGAGACGGTCATCGAAGACCTCTCGCTCGCCGTCGAAGAGGGCGAACTCCTCACCCTCCTCGGGCCATCCGGGTGCGGCAAGACCACGACACTTCGCCTCATCGCAGGGCTCGACCGGCCCAACGGCGGCGAGATTCGACTGAACGGCAGTCCCGTGTCGGGTAACGGTTCGTTCGTCGCACCGGAAGAGCGAGGTGTCGGTGTCGTGTTCCAGGAGTTCGCGCTGTTCCCGCACCTCACCGCCGCGGAGAACATCGCCTTCGGCCTGAAGGACCTGAGCGAGGCCGAACGTGACGCCCGTGTCGAGGAACTACTCGACCTCGTGGGCCTCGAAGCGCAGGGCGGAAGCTACCCGGACGAACTCTCCGGCGGGCAACAACAACGGGTCGCCCTCGCCCGGTCGCTCGCACCCGAGCCCGCGATTTTGCTCCTCGACGAACCCTTCTCGAACCTCGACGTCGACCTCCGCGTCCAGATGCGCGAAGAAGTCCGTCGTATCCTCAAGGAAGCAGGCGTGACGGCTATCTCCGTCACGCACGACCAAGAGGAGGCGATGTCCATCTCGGACCGCGTCGCCGTGATGAACGACGGTGACCTCGAACAGATTGGCGAACCCGAGCAGGTGTTCCAGCACCCCGAGTCGCGGTTCGTCGCCGGGTTCCTCGGGTACGCCGGGTTCCTCCCCGGTCGCATCTCCGGCGGCGTGGTCGAGACCGAACTCGGGTCGGTCGCACGCGAGCAGATTCACGGCCTCGCCCCCGAGTACGACGAGACGGACATCGACATCCTCGTCCGCCCGGACGACGTGTCCGCCCACGCCTGCGACGGTGAGGGCCACGGCGAAGTCGTCGGCAAGCGCTACCTCGGGCCGACGATTCTCTACGAAGTCGCACTCGACGGCGGCGACAACCTGCTGTGTATGCACAACCACGACGAGACGGTGCCGACCGACGGGCGCGTCGAAGTGACGCTCGACGCGGGCCACGAACTCGCGTGGTTCCCGCGCGAACAACGCCCCGAAACCGGTCTCTACTCGGACTGAGGATGGGTCGGCGCGGGCCTCGTATTCCAGACTTCGACCTCGATTTCGGCGTCGATTTTAGTTTCGACCACACCCTCTCGTTCGATTTCGACCGCGAGCGAACACGCCACCGAGTAGTCGCACTCGTCGTCTCGCTGGTCGTCGGTCTCTTCGTGACGTGGCTCGCAGTGGACCTCTTCGCATTTCACTCGGTCAACGACGACGAAGGCGTCTACCTCACGCAGGCCGCGATGCTCCTGGAAGGAAAGGTGTTCCTCTACCCCGGTGCACTCGCCGACGCCGTCAGGCCGTGGTTCTTCGTCGTCGAAGAGACGACGAGCGCACCCGGCGGCGTGCAGATGTACTCGAAGTACTCGCCAGTCGTCCCAGCGCTGTTCGCGCTTGGGTTGGCTGTCGGTCTCCCGAACCTCGTCTTGGGTGCCGTCGCTGCCGCGAACGCTGCTCTCGTCTACACGCTTACCGCAGACGTGTTCGACCGAGAGACCGGCGTCGTCGCCGCCGCTCTGCTCGTCCTCTCGCCGCTGTTTCTCCTCACGTCGGCGACGTTCCTCGCGTACGCACCGGCGACGATGCTGAACCTCGCGTTCGCCGTCTGCTACGTCAGGGCCGCCCGGCGCGACTCGTCGGGATACGCCGTCGTCGCCGGCGCACTCGTCGGCCTCGCGTTCTTCGCACGCCCCTACACGGCCGTCTTGTTCGCGCTTCCGTTCATCGCACACTCGCTGTGGGCACTCGCCAGTGCGTGGCAAGCCGGTACTGGGTGGCCCGTCTTCCGCCGCTACGTCGCCATCGCACTCCCCGGACTCGCCTTCGTCGGCCTGACCCTCGCGTACAACGCCGTGGTCACGGGCGACGCACTCACGTTCCCGTACATCGCCTTCGCACCCCTCGACGGCATCGGATTCGGCCGGCGAGCGATACTCGGGTACGACATCATGTTCACACCGGCGGTTGGCGTGGAGACGAGCATCGAGGCACTTCGCTTGCTCGTGACTCGCTGGGGGCCGATGGGGTGGCTTGGAACGGTCGCTGCCGTCGTCGGCGTCGGCCTCACGGCCCAGCGATGGTGGCGACACCAGACCGGCCGAAGCCTTCGCGGACGCGACAGACGGCGCTACCACGGTCTCGGCGGACGCGAGAGGGCGTTCTCTGAACTATCGGACGACGCACTGGCGGCGATTCTGCTCGGCATCTTCGTCTCGGTGTTCGTCGGCAACGCCTTCTTCTGGGGGACGCACAACGGCCTCCGAAACGGCCTCATCGACCTCCTCGGGCCGTTCTACCACTTCGACGCCCTCGTCCCACTCGCCGCCTTCGGTGCGGCCGGAATCCTCGGGTTCGCTCGGGTCCTGCGACGCCTCGCACACCGTCGGTTCTCGGCTTCCGAGGCGCGTGGCGTCGTCTTCTCCGTCTTGCTCGTCTCGGCACTCGTCGCCGGCGGCGTCACCCTCGACGCCGCAAGCGACCCGTACGAGGAGAACCACCTTCGGACCGAGAATCTCGCAGCGACCTACGAACCCATCATCGAAGCAGGGTTCGAAGACCCACCCCTGACGCCGTCGGTTCCGGCAGTCGGGGCAGGTGGGGCGAACGACGGTGACGACGAGACGAAGGCACTCGTCTTCCACCCCGACCCGTACGGCGACTGGTCGGCCCACCCGTTCCAGACCCTCCGTAACGACCCCGGATTCGACGGCCCCGTCGTCTACGCCATCGACGACGGTCCAGAACAGGACTTCACGGTCCTCGACGCGACGAATCGGACGCCCTATCGGTTTACCTATCGAGGGACGTGGACCGGTGCGGTCGACCCCGTGGAGCCAGAGTTGACCCGTCTGGAGGTTCTGTCGGGTGACCGTGTCGATGCGACGACGACGCTCGGCACGCCCGACGGGAGCAACACCGTCTCCGTCCGCGTCGAAGCGGGCGGTGAGTACGCGCGGTACGACGTTCCGATGGGCGAGACCCGCACCGTCGAGTGGGACATCACGTCTGACGGCGTCCGCGTGACGAACTACCCGCGGGCCGCCGGGCCCGACCGGGTGCCGATTCCTGCCGGTGCGAGCGAGGCGACACTCCTCGTGACCTACGTCGGCGACTTCGGGGAGACGGTGACGTATCGACAGACGGTCTCGGTGGAGCGACGCGGCGACGACGTTCGCGTTCTCTGGCCACCCGAGACGCGCGTCTGCCGCCTGACCACCGACTGCGGAACCGAAGGCGAGTGGGTCGGACCCGACGGGGAGTACCTGCCGGGCGTGTCGGTGGAGACGAACGCGACGGCGACGGCGTGAGTGGAGTCACCCTAACGTTCTGAGTGAATCGAGAGTGTACTGAAATCTTGAATTTTAGGGATAGAAAGACTCAAACCCGCGTTTTCGGCCGTGCTACTGACTAGTTAGGTACACGGCTTATGTCCTGAACCGACGTTCATTCTGTCGAATATGACGTTCAGCCCAGACCGACGGCAGGCACTGAAGACGATTGGTGGCACAGGACTCCTCCTCGCAGGCGGGGCGGGTGTGGCGAGCGCGAAACCACCACGCGACGGCCCCACTATCGTGGATATCGCGTCAGGTGACGACCGATTCGACATTCTCGTCGCTGCGGTCGTCGCCGCCGAACTCGACGGCGCACTCAGTGGCAACCGACAACTAACGGTGTTCGCGCCGACTGACGATTCGTTCGTCGCCCTCTTCAGCGAACTCGCCGAGGACGACCTGGACGAAGATGACGTCCTCGACGCAATCGAAACCGGAAATCTCCCCGGTGGCTTGACTCTCGCGGACGTAGTTGCTATCCTCCTATACCACGTCGTCCCCGGTCGGCGCACGGCGAAGTCCGTCCTTCCGGTGCCGAAACTACCCACGCTAAACGGAGCGAAGATATGCGTCGACGGGACCGACCTGAACGACGGACAGGCCACTATCGACACAGACAACATCGACATCATGGCGTCGAACGGTGTCGTTCACGTCATCGACGGCGTGCTGCTGCCCTAATCCTCCACAGTGGTTTTTTCGAGTCGCCCGAACACCCTGCGTGGACCGCTACAGACAAGCACCTGCTGACTGAGGACCGTGTGTGGACCAGAAAAGTCGGAGCGAACGCCGAGCAGTCGAGCACATCGCAAGAGTGTGCGTGACCGATAATCACTGGAGCACCGCGTGAGCGTCGTCACTCGCGAGCGACTGGTCGGTCTGCTCGTCGCAATCGTCGTCGCCGAGGTGCTCTTCTTGGTCGCGCCGTCGAGTCCGCTGTACTCGATTCCGATTCTGGTCGGTGCAGTGGCAGTGGGACTTTGGGTCGGGCGAGTGTTAGAACAGCGAGTGTGAGCCGAGATGAGTACAGAGACCAGTAACACGTTGTCCCGATTCAAGTACCCACTCTGCTACGCGATGGGTGCACTCTACATCGTCGCGGGAGTGATGCACTTCGTCGTCCCTGAGGTGTACGTCCAAATCGTCCCGCCGGCGTTCCCGCGTGCACTCGAACTCGTCTATCTCTCTGGAGTCGCAGAAGTCGCCCTCGGCATCGGTGTGATACGTCCGCAGACTCGACGTATCGCGGCGTGGGGACTCGTCGCACTGTTGCTCGCAATCTTCCCGGCGAACGTCTACATGCCGACCAGTGGCGTCGTTCTGACTGGTGTTCCCGAATCTATGCAGAACCCCTCTGACGCGGTTCGGTGGGGGCGACTTCCGCTACAAGCGGTGCTCATTCTGTGGGCGTGGTGGTACACGCGCCCGATGCCTGGTGACGACGGCTGAGTCGAATGGGTTACGCCGAGACAGTCTCGGCGACTGCCTCGTACACCGCGTCGATAGCCTCGCCGTAGTCCGTCTTTCCCTCTCCTTCGACCCATCGATACGTCACAATCCCCGTCGAATCGAGGACGAAGATACTCCGTTTGGCGACTTCGAAGAGGCCGTACATGTCGGGGAGGACGACGCCGTAGTCGTGGATGACCTCGTGTCTCCAATCTGAGAGCAGTGGGAAGTTGAGTTCTTCCTGCTGGATGAAGATGTTCAGTGCGGGTGGGAGGTCCACACTGATTCCGTAGACCTGTGCATCGAGAGCATCGAATCGATGCATCGAATCGCGGAACGTACACATCTCGGTCGTACACCCGCTGGTGAACGCCGCGGGGATGAACGCCAAGACGATAGGACCGTCGCCGAGTGCCTCGCTGAGCGTGAACGAACTGATGTCGTTGTACACCTCGCCGCCTGCAATTGGGACGGTGAAGTCTGGTGCACTGTCGCCGACTGAGAGCATAGCACTCTGATAGGGTGGGAAGCGAGTAAACGATTCCTCCGAGTACGATGGGCCTCAGAGACTGAATCAGACAGCAGTGTCTCGCTACACAGGTTTATCAACCAAGACGGGACCACGGCCGACTATGAAACCAAACCAGCGTGCGACGAGTTAGGGTTCGCGCCGCCAGACGATGGCGTGGCCGTTGTCGAGTTCGACGTCGGTCGATTCCTCGACACCGGGTGCGACGAGCGCCGGTTCCCATCCGTCGGTCGGGATAGTGGGCGCGTTCGCGTCCTCGGCGGCGTCTTCGGCGAGGTACTCGGGTGAGACTTCGACCGGGACGCCCTCCATGTTGGCGGCGAACAGGAGTTGCTCGTCCGACTCCGGCGAGGTGCGGAACCCATAGTAGAGGACCGTACCGTCCGTCGGATGTCGGTAGGTGAAGTAGTCCTCGTCTTCGTCGAGGTCAGCCAGTAGCCACGGCCGGTCGTGCCGGAACTCGCGGGTTTCGAGGCGGTACGCCGAGCGTTCGTCGTCCTGTGCGTCGTGCCAGTGGCTCAGGTTGGCGAACTCGTGGATGTCGCGCATCCACGCGTAGCCGTAGGCCTCCAAGTCCTCGGCAGACAGGTCGTCACCCAGCGGTTGGTCCATCGCCGAGAGCATGTCGGCCATCACGTCGAGGTCGTAGTCGGTCGCACCGACGGCAGACGAGAGGGCGTTCATGAACGTCAGGAGTTCCTCGCGCGACTCGAATCCGAGGTCCTTCACGCGGGGGAAGAACCGGTCGTCTTCGAAGTCCTCGTCGCGGACCTGCCAGTAGAGGAACTTCGACTCGTCGGAGACGACTTTGACGTTCCACGTCGGGTCTGTGTCGCGGATGAAGCCCCACGGGGCGCGCATGTTGGCGTGGACGAAGTCCATCGGAACGCCCGGCAGGAAGCAGTGGAACAGCATCGACGACGCGGCGTTGTCGTACGCTTCGTCGAGCGTCTCGGGGTAGTCCTCGCCGAGGTAGGGATTGACCGGCGACTGGTTGAACTCGACCGTCGGGTCGATTTGCGTCCCGCGGCGGACGGTGTCGTGATTGGCGACGCCCGTCAACCAGTTGCCGCCGAACTCACCGACTTCGCGAACGCGCCACCACTTCGTCGCCCAAAAGGTGAGGAGCGCAGGCGTGTTGTGCGCGAAGGTGATTGGCGACCACTGGAACGAGTGGGGGTGCTGTTCGATGAGCGCGCGGTACGACGAGGCGAGTTCCCAGTCCTCTCGCGGCCACGGGCGACCGTCTTCGTACACCATCCACGGGCGGTACTCGGTGCCGGCGACTTCCTGCGTGACGCGGTCCATCTCCGCGAGGAAGTCGTCGTCGTGGTACATCTCGCCCGTCTCGGGGTCGTAGGACGTGAAGTCCTGCGCGCCGTCGACGCGGATGCCGTCGGCACCGAAGTCCATCTTCCGGCGCTGCATCTCGAGGAAGACGGCGCGTGCCGTCGGTTCGGTGTAGTCGAGGTGCTTGCCGTACATCCCCGGGCCGAGGATGTAGCGGTCAGAGAGGAGTTCCGCGCCTCTGTCGTCGGCGTGGCCGAGTGCCACGTCGAAGACGACTTTGATGGGTCGCGGCAGGTCGTGGCAGGCGGCGATGAAGTCCACGAGTTCGTCGGGGCGACCTGATTCGAGGATGGCCGGGTTCGGCGCGGAGAAGGCGCTGACCACGATGTCGTAGCCCCAGTTTATCATCTCGGGGCGAGCGACTTCGACGTCGAGTGCCTCGTCTGTCTCGGATTCGACCGACCAGAAGTCGTGTTCTTCTTCGTTTTCAGTCAGCGGTTCGACGGGCATCACCTGGATGCCGTCGTACCCGGCGAAGGAGCGTTCCCACGGTTCGAGTTCCTCGCCGGCGCGTTGTTTGGCGGCGATGTCCTCGTAGACTTCGGCGAGACCGGCGAGTGACCCGCGTTCGGTGGCGGTGCCGGGGTGAATCTCCAGCATACTCGTCGCGGGGTCGATGCGCGGGAGGCCGTCGTCGTCGGTGGTCGAGACGCGTTCCTCGTCGGTTCCGAGTGCCTCGAAGTACTCGCGGTCGGCGCGCGTCTCGTCGAGGACGGTCAGGTCGTACACCTCTGCGGGTGCGAACGCACCGAACGGGACGGAGTACGAGACGGGGTCCTGAATCGTGTGCTCCTCGCCGTCTTCGTCCTCGTAGACGAGTTGGTAGAGTGACCCGAGGGTGTCGCGTGTTCCCGCGCGGACGCCGTCGGCGACGACCCAGTGGTAGTCGCCGGCGCGTTCCATCGAGATGCGGTCACGCTGGAAGGTAGCCTGACGGTGGTCGGTGTCGCCGGGGTCGAGGTCCGCGGGCGGCGTCAGTATCTCGAGTTCGACGGCGTCGGCTGGAACGCCGTCTTCGACGAGTTCGGGCGTCCAGAAGCCGAACTCGATAGCATCGTCCTCGGCGTGCGCACCGAGTCGTGTCGAGAGTTCCTTCGCGGCCTCGAAGGTGTCGTCGTGGTTCGCGACGACCGTCTCGTACCACGAGACCAGGTCGTCGGTTCTGTCGTCCAGTCGGGTCGGGGTGCCGTATTTCGTGCTCATCGTGAATAGGCGAACAGCTGACAGCGGGTTGTCGAGAGGTGCTTACGCGAGGGGACAGATTGCCACGTCGTCGACGCGGACGCCGCCTTCAGCGGCGATGGACTCGTTCGAGACGATGTCTGTGGCGTCGACGGCGAGGTCACCCACGTCGACGGTGACTGGGTCGTCGCCGAAGTTCAGCGCACAGAGATACGACCCCTCGTCGTGGTCGCGGACGAAGGCGACGACGCGGTCGGAGTCGGCCTCGTAGTCGATGCGGCGGAACGACCCGTCGTATCGGAGTGCGGGCGTCTCGTCGCGGACTTCGATGAGGCGTTCGTAGTGGTCGCGGATGTCGTCACGGGCGTGCTTCCACGCGAGGGCGTCGCGGCGTCCGCGCTGACCAATCTCTTGGCCACCGTAGACCATCGGGACGCCGGGGAGCGTGAAGAGTGCGCCCGCGGCGGCCATCGCCTCGGACTCACCACACTCGACGATGTAGCGCGTCTCGTCGTGGTTTTCGAGGTAGAGCATAAACGCCGCGTGGTCGGGAAAGCCGACTTCGGAACGCTGGTCGATGGCGTCGAGGATGCGCTCGGCGGGTTCGTCACCGCGGCCGACCTGCCGGAGGGTGAAGTACAGCGTCGTGTCGAAGTGCATGTCGAACATGCCCTCGTGGAAGTCGGCGATGTACGGGATGGTCTCGTCGAGGAGGAGGAACTCGGGGTCCTTCGCTTTGACACGGTCGCGAATCTCTTGCCAGAACGTGTCGGGGACGGCCCACGCCATGTCGCAGCGGAATCCGTCGACGACGTCGGCCCACATGTCCACGGCGTCGAGGAGATAGCGCCGCACGTCGAGGTTTCGGTGGTCGAAGTTGGCGATGAACTCCCAGTCGAAGTAGGTGCCCGGTTCGCCGTTGTCCTGCCACTCGTACCAGTCGTAGTAGTCGGAGTCGGGATTCTTGTACGCGTCCTCGAAGAACGGGTGGTCACGCGCGGAGTGGTTCAACACGAGGTCGAAGAGGACCTTCATCCCGTGGTCGTGGGCGGCCTCGACGAACTGCTCGTAGTCTTCTCGGGTGCCGAGGTCCTCCGCGATGGAGTAGAAGTCCACGATGTTGTAGCCGTGGGGCGCGTGGTCGTTCTGGAGGACGGGGGTCAGCCACAGACAGTCGACGCCGAGCGATTCGAGGTAGTCGAGTCGCTTTTCGAGTGCCTCGAACGTGTTGTCTGCTTCGTCGTCGTCCGATGCGTAGCCGCGGACGTAAATCTCGTAGAGCGTCACCTCTTGGGCCCACTTCGGTGGGTCGTTGGGGCGGGAGACGGACGCGGCCTCCGACCCGGACCCATCGGTGTGGCCGGTTGCGTCGGGTTCGGCCTCTGCGACACCACCGTCGGTCAGCGCATCGCGTTCGACGGCGACGGTGTCGGGGACGCTGTACGTCTCGTCGATGGCGGCGGCGTGGACGCGAAGTCGGTCACCGATAGCCGAGAGCGGAACGCGAAGTTCCCAGCCATCGGTCTCGACGGCGGTTTCGTCTACCTCGTCCCGGTCGTCGACGACGAACTCGACCACCAGGTCGTCGCGGTCGGTCTCACTGTTCGGGTTCGGTTGTGGGTCGGCACGGACGACGACCACGTCGTCTTCGACGGTGGCGTCGAGACGGATGCGTGGACGACCACCCTCACCACGCTGGGCCTCACCGGCACCGCTTCCGGACCCTGACGCGCCACCACTGACCTGCGTCGGTCGGGCAGACCCACTCTGACCACTGTACCCGCTCATTCCGCTCATTCCACTGGCTCCGCTTCGGACGGACCCCGCAGGGAGGTACGAACCGGGGAAGACGCGGATGGTCAGCGTGTGGGTGCCATCCGGGGCGTCGAGTTCGAGGACGTAGGTTCCTGCGGCGTCGGGGTCGAACTGGACGACTGCCTCGTCGTCGACGAGTTCGAGGCTGCTGGCGACGGGCGCGCTTCGGACGCGCCACGCGTAGTCGGCGTCGGGTTCTGGGTCGCGCGGTGCAAGTTGGACTGACTCACCGACAGCCATGAACTGCGGCGGTCCTGGGTGATGCATATGTACAGTAGAACGTACCGGGTGACTTTGTATTTACTCCCGTGAGAATACTTGTTTAGTCGGCAGACGCCCCCTACCTCGGTTTCGTAAAGGGGATGAAAGTTTACTAAGAATAGAGGTAAGATGGGGTAACGAGCAGCCAATACTTATGGTTCGGGACCAACGTCTACCTCTATGCGACTTCGGACCGCGTTAAACGAATTCAAGCGTGACCGGGGTGGGCGCTTCCCAGAGGAGTGTCAGACCTCGGACGGCGCGTTTTCGGGCCATGGGGACCGACTCGTCTTCGTCGGTCTCAACGGGTCTCTCCGCGATTACTCGTCTGCGCTCTCCGGCCTCTATGGAATCGACCGCTCTCGGTTCGGTATCGAGACAGACGGCGAAACACACTGGTTCGACGAACTCGAATCCGTCCGGCAGCACTACTATCGGGAGACGAGTCTCGTCGAAACCGAGTACGACGCCGGCGAGTACACCGTCCACCAGTACGACCTGACACTCGGGCGCGCGCACGTGACACACGTCGAACTGCGCGGTGCGATTCCGACCGACGCCCACCTGACCGCGTTTCTCACCCTCGCACCCGAAGGGCGCGAGACGCAAGTCGGACGACTCATCCACCAAGACGGCGGTCCCAACGGGACGCAAGCCGTCGAAGTCTTCCACCGCAACGAACACGACTACGTCACCGCATCGACCGGCCTCGACGACGTTCGCGGCCAGATTCCCGAACGCTTCGACGAGATGCTCTCGGACGACGTGTTCGACTTCCCCCGCGAGGCGGTCCTCAATAGCTACGAAGACACGCACCTCTCCGGTGACGTGGTCGTCAGCGCCCCACTCGAACAAGACGGGCGGGCAGCACGAACGACGCTCGTCACCCAACTGTCCGACCACGGTGAGATGGACCGGGCGGACGCGCTCGCTGACCTCCAGCACTGCGCACTCCAACACGCGACGGCCGACGAACTCCGTGCGGCCGCACGCGAACAAGCAGAAGTGTACGTGCCCGAGGGGACGCCCCGCGAACGAATCGTCCGGTCAGATCTCCGTGCGCTCTCGCTCCTGACTGCGCCCAGTGGTGCCCGCATCGCCGGCCCCGAGTTCGACCCGTTCTACGCCCACTCGGGCGGGTATGGGTACACGTGGTTCCGAGACGACGCAGAAATCTCACGCGCACTCGCGCACGCTGACGACGCGTTCGAACTCGGCCTCGCAGACCGCCTCGCGACCAGCGCCGAGTTCTACTGCCGTACCCAACTCGAAGACGGGACGTGGCCACACCGCGTCTGGGCCGTCGACGGAACCCTCGCGCCCGGGTGGGCACACGGCCGTGTCGAAGGCGCAGGAGACACCGAGTATCAGGCCGACCAGACGGCGAGTGTGCTGGCCTACCTCGCGACTGTCCTCACGGACCGTCGTGACGAACTCGACGACGAACTCGTCGGTCGTATCCGCTCGACTATCGCAGCAGGCATCTCCGGACTCGACAGCAGTCTCGAAGACGACGGCCTCCCGATGGCCTGTCAGAACGCGTGGGAGAACATGGCTGGCCGGTTCACACACACGGCCGCGACGTTCCTCCAGGCGTACGCAACCATCGCCACCGCACCACTCAACGAGGAGTTGCGTGAACACGCCGCCGAACAAGCGACCCTCGTCTACGAGGGACTCGACGAACTGTGGGACGAAGACCGAGAGGTGTACGCACTCCGTCTCGACCAAAACGGCGAACGCGACGACAGACTCGACTCCGCCACGTTCGCCCTCGTGGACGCCATAGACGCCTACGCCGACATCGAAGAGGTGGACTCCGAGACGGCAAACCGCCTCGTCAAGCACATGGCGGCGACGCTGAAGGGACTGTACCGGAACCCCCGCGGCGACGTGGCCGGATTGGTCCGATTCGAAGACGACTACTGGCGCGCCGGTGGGCAAGACGGTGAGAAGGTCTGGTCCGTCGCCACCTCGTGGGGTGCCAACGCCGCCGCGAAGTTCGGCATCCTCTGTGACCGACTCGGTAAGGACGGACGCCGGTTCGTCGAGCGTGCGACGAACCTCTACGAACTGCTCCAACCGGACGGCCCATTCTCGACGGACGCAGGCTACCTCGCCGAGCAAGTGTTCGACGACGGGTCGTTCGACAGTGCGACACCACTCGGATGGCCACACGCGATTCGGATGGAGACGACGGCTATCCTCGCAGAAATCGACGCACTCCCGGCACCGAAACCCGCACCGACTGGCCCGGAGAACCGTCCGCGGTGGACGACCGGCGAGAAGTACGGTATCGGGACCGTCGCCGACCACGGGGCCGAAGACCCCTCGCGCCTCTGGTACACACTCACCGAGGGTGCACTCACCGAGGTTCGCTTCCCCCGCGTCGACCTGATGAACCTCCGGACGCTGGACTTCCTCG
>NZ_LOPV01000022.1 GCF_001469865.1 Haloferax profundi
CCTCGTCGTCGACGCCGACCCGAAAGCCGAGTACACGGCGCGGACCCACAACGAGACGCGCCGCGACGACCACGCAGATACCGTCGAACGACGCGCCGAAATCGTCGAAGAAGACGCACTCATCTTCCGGCACGTCATCACCGAGACGGGTGATGGCCGCGGTCACGAGTGGGAACTCACCGTCGAGTACACCATCGACCCAGAACACGACGCGATGCTCGCGGACGTGCAGTTCGAATCCTTCGACGGCGGCGAGTACGAACTGTACACCGTCGCCGACACGGCACTGGCCAACACCGGGACGAAAGACCGAGGTATCCGCCTCGGCCAACTCGGAAGTTACCACCTCGTTGCGCGCGACGCCGGCGCGTTCGACGCCGGTGAGGGACGCGACACACTCCTCATCGACGAGAACGGTCAAGAGTACAGCGTCGCCATCGCACTGACTACTGCCGGGCGGTTCGAGTGGGCAACCGTCGGCGTCGCCGGGTCGAAGTACCTCGCGGAGTTCTTCTCCAAGGGCGAACTGCCGACCGCACAAGAGCGTGTCGACGACGAGAACGTCGTCCTCGTCGGCCGAATCGGGACGGGCGACGACCTCTCGGAGACGCTGGCACTCGGCTTGGCCGAACACGCCGACACCGCCGCTGCGCTCGGCGAGGCTGCCGGTGCGCTCACCCGTGGCTACGAGACGGTTCGTGGGGCGTACAGCGACTCGTGGGAGGAGTTCCTCTCGGACAAAGACCTCCCGGCATCCGTCGCGAGCGACCCGGACCTCACGGCACAGTACAAGACGTGTCTGATGAGTCTCCGGGCAGTCGAAGACAAGACCTACCTCGGCGCGGGCATCGCGTCGCCGTCGGTTCCGTGGGGCGAAGTCGTCCCCGCAGAGGAGTCGAAGGGGTACGGGTACAACTTCGTCTGGTCGCGTGACCTCTATCAGGTGTTCACCGTCTTCGAGGCCGTCGGCGACATCGAGACGTCCATCGACGCGCTGGAGTACATCTACACGCACCAGCAAGACGACCGGGGATTCATCCCGCAGAACACCTACCTCAACGGCCGGACTCGCTGGGGCGGCGAGCAGATGGACAACATCTCGTTCCCGCAGGTGATGGCGTACATGCTCACAGAACACGGCGTGACCTTCGACGACGTGGACTACGACTACGTCAACGTCAAACGGTCTGCGGACTACGTCGCTCGAAACGGACCGCCGACCGCACAGGAACGATGGGAGGAAGAAGCCGGATACTCGCCGTCGTCCATCGCGGCCGAAATCGCAGGACTCGCCTGCGCGGCCGCCGTCGCACTCGACGAGGGCCACGACGAGGACGCCCTCGTGTGGCTCGCCCTCGCGGACGACTGGACCGAACGCGTGGACGACTGGACGGCGACCCGCACGGGCACCGACCGCCACACGAACACGCCGTACTACGTCCGTATCACCCGAGACGGAGAACCCGACGCCGGACACCTCCGGACGCTGGCGAACAACGGCCCGACGCTGGACGAACGCGAAATTATCGACGGCGGCTTCCTCGAACTGACGCGCCTCGGTATCAAACCGGCCGACGACGAGATAATCCGCAACTCCATCGAAGAGACAGACGAGACGATTCGCGTCGATACGCCGCACGGCCCGGCGTTCTACCGCTACAACGGTGACGGCTACGGCGAACGCGAACGCGACGAAGAGGGTGCTCCGTGGTCTATCGACGCCAAAGGGAAGGGTCGCCTCTGGCCTATCTTCACCGGCGAACGCGGTGAGTACGAACTCATCGCCGGAACCGAATCTGGCGAACTCGCGCCGGAGAACCTCCTCCGGACGATGGCAGCGTTCTCCAACTCCGGCCGGATGTTGGCCGAGCAGGTCTGGGACCGCGAACACTCGACGGCCTTCAACTGGGAGTTCGGCGAAGGGACCGGCAGTGCGACGCCACTCGCGTGGTCGATGGCGCAGTTCGTCCGCCTCGCGCACGGTGTCGACGCCGGCGAACCGGTCGAGACACCAGCGTTCGTCCGTGAACGCTACGTCGAACGTGACCGCCCGTCCGGGCCGAGTCTCCGCGTGAGCACCCGCTTCAAGGGCGACAAACTCGTCGTCTCCGGGCAGACTGACGCCGCCGTCGTCGCGGTGAAGACGCCGGGTGAGACGACGCTCGTCGAACCCGAAGCGGAGTCGTTCGAAGTCGAAGTCGCCATCGAGTACGGCGAGAACCAAGTGACCGTCGCCGCCGCGACGCACGCCGACCTGACGAAGGCCGGAACGACTGTCTCGCGGTTCACGCTCTAGGCGGACAGCCCCGATTTCGGTTTTTCTCTCTTGACTCGATACGGTCAACCAGTTGGTCGTGCGAGACGACTGCCCGACTCCTCCGTCGTTTTTCTCGTCGGTCGACAAAGTGAGACATGGACAGGCGGGCGTTTCTCGCTCTCGCAGCGACCGGCGGTGTCTCGTTAGCGGGGTGTGGCATCAGCGTCGGCAGAGAGACTCGCGCAGCAGGGTCTTCCGATGAACCAGCGGCCACTGCGACCTCTTCGACCACAGCCGAGAACGACGCACCACGTCCGCTCCCGGTGACCATCACGCTTCCAGTTCCCGAGTCGGAGCTTCGACAGTCAGTGGCCAGAGATGCGATTCCGGCGATTACGGCACCCACGTTCGCGCCCGACTGGGAGGACGTCGAAGTCGAACTCGATAGTGGGACGTACCGTCCGCAACTCGGCCACGACGACCTCGTCGTCGGCGTCGAACGCGACGGGGTGGCCCGCGCGTATCCGCTTCGAGTCCTGAGTTGGCACGAAGTCGTCAACGACCGATTCGACGACCACCCCGTCGTGGTCACCTACTGCCCGCTGTGTCGAAGCGGGATGGTCGCGACGCGCCGTGTCGGCGACGACGAAACGACATTCGGCGTCTCTGGGTACCTCTGGAACGAGAACCTCGTCATGTACGACACCACGACGGAGAGCCTCTGGGGTCAACTGCTCGCGACGGCGATTCGCGGCCCTGCGGTCGAGACACGGCTGGAACTACTCCCTTCGACAGTGACCTCGTGGGGCGAGTGGCGCGAGGCCGTCCCGGAGACGGAGGTGTTGCTGCCGCCGCCCTTCTCGGACACCGTCGTCGGTGAGGTGCGATTCAACTACGGGTTCGACCTCTACGACCAGTGGGCGAGAGTCTGGGACGCGTACCCCGACATGTCACCGGGAGACGTCGGTGGCGACACACGCCTTTCGAGTCGGGAGTTGGTCATCGGTGTCCGCGGCGGTGACGTTGCTCGGGCGTACGCAGAAACTCGCGTCCGGTGGGCGGGTGTCGTCGCCGACACCGTCGGTGACGTACCCGTCGTCGTCACGACTGCACCGGGCTACACCCTCGTCGCCTACGACCGACGAGTCGGCGAGGAGACACTCCAGTTCGAGCGAGTCGACGACGAGTTAGTCGGTGGGGGGTCACGGTGGAATATCCACACGGGGAGCGCAGTCGACGGTCCACACGAGGGAACGCACCTCTACCGGGCGAACGAGTACGCGCCGATGCTGTGGTTCGCGTGGCTCGCGTTCAACCCCGACACAGAGGTGTGGAACGCCTGACTGCGTCCTGACCCGAGCAGATAGGTGGCCAATACAGTCCACGGACAGAGACGTTCACCAAAACATGCAAAATTATTAAGGTGTTTCCTCGAATAGCTATCTCCGCCACGACACGTGTCGTGGTGATACAACGATTCCCGGCCGTCCACCGACAGCCAACCCGAATTCCACGACGGCCGAGCGTTGCCCTTGCCCGCCTACGCGGTTCGTGCCCTATGAGTTGCCGCGTAGGCGTCTTCTGCATCGTCAGCGACGGCACCCGTCCTCTCGCCGCCGTCGCTCGGTGCCATCACTGCTTTCCAGTCTCGGACCTAACGAACGCATATGCCAGTGTACCAGCGTCGGACCCGCGTCGCTGCGCCCCTCGAACGAGTCTGGGAGTTCCACTCCGATATCTCGGGGTTAGAAGCCCTCACACCGGCGTGGATGAACCTCGAAATCGTCGCCGTTCGCGGGCCCGACGGCGACAGCAACCCGGACGAACTCGTCGCTGGGACGGAAATCGAGATGTCGATGCGTCCGTTCGGTGTCGGCCCACGCCAGCGGTGGGTCTCTCGCATCCTCGGACGCGAAAAAGACGAGTCGACGGCGTGGTTCCGCGACGACATGGCCGGCGGGCCGTTCGAACGCTGGGTACACACGCATCGCTTCGTCGCCGACGGCGACGAGACGATTATCGACGACAGGGTGGCGTACGAACTCCCGTTCGGTCCGCTGGGCGAACTCGCGGGCGTCTTCGGTGATATCGGGTTCGAACCCATGTTCCGTGAGCGACATCGACGGACGAAGGAAGCGTTAGAGTAGGGATGCTCAGTCGTCGCTGAGGGAAAACCGAGGTTCGACCTCTGAGCGAACGCCGCCGACGTCGAACTCGAACCGCGCCCCACCGAGGTCGGATTCGGGGTCGGTGACCGCTATCTCCCAGCCGTGGGCCTCGACGATGCTCTCGACGATAGAGAGGCCGAACCCACTTCCAGACTCGGACGTGGTGTGTCCGTGTTCGAACACTGTGTCACGTTTGTCCTCGGGGATGCCGGGGCCGTCGTCGGCGACGTAGAATCCGGACTCTGTCGGCCCGACGCGGACCAAGATATCCGGGTTCCGAGCCACACCGTCGGCGTGACAGTCTGGACCCTCCGCAGCACCAGACTCGGAACCGTCGTCGGAAGGATTCCGACGGTCTGTCGAGCCATGCTCGACAGCGTCACCAGACATGGTCTGGTTGCTCGTGGAACCGTGTTCCACGGCGTTTCGGAACAGGTTCTCGAAGGCCTGTTGGAGGCGTCCCTCGTCGGCCGGCGTGGTCCCGAGGCCATCTTCGACGATGAGAACGGCATCGTCGCCGGTGTCGACTGCTTTCCACGCTCGTTCGACCACGTTCTCGATGGCGACAGCGTTGGTTTCGCCGACTTTCCGGCCCTGTCTGGCCAGCGTGAGTACGTCGTTGAGGAGTGTGTCCATTCGGCCGACCCCGTCGAGTGCCCGGTCGAGGTACGTCACGTCGTCTTCCTCGCGGGCGAGTTCGACGAACCCTTTCGCGACGTTGAGTGGGTTCCGAAGGTCGTGTGAGACGACCGATGCAAACTCTTCGAGGCGGTCGTTCTGCCGCCGGAGTTCGCGCTCTCTGCGCTGTCTCGCCAGCGTGTGCGTGATGTTGTTGCCGACAGACCGAAGCAGGTCGACTTCCGTGTCGGTCCACGACCGGCCGTCGTCGACCACGTCGAAGACGACGAATCCGACGAGCGACCAGTTCGAAACCATCGGGACGGAGACGAACCCGCCGGTCTCTGCGTCTGCGAGGACCTGTTTCGTGTTCGACGCCTCCGGTGGGAGGTCAGACACGCTGTGGAGACACGCGTTCTCGAAGCGGTGGAGGCGCTGGACCAACCAGCGAGCGTCTCGAAGCGAGATACGATCGGGGTGGTCGGTGTGGTCGCCACTCTGCCAATCGTGCATTCGGGCGGCGACGTTCGTCTCGTCGTCGTAGAGGTACACGGAACACCGGTCGAGGCCGGCGACTTCACCGACCGTCTGGAGCGTCCACTCTATCTTCGTCCCGATTTCGTCCGCTTCGGCGCTCATCAGCGACGTCGACGTGTCCAAGACGGCGTCTTTCAGCCGAGTCTCGTAGTTGATTCGGTCCCGATGCCGTCGGCGCTCGGTCACGTCCTGGAGCGTTCCGATGACGCCCAGTTCGTCGTCTTCTGTCGGTCGGGCCGCGAGGTGCCCTTCGCACAAGAGGTCGTCGTGTGAGTAGTTCGGGCCGGGCGCGAGAACTGCTTCGAACCGCTCTGTCTCCGGCCCGGTCGAACTCGTGACCGTGTCGAACACTGCTTCGAATTTGTCGGGAGCGTCCTCGATGATGTCGGTGAAGCGTCTGCCGAGGATGTTCGACCGGTCGTACCCAGTGAGGTCACAGAAGACTTCGTCGACAGACGAGAAGCGCGCGTCGCTGTCGAGCGAGTAGACACCGCTGTCGAGGACTTCGATTGCAGTTCCGTACCGTTCTGAGGCGGCTTTCGCGCGATACTGCGAGACGGCGTTGACCACGCGGTTCGCGAGGACCGTGTACTGGTCGGTACCCGTGTCCTTCTGCATGTAGTCGGTCGCACCGACGCGGAACGCATCGCGCGCGACTTCTTCGGAGCCTTTCCCGGTAAAGAGGATGAACGGAAGGTCGGGGTGTTCTGACCGAACCGCTCTGAGGAACTCCAGTCCGTCGATATCGGGCATATCGTAGTCGGAGACGATACAGTCGATTCGCTCTTGCCGGAGTCGGTCCAGCGCCTCAGTCCCCGAGTTCGACGTCGTCACCGAGAGGTCGACGTCGCCCGCCTCGCGTTCGAGATAGATAGAAACGAGGTCCGTGAGGCTCGGCTCGTCGTCGACGTGAAGAACGCGTACGTCAGCACCCGAGCCGTCGTCCATACTGTGTTGCACTCGCTCAGTAATATGAGCGTTATGTCGCGGTTATCACCAGCGATAACCCACTGTGGCATCCCCCGACATATTTCGGTGCGAGACGTGCTCACACGTCAACGTAGAATCTAACCGACACAGGACCACCGCTGGCGAGCAGCGCTCTCACGGGTCACGAAGCGGTGATGTAGATACCGCCGAGGACGATAGCCCCACCGAGAATCGTCGGAAGTGTGGGAATCTCACCGAGGAGAAAGAGAGCGAGGATGGTGCTACCGACAGGTTCACCGAGTAGCGACACCGAGACGACGCTCGATTCGAGGTGCGCGAGCGCCCAGTTGATGACCGTGTGCCCGAAGATACCGGGACCGATAGCCATCCCGAGGAACAAGAGCCATTCGCGCGGTGGGTAGCCAGAAAGCGGGTCGCCGCGGGCGACTGCGACCGAGAGGAGCGCCAGCGCACAGACGCTGTACACGACGACGACGTAGGGGACGAGTGCGACGCGACTGCGGACGCTCCGCCCGGTGAGGACGTACGCGGCGGCAGTCACTGCGCCGACGATTGCGAGTGTGTTCCCGAAGAGTGGGCGAGGGGCACCACTCGCGGTGAGCAGGTCAGACAGCGACATCAACACCATGCCAGCGAGTGCGACACCGATGCCGAGTGTCGTCCGACGACTCACGCGTTCGTCGAGGAACGCCCACGCGCCGACGGCGACGAAGAGCGGTTGCGCCTGGACGAGCGTGACGCTGGCCGCAACCGTCGTGTGGTTCAGACTCTCGAACCACGACGCGAAGTGTGCCGCGAGGGCGACACCCGCACCGCTCGCTGCCCAGAGGTCACGACGCGAGATACTGGCTAGTGCGTCCCGATGCCGGACGAGCGCAACCGGGGCGAGCAAGGCGACGGTGAATACGACGCGGTAGAACGCCTTGACCAGACTCGGCGCGGTACTCCAGCGCACGAGAATCGCGCTCGTGCTGACGGCCAGTATCGCGACGCCGAGACCGGTGAGCGGGGAGAGAGAGCCATCGTGCGCAGACGTGGTCACACCCCGCACGATGAAGAGTGAGGGCTTACCGCTTGCGAATCTCTTTAGCCTCCGGTCGTCCGTGAGTCGATAATGAGTGACTGGTTGGAGACGAGAAACAGGTTCGAGACGGGTGACCGACTCGGGATTGGACTCGTCGCCCTCTCGGGACTTGGGTTCGGAACGCTCGCCATCTTCGGCAAGTTCGCCGCGGCGGCGGGTCTCTCGATTCCGACCGTCCTCTTCTTTCGGTTCTTCGTCGCGACGATAGTCGTCTGGTCGTGGTTAGCTCTCCGCGGTGACCTACGTCTGCTCTCGGGGCGCGACTTAGCCGTCGGCCTCGGACTCGGTGGTCTCGGCTACGCCACGATGAGTTCCCTCTACTTTCTCGGGTTAGAGTACCTGACGGCAGGACTCACATCTATCGTCCTCTACACGTACCCAGTCTTCGTCGTGGGCCTCGCAATCGTCGCACTCGACGAACCGGTCACGAGACGAACGGTGAGCGCACTCGTCGTCGCACTCACTGGTGTCGCCCTCATCACAGGGGCAGACCCCGCCGGCGTCGACCCACGAGGCGTCCTCATCGTCCTCGTCGCGGCCGTCGTCTACGCGACGTACATCGTGGTGGGTCGACGGGCACTGAATACGGTCGATTCCCGGACGCTCACCGCGCACGTCCTTCCAGCGGCCGCCGTGTCGTTCCTCCTCGTCGGCACTGCGACGGGGCAACTCTCGGTTCCGACCGAGACTGCGTCGTGGCTCATCGTCGGTGCAATCGCCGTCTTCGCCACCGCAATCCCGATATTCGCGTTCTTCGCCGGCATGGCCCGCATCGGCGCCAGCAGAGCGAGTATCGTCAGCACCTTCGAACCAGCGGGCACGCTCGTCTTGGGTGCACTCGTCCTCGGCGAACCCGTGACGCTGGTGACTGTGCTCGGCGGGACACTCGTCGTGACTGGTGTCGTTCTCGTAGAGTCGTAACGCGGCGTTCGGACAGCGCCCGAGTGGAGAACCTGACGCTCGGGAGAAGTGCTACTCGGCGTCTGCCGGCGTGTCGAAGTCGTGGAAGTGTTCGCCCTTCTCCTTCGTCAGGATGTTGAGGGCGGCAGCAGCGCCGTCACCGGCCGAGATGATGGCTTGCCACTCCTCGGCGCGGACCATCGCGCCGGTTGCGTACACGTTCTCGACACTCGTCTCCATCGTCACGTCGACGTCGACGACGTCCTCGTCCGTGAACGAACATCCCAACTCCTCGGCGAGGCTCCGCTTCGTCCCCGTGGCGAGGACGACGTAATCGGCCTCGTACTCCTCGTCGCCGGCCGTGACGACGAATCCATCGCCCGATTGTGCGACAGCGGTCACTTCGGCTTCGTGGCGTGTCGCGCCGAACCCGTCGACTTGCTCGCGGGCGTCTTCGAGGAACTCGGTTCCGTCTTTCGAGTCGATGCCGAGGTAGTTGAACAGGTGGGCCTTGTGCAACCACGTCTTGTCCGTGTCGAATACGTCCACGTCCAGGCCGTTTTTCGACGCGAACAACGCAGCGGAGAGTCCTGCGGCACCACCACCGACCACGATTACTCGTGCCATGCCAATACATGACGGTGCGGAGATAGATGAGGATTTGGGCCATCCATGACGAGTCGCACACCCACTCTCGAACGTGTTCGCCGAACGGACCCGACTGGCTACCGTCTCCGCGCCCGAATCAGTCCTTTCGGGTTGGCGAACGAGACGACTGACCTTCGGTC